>CALGGR010000131.1 GCA_937915755.1 uncultured Fretibacterium sp. | reverse complement strand
CCCGCACCGACCCTCCCGAAAGCGGGCGGAAATTGGCGAACTGCTCGTCGCTGGCGTAGTCGGAGCGCTCGTCGGTGTAGGCGATGTCGAAGGACTCCTGTATGTCCGCGAAGGCGCCGGCCTGCGCCAGCGCCACGGTGGCGGTGTCGCCCTCCGAGAGCCGCAGCTTGCGGTTATCGAACACGCCGACGATATACCATTCGTAATCGCCAATCAGCTTGCCGATGGCCTGTCCCTGCACACCGGTTTCCGCATCGTTGCCGTCATCCGAAACAGAAGCGATCTGCTCCGGCGTCAGCGTATGCAGGCTGTCCGGCGTCAGGATATCCTCATAGCCGTCCACAAAGCTGACAAAATACGCGCTGCGTTCGGCGGTGATGGTCATTTCCGGCATGGCCATGAAGCCATCTTTGAGGTCTGGGTGAATCCTCTCGTTGAGATTCCACGGGGTGAAATCTTCCGCTGACGACATTCCAGCTGTAACAAGCAAAAGCAACAGTGCAAAAACTTTCCTCATTGCTATAATCCTTCCTTTCTGTATGAAAAAGCAGCCCGGAATCTTCCAGAGCTGCCGTTAGTCCTTTATGCCTCTTGCTGCATACGCTTCTTTGCCTTCTCAATTAAATCCTTCCAGCTTTCGAGCTTATCATCAGGAAACGGGGTTGCAGCTTCAACGTTCGTGGCTCTTACTCTGCCTTTTGAGCCTGCCTTCCTGATGAATTTCACGGCCTGACCCTCAGCTGACGGCGAGACCTCAAGGAACACTGCCAGAACAGGATCAATAACGTCGATGTCCTCAAAGTGGAGGAGCTGATTTCCTGTTATACGAATTTTTCCGTAGGGGGGATTCTCGTAGCGTCGGTAGTAATCGATCTCGCCAGTTTCGGGTTGAGGCCCGGCATCAGTCTGATGAGCGATAATGTCAGCAATCGCTACATGAAGGTTGTCTTTAGCGTTAGGGTCTTTTCTAACATCGTCGGCAGCAACACCATCCTGTTTACGTATAAGCTTGAAGACGACACTGACATTCGGGTTTGCGGGGGCATCTGTCATCAACTTCTTGCGTAAATCCGTGTCAGTTATCTGGTTAAGATGAACAAAGACCTTTTTGCCGTCACGCAAGGGAATCCCTGCTTTAATAACTTCATCGGACTCAATAAATCCCCAGTGCCTGTTCTCGAAATACTCAGTCAGTACTCCTGTAAATTCACGGTCAGGAATTACTATCTCCGTCTGCTTCTCGTTATCATTAGCTTCTGGCTTTACTTCCTCTGTCGTAACTGGAACGCTTAAAGGATCTGAGGCTTCAGGTGCTTTGGGTTTTTCTTGAAACTTAGGCTGAGGTTTTACTGTTTCGGTCTCTTTCTCTTTTTTCGTGACAGCAGGCTGAGGAGATACTTCCTTCTCTATGGCTGTAATGCTGCCTAAAGGTATTGTTGAAGTTCTAGCCGGCCTTATTCCCAAGATTGCTTTATACGACCATACTTCATCGCCGATAACGATAAAGTCATCATCACATGCCTCCAAGATCCCAGAGGCTACCGGCATGTTTGGAGCCATGAAAAGCTCGATCTGTTTCCCGATGAAGTTCTCGAACAAACTTTTCTGCAATCAAATCACTCCTTATTTCTGCATAAGTCAGACCAATATTCTACCAAAGTTCACAAAAAAAGCAGCCCTGCAAACTACAGAGCCGCCTTTCATCACTTATGCCTCGATGGGAATTTCAGCCTCGTCCTGGCGCGGCCATGTCGATGTCCATGTCCTGACAGGAAGTCCCCAGATGTTGATGAATCCAACCGCTGCCGAATGGTCGAAAGTATCACCCTCTGAGTATGTCGCAAGGTCATGGCGGTAGATGCTCTTTGCCGTCTTCATTCCTCGAACAACACACTGACCTTTGAAGAGCCTCATCTTCACAGTGCCGTTGACGTAACGCTGAGTGTCGTTCATGAATGAGTTGATTGCGTCGCGTAAAGGTGAGAACCAGTAGCCCTCGTATGTAAGCTCGGCGAATCTGACCTCAAGTTCGCGCTTCGTCTTCAAAACCTGCTTGTCGAGCGTCAAAGTCTCCATAGCCCTGTGTGCCGCAAGAAGCACCGTTGAGCCTGGGCACTCATAGACCTCGCGGGACTTGAAGCCCACAAGCCTGTCCTCGATCATGTCGATGCGTCCGATTCCGTGCTTTCCCGCAATCTTGTTGAGCTTC
The DNA here is from genome assembly GCA_937915755.1 of uncultured Fretibacterium sp. Taxonomy (GTDB): domain Bacteria; phylum Synergistota; class Synergistia; order Synergistales; family Aminobacteriaceae; genus JAFUXM01. Next base: position 15,590 of record CALGGR010000131.1, on the reverse strand, counting down.
TGAATGAGTTCGACACCGTGCATTCTCTCGCCGTTCAAAGCTGAAGGTATGCCGCCCTCAAAGTCAATCTCCACAAATTCGGGAGCGTCCGGGCCTTCGAGAGGGTTCGATGTCATCTCGTATGCGTCCTCTGGAGGCTCGTTCCAAGGGTCTTCGAGCATTCCGCATTCGATGGAGCGTCCCCAAAGGTTATCGTCGGTGCTGTAGGGTGATGATGCTGTTGCGCGGACGGGTATACCGTGCTTGTTGGCGTACTCGATCTCGGCCTCGCGCGTGAAATGCCAGTCTCTAACGGGTGCCAGGACCTTAATTTTCGGGTTGAGTGCTGTAGCGCAGACTTCGATTCTGACCTGGTCCTGTCCCTTTCCTGTACAGCCGTGAGCTACGGCAACTGCGCCTTCCTTGTTGGCGATGTCGACGAGTGTCTTTGCGATTAACGGGCGTGATAATGCTGAGACAAGAGGGTACGTTCCCTGATACATTGCGTTTGCGCGTAACGCTGGGTAAACGTAGTTCTCGGTAAACGTCTTCTTGAGGTCGAATATGTAGGCTTTGATTGCCCCGCTGTGGAGTGCCTTTGACTTTGCCGCCTGAAGGTCAACGTCCTTCTGTCCTACGTCAGCAGTCATTGTTATAACGTCATATCCCTGTTCAGTGAGCCACATTACTGCGACTGATGTGTCAAGTCCTCCGCTGTAGGCGAGTACAGCCTTGCCTTTCTTTTCCGGCATTTGTAGAAAATTCCTTCCTTCGTGAAAATTTTTTGATTACTAGCATGATAATATCACACTAATATGGCAGAAGCATCCATAGAAGGTTTATTATCGGCTCGAATATCACATCTACAATCCCCGTCATGAGAAGAACGAGCAGGATTATCATTCCGTAACGCTCAAGCCAGTAGTAATACTCCATGTACTTATACGGAAGGAACGCCTCAAGCACCCTCGAACCGTCAAGCGGAGGTATCGGTATCAGGTTGAACGCCGCAAGCCCCATGTTTATGTTTATCATCTGGATCACTACCGTAAGTCCTGCCCTTCCTGTAAGGCCATACCACCATTCACCGCAGAATCTCAGGAACAGCACCGACAGTACCGCTGTCAGAATGTTCCCAGCGACTCCGGCAAGTGATACGATGATTAAATCCATTCTTGGGTGACGGAAGTACCTCGTGTTTATCGGCACAGGTTTAGCCCAGCCGAAGCCCACAAAGAGAAGCATCAATGTCCCCACAATGTCGAAATGTGCAAGCGGGTTAAGCGTGAGCCTCCCATAGCGTTCAGCCGTTCGGTCGCCTACAAGACGGGCAGCAAGGCCATGACAGAACTCATGGAACGACAATGCCCACACCAACGCTGGAATCGTGAGCAGTAATCTCACAGGGTCATGTAATAATCTCATCTCTTGAAAAGTTCCCCCAATCCTCTTTGTATTCCTTTCTGTAATTCCTCTTTCACGCGGTCCTCAACCTTCTGCCTCGTAGTGCTTTGAGACTTCTGAGTCTGTTCAGGTGCCTTAACGGGTGCGGTGGTTGATGGCTTAGTGTCAGTCTTAATGTTGAGCGTCTTCTTGACTTCTTCAGGAAGGACCTCCTTTGCCTTTTCCGTAATCTGCTCGCGCAACGTCGGCTTCTGAGTCTGAGGCTTTGCGTCAGTCTTAGTGTCAGCCTTAAGTGTCGACTCGCCTATCTTCAGCCCAGAAAACGCAAGAGAGTCAGCCTTTCCGTGAATCCTGAGCGTTACAGTCCTGAAATCTCCCGTTGATGCGACCTTTTGAGCCTCCGAAAATCCACCCTTCAGGAACGCCGCGACATTCTCCTGAAATCCAGATACACCGCCTTTCAGCAACGCCTCGATTCCGCCCTTAGTGCCGCCCTGTATAGCGTTGATGAGCTGGTAGTTCACACTGCTCTCGGTCATGAAATCCATCGTGATTTTCTCGCCGCTGAAATTTATCGTACCGTCCCTCGTAAGTTTAGCGTACCTGTAAAGAGCGTCATCTTTCACGGCGTTCGCTATTGCTCCGGACTTTATGATGAGCTTCCCTGTCTGAAGCGTGAGAGGCGCATTAACGCTTGAATATCTGAGGCCGTCTGACTTGTGGATTTTCGTGAAGAGGTCTAGCCACTTGAAGCCCGTTATAGCTCCCTGACCCATCGAGAAATTCCCGTTGCCGCTGTATGACACTTTGTCTTTTGCCGAACCTGTTACGCGGAATGTGAGCTTTCCAGTCCCTGAGATTTTCCCCTCAAGGCCTCCCGAAACGTCCTGAATTAACCCGTTCACCTCAACGCCATTCGCCTCGATGTCGTCCGTGAATTTCATCGTGCCTATGTTGAATGTGAGAGTGTTCTTAGCGTTTCCTCCGTAGAGTTTCGCAGTTCCTCCTTTTGACGAAAAATCGTTCCCCGAATATGCCAGCGGGAGATTAACGTCCGAAAGTTTCAGCCCGAAAGCCGTCAGCGATGGAGCAGTCAGCGTACCGTTGCCGGTGATGCTCTTGCCGCTGCCATTGAGAGTGAAGTTCAGCCCCGCAAGCCCTGAGATATTCCCTTTCATGGCCGGGTACTCACGGAGAAGCTGGGCGAGGTTTATGCTCTTCCCGTTGAGTGTAACGTTGATCTTCACGGCTGGCGTAACCTGAACATTCCCCGTCGCCGTAATCTCTGAACCCTCGACTTCAGCGCGTACATTCTTCAGAGCGATGCTGCTCATGTTCCCAGAAACATCAGCAAAAACTTTGTTCAGCGAAAATCCTGCGGCATTTAGAGACGGAACGTTAGCCGTGAGAGTCATGGCCGGATTAGCGTTCTTCCCAGCGATTTTGAGAGTGCCGGACATTTTCCCCTTAACGTCAACTCCAGATGATGCCGCCAATGTAGATAGATCCAAATCTGTGAACTTGAAGCTGAAATCCAACGGTGATTTTCCTGACACTGAGGCTGTCCCTGCACCTGTAATCGTTCCTTCGCCGCTCCTTGCGTTCAAGCCTCCGAGTATGATTGAGTCTCCGTTCTTGCTGATGTTCGCGTTAGCCCCAGTGAATGTCATTCCTCCAGCCGTTATGGATTTTGCGGAGACGTTAACTGCGATTCGTTCGCTCTTCTCGATGTTCTGCAGATCAACGTCCATTGCTGTCGTGAGCTCCAAGTCTTTGGCCGTAATCATGTCCATAGCCTGAAGGTTCGGCGATGTTGCAACGAGATTGACCGAAGGATTGTCCATGTCCCCGCCTATCTTGAGGCCGGCATTGATTGTGCCTTTGAGGCCGTAGCTCTCGATGTCTGGAACGTAGGCTTTGAGTGCTGTTGATGTCATCGTCATTGTAGCGTTAATGTCGAGCTTTGGATTTGATGATGGTATCTCGGAGATTTTACCCGTTACGCTTATTGGCATACCGTTTAGAGTTCCTTCAGTCTTGCGGAGTGTCAAAGTCTTTCCCGAGAACGAGAAATTGACCGCGGGCTTCGTGATTTTCTGACCCCATCCGGAAAACTCAGGGCTGCTTATCTCACCCTCAACGTTTGGATTCGATGCTGTACCCTTCAACGTAACACTCGCAGTGATCTTCCCGTCCAGCTTGTACTGAGGCGCGTCAGGTATCATGCTCTCGATGCGCTTGATGTCGAGGTCAGCAATCTTTGCCGTGAGGTTCATTCTCGGTGTTGTGAGGATTGAGGCTACGTTGCCGCTGAGATAGCCCGATGCGTCCTCAAACGTGAATTTCCCGTCAACATTAGCCGTGTCGCTTCGTGAGAGTTTCATCTGAGCCCGAATTTCCGTCAAAGCCCTTCCGTCATATACGATTCTCGGCGCGCTGAAGTTCACTAGGCCGTTCAATGCGTCAACAGGCCCGCTTATGTTCACGTTGAAGAGTGCGACTTTCCCGCTGAGTGCCTTGAGTTCCGGAATGCCCAAAATCTTGTCCAAGCCGTCAAGATATGCCTCGCTTCCGTCAAGTTTCAGCATCACTGAGACGGGCTGGTTCGTTCTGAAAGCCGCCGCGATTTCACCCTGCAAAGGCACATTGAACGCGCTCGCCTGAATGTTGGTGACTGAGATTCTGTTTCCCGCGTAAAGGAGATTGGCACTTGCCCTTTCGACGGGGTAGCCGTAAATCTTAGTGCCAGAGTAGTCAACAGAGCCGGAAATTCGCGGATTATCGGAAGTGCCCATTATGTCAGCCGTGAAATCAGCTTTTCCCTCGAAGTCCCCGGAGTTAAGAACTGCCGGGTAAAGCGATGCTAACTCACTCAGCTCGAAATCTTCAGCGGAAAGGTGAATATCGAGCTTCCCGTTATTGAGACCGCCCGTAGCGATGATCATTCCAGCGCCTAGATAAAGCTCCGAGCGGTTCATCATCGTGAAACTGTCCATGTTGATTTTCCCGCGCAATGGAAGACCGTTTATTGCCCCGTCAACATCGACATTGAGATTAGGAACGTCAGCCGCAATTTCACGGACATCAAAGACTATTAACCTTGAGGAAAATCGACTGTCAACAATGCTGAAACGGTCAAGCGGAATGTTGGGGAGTGTTTCGACTTCTTCATCAGCAAAAGCAGGTGAGGCCATGAATGATACTTGAGGCTCTGAGGATATTGGAGGAAGTTCCAGGTTCTTTACGGACGCGATGAATTGGTCAACGTCCATGCTAATGCCGCCAAGTGAGATTTCTGCGAGTCTTAGATTTCCCGTGAGAAGTGCGGGAAGGTTGACACGCGCTGAAAGAAATCCCGCCGAGAATATATCGCTGCTTGTAATCTTGTCGGTAAGAGCGAAATCATGAATCGTGTAGCCTCGTATCGGGTTGCCGGTAATGCTTTCTGCGGTTAATTCGATGCCAAAATTCTTGCTGAGATGACTCTTTGCGATGCTCAACGCGATATTGCCGCCTATGTCTGCGAATGAGAAAAGCACTCCTGACACTGTCAGAGCAAGGAATATCATTATCAGTGTCCGCTTAAAGCTGCCCCCGCGCTTCTTGAGTTTCTTTTTACGCTTCTTCTTCTTTTGGTAAAGTTCGGGAAGAAGAATATTGTCTGCGATCTTGTCCGTTGCCAATGCACACTCACGCTCCCTAAAACTGAATGTGATAATTATATGATATAGTTGGCTGAATAAAATATCACACAGGAGAATATTCATGGCAATAATTTTTCCGGCGTTAATATTCACGTTATCACTCGCAGTTTTTCTTCGGGCCTCGAAGTCCCACGCATGTATGACCGTCCTCGTAGGCCGAGCTGCTTCAGCAACTGGTGAAGTCCTCGTGGCTCACAATGAAGACGCTCCAGGACGCTGCGTAATGCAGACCCACCTCGTACGAAAGCTAAGGCGGCACCCGGGCACTAAGGCACGGTTTGAGCCTTCGATGGCCGAGCTTGAACTCCCCGAAAACCGAACGAGCCTCTTCTGGGCCGAAGCAAAATACTACGACCCCGAGAATCCTGGCCCATCATTCTGCGACTCATTCGTAAACGGTCATGGTGTCGTAATAGTCTCGAACAACTGCGAGAAATCCCGCGAAGATTCTCCGGAACTCACTGACGGCGGAATAGGCTATGGATTGAGACGGATAGTCGCAGAAAGCGCGCACACCGCGAAGGAAGCCGTAGAGATTGCCTCGCGCTTGGTGGACAAGTATGGTTACGCTTCATCGGGAAGGAGCTATGCTTTCGCCGACAAGGACGAGATTTTTGTGATGCAGATCGTTCACGGGAAGCACTACGCAATTCAGCGCGTCCCAGATGATGAGGTCGCAGTAATCCCCAACCACTACACTATTCACGAACCAGACAGAAAGGCTCACGGCTACAATGAACTTGTAGAGTACGCGATTAAACGGGGCTGGTACAAACCAGAGGACGGAGCATTTGACTTCAAGAAGGTGTATCAGGCTGATGATTCATACGCTGACGAGAAGAATACTCACCGCCATGTCAGAGCGTTCCAGATGCTTCTCGACATTGACCTTTCGCCGCTTCTCGTGAAGACATGGGAGCCTCTGCCGTTCTCAATAAAGCCTGCTCACCCCGTCAACATAGACATGCTGAAGAAGATACTCCGCACTCACTTTGAAGACACGTCGTCATACATGGCCGCCCAGGACAGCCCGCATTTCCAGAAGCCTCTAACGATCTGCAACGCTGAGACTCTCGAAAGCTCGATATTCCAGATTCGCCACAACCCCGACAGAATCATAATCCGCAAAGCACTCGGAAGCCCCTGCTTCTCGCCGTATATAGCGTGGTACTTCGGGATCCTCTCTGACCCTGAAGGTTACGAGGAGAAGGACGCTGACACATCGCTTGCCGAACATTTCTCGACAACGCCGGAGGATTTGGATTATCGCAATAACGCATGGTTCAGGGCAATGGAGATTCAGGCAGCCTGCAACATTCTTTACGCTGAGAAGGCCGAGACAGTTCACAAGAAAGTCATCGAGCTTGAGGAACAGGAAGAGAAGAAATTTGCGCCCCTCGACTCACAGCTTGAGCTTAGGATCCGCAACCGTCCAGACATAGCGAGGGCAATGATGGAGGGAGCTGTGATGAGTTTTTCCGACGAGGCCGAAAAGTTCACGCATGAAATTTGCCGCGAACTCGGAATAATTACAGGCGAGGCTCTGACTGACGCGGTCAAGGGGCATTCCTTCAAGGTCAGGATAAAGGCCGGCGAAATCACTGACGCTCTGGATATTTCGGGGTGCATATGTGGGCCATCGTATACAGATTTCGGGAAGTGGTCTCATTGCGAGGAAGTAAGCGAGGAGAAAGGCTACATAGATTTCACGTTCAACGGCGGAGAATGGCGGAATGACGCTGTACCATGCTTCACGGATTTGTACATGGCCGTAACGGAGAAGTCAGGCAAGAAACGTGCCGCGACCGTAAGAGTGAGAGTGAGGGATTAGGAAATGGCAAGGAAGAAGAACAGTGCCGACGCTCTCTATGACCTTATAAAGCTCGGCCCAAAGAAAGCGATAATCATACTCGTCATCACCGCATTGGCCTACTTCATTGGCGGCGAGGGCCTGTTCCTGAACGATGCCGGAAATGAGACGGGGAATCAGGATTTCGTCGCAGGAATTGTTGTGAGGGCGGTTGACGGTGATACTGCGGTGGTTAAGGTTGACGGTCAGGAAAGGCGCGTGAGGCTGCTGGGAGTTGATACGCCTGAGACTGTTCACCCTAATAAGCCGGTTCAGTTCTACGGGAAGGAGGCCAGCAACTTCACGAAAGAGTCTCTCAACGGAAAGCGTGTTTGGCTTGAGTATGACTCTAACCCGCAGGACAGGTACAACAGGCATCTTGCATATGTTTGGCTTGCTAACCCTAAGACGATAGATGAGACTTCAATCCGTGAGAGCATGTTCAACGCGAGGCTGCTGCTTGGAGGTTACGCGAAGGTCATGATCATAAAGCCCAACAAACGGTACGAGGCTGAGTTCAGGAAATTCGAGAGCGAGGCAAGACAGGCAAAGTTAGGAGTTTGGAGTCAGTAGGGAGATTAACGGGAGGGAGTTTTTCATCAGACTCTCTCCCGCAGTCATGTTAGTCGATATACTCACGCGGTGATTTGATGTCCTTCCTTGAGCCGTGAATAGTAATCTTCCCCAGAGCCTCCTCAAGCTCCTTGAACTCCTCATCGCTAAGAACCACGTTACAAGCCCCCAAGTTCTCAAGAATGCGACCCTGATTCTTTGAGCCGGGAATAGGCACAACACACTCATACTTCTTCAGCATCCAAGCGAGCGAAATCTGCGCGTTTGTTGCGTTCTTCCTGTCAGCAAAATCCTTCAGGACATCAAGAAGCGGCTTGTTGGCGATGATATTCTCGCGTTTCATCTGAGGAACCCATTTCCGAACATCGTCACCCTCAAATTTCGTGTCAGCGTTCACCTTTCCCGAAAGATAACCGCTTGCTGTCGGCGAAAATGCTACGAAGCCTATATCGTTCTTCATGCAGTACGGAATTACGGCCTTCTCATAATCCCTGTCCATCATCGAGTAGATGTTCTGGACCGCGCTGACGTGGCAGATCTTGTTGGCACGGCCGAGAATTTCGGCGTTGACCATCGAGAGTCCCCAGCCCCGTATGACTTCCTCGCCGATTAACGTACTCATTGCCTCCGCGATTTCCTCAACCGGAACATCAGGGCTTATCCTGTGAAGATAGTACAAGTCTGCGTAGTTAGTGTTGAGACGTTTCAGCGAGGCTTCCAAATGACGCGTTATAGTTCCGAGAACTGAGCCGTCCTTCTTGACTTCCTCCGCTGTGATGAAGAATTTTGTCGCAAGAACTACGTCGTCCCTGAAGTCCGCTATTGCCCTTCCCACTATGCGCTCATTGTGGCCGGTTTCTGAAAGGTTAGGGCCGTATACTTCCGCTGTGTCGAAGAAGGTACACCCGAAATCGTGAGCCTTCCTTATTGCCTCGACCGCATAATCTTCCGTCGGCAATTCACCGTAGCCGTGCGAGAATCCCATACAGCCCATACCAATCTCTGACACGGTTATATTGTGGAGCTTCCTTGTCTTCATTACAACAACCTTCCTTCTTTGATTACGTTCATAAGGCTTAAATCTTTGTCCATTATAACAATATTCGCAACCCTTCCGTCCTCAATTCTCCCGTAAGTCTCCTCAAGCCCTATCGCTTTCACAGGATTAACCGCCGAACACCTCACAGCGACCTCAAGCCTCACACCCATTTCGAGAACAGCCCGCCTCATGCACTCCATGAGATTTGCGACGCTTCCCGCAATCGTCAGACCGTCCTCAAGCGTTGCCCTTCTCCCGTTCTTTGTGAACTTCAAGCCCCCGAGCATGTATTCACCGTCAGGCATTCCAGTTGCCTCAAGAGAGTCCGAGATGAATATCACCCTGTCAGCCCCGAAAGCCTTAATCGTACTTCTCACTACTGCGGGGTGAACGTGAATCCCGTCGCAGATAAGCTCAACCATAGCCCCAGATTCTAAAGCCGCAATAATCGGGCCTGGCTCTCTGTGCTTCACTGGGTTCATCGCGTTGTAGATGTGAGTTACATGCGATGCCCCTGCCTCGAACGCCTCCTTTGCTGTCTCGTAATCACAAGCTGTGTGAGCGATTGAGATTCTTGCGGTTGACTTTGCTTCCCTGATGAATGAGATTGCACCCTCAGTCTCAGGTGCAACCGTAGCAATTCGTATAAGTCCCCCCGATTCTTCCTGAAGCCTCCCTAACATGGCCGTGTCAGGCGGGATTATGTACGCTGGATTCTGCGCGCCCTTCTTTGAGTGTGAGATGAATGGGCCTTCAAGGTTTATTCCAACAAGCTGGGGATTATTGCGGCTGAAATCTCTCGCAGCTCTCATGATTCGGGTTAGTTCATTCTCTGGAAGCGTCATCGTTGCCGGGCAGATTGTCGTTATCCCGTTTATTGCCTCGTACTCAGAAATCGCTCTCAAAGCCTCCTGTGTACCCTCGCAGAAATCATGACCCATGCAGCCGTGAAAATGTATGTCCGTCAATCCGGGTATGACGTACATTCCCTCAGCGTCAATTCTCTCAGCGTCCTCTGGAATTTCGTTCGATATCCGGCCGTTTGTGATTGCGATTGTTCCCTTGTGAAATTCGTTGTCAGGTCTGAATATTGCTCCGTTCTCTATGATTATGTTCTTCATTGTTCACTCCGTAAAAAAATCCGCCCTCCGTAATTTTCAGAGAGCGGAAAGTTTTTCTGCCTACCTGCTTGCCTCAACAAGTCTCTTCATTGCGTCATACGCGAACTGTACCCTCGTGCCGATTACAACCTGTACATTCGTTGTCGTGAGCCTCGTTACTCCGGGAATGCCTGCTGATTTTATCTTCTTCTCGTCAACCTGCGAACCGTCATTCACCGTTACCCTGATCCTCGTAGCGCAGTAGTCAAACTCCTTCAGGTTCTCAGCTCCTCCAAGCCCTTCAAGAATCACAGCGGCCATGTGCGTGTAATCCTTCTTCGCGTCCTTGTGAGGTTCGTCCTGAGCGGGAGGCATCATAGCGTCATCGTCATCATCTTCACGGCCCGGAGTCCTGAGGTCGAACGTCCTAATCGCCCACGTGAAGACAACGTAATATATCAACGCAACGACAATTCCAATCGGGATAATCAGCCATGGATTAACGGCCATAGGTGCGCGGAAGCTGAGTATCCAGTCAACCATACCCGCGCTGAAGTTGAAGCCGCAGCGAACCGGCATATAAGCGCAGACTGTCATACAAATCCCAGTGAGCAATGAGTGAATGAGATAGAGACCAGGTGCGAGGAACATGAACGAGAACTCAAGAGGCTCTGTTATTCCCGTGAAGAATGCCGCGAATGACCCTGCAAGAAGAAGGCTCTTTGCGACATTTTTGCGCTCAGGTTTGGCTTCTTTGTACATTGCGTAAGCTCCAGCGACGAGTCCGAACATCATAACAGGGAAGAATCCCGTCATATACATTCCTGTTACACCAAGTTCGCCTGTGCCCGCCCAGAATTTACCCAAGTCGTTGATTCCGATTGTGTCGAACCAGAACACAGCGTTGAGAGCGTGATGAAGTCCGAGAGGAATCAGTGCCCTGTTGAACATTCCGTAAACTCCCGCACCTATAGGGCCAAGCTCCGCGATTGATATTCCGAAACGTTCAAGCGCACCGTAAACCACCGGCCAAACGTAATAGAGTATCGCCGCAACTATTGCCGACACGAACGCCGTAACAACAGCAACGCATCTCTTCCCGCTGAAGAAAGCGAGCCAGTCAGGTGGCATAGCATCTTTGAACTTGTTGAAGCATGTAGCTCCGATAAGTCCCGCTAAAATTCCTATAAATGCGTTCTGAATCCTTCCGAAAGCTGCCGGAACACTCGCTGCATCGACACCCGTGTACATTGCGACCGCGTTGGTTGATAGGAGGGTCGTAATCATGAGCCACGATACCAGACCTGCGAGAGCTGGAGTTCCGTCCTGCTCGTCGGACATTCCGATTGACGTACCTATTGCGAAGAGAAGGGGTATCTGGTCGATTATCGCGCTTGCGGCTTTAATGCAGAAAGCTGCGACTACACTGTTGCTTCCCCAGCCTGCCGGGTCAATCCAGTAACCTATGCCGTAAAGAATCCCTGCGGCGGGAAGACACGCTACAGGGAGCATCAACGAGCGTCCGATTTTCTGAAGATACTTCACCATGATGAAAGAGATTTCCTCCTTTAAGTGATTCATTTTGTACATTATAGAACATTTTACGGAGAACGTAAGATACTAGTAGTATACTTAAATTCACTGCTATAATTGTACACACTCAAGAAGATTTCAAGCAAAGGAGAGTATCAATCTTGGAAGAGAAGAAAAAGATGAAGAACATCGGCATAATCACGTCAGGAGGAGACTGCGGCGGCCTCAACGCAGTAATTCGCGGAGCAGCAAGGACAGCCTTGATGCGCGGAATGAGAACCTACACGATTCCCAACGGTTACGCGGGACTCTACAACCTCGTGAATTTCGACCACCTCGTTGAGCTTGACGAGGAGCGCACCGACCACATAACCTCACAGTTTGCCGGAAGCGATGCAGGGCACAGCCGCGTGAAAATCTCGAAGATTAACGACCCCGACAAGTACGACAGAATCATGATGGGCCTTCGCAAGCACAACATTGACGGCCTTGTGATTTCGGGCGGAGATGACACGGGAAGCGTTGTTGTTGACCTTGCCGAACACGGAATACCCTGCGTACATGCTCCGAAGACGATGGATCTTGACCTTCAGACCTATTCAGTAGGCGGAGACTCAGCAATCAACAAAATCGCCAACATCGTTGACGACCTCAAGACGACCGGAACGACTCATAACCGTATCATGGTCATCGAAGTATTCGGACGTTACGCCGGACACACGGCATTCAGGGGCGGAATTGCGGCTGACGCTGACTGCATACTGATTCCCGAAGTTCCCGTAGACTTCAACGCTGTGTACGCACACCTGAAGCACTACTACATTCGCCGAATCCTTAACTCAGACGTTCACGCGGGGACATACACGATCGTTGTGGCCGAAGGAGTGAGGGGCGAGGACGGAAATCTCTTCTCGGACGGCGGCGGTGCAAAGACGGACTCATTCGGACACCCGAGACTTGCAGGAGCTGGAAGGTTCGTCAAGGAAACACTCGAGGACATGATGAGGCAGGATCCTGAGATCAAGCAGTTCATGAAGACATCGGAAATGTACGTACCCGGAGTTTTCGAGATTCCTGAAATCAGGGAAGTAATCCCTAGCCATATCGTTCGCAGCGGTTCAACGTCAGCCTACGATGTCAACTTCGGAAAGCAGATCGGTGCGGCGGCAGTGATCTTGCTTGAGCAGGGAGTTAGCGGAGTTACTGTCGTTAAGATGTTTGACGGTGAGATCCGCTACATGCCGACGGCTGAGGCAATAGCACAGAGGTTCGTTGGACTTGAGAGCGTTGCGTTCTACGAGCAGATGGACGTTTGCTTCGGACGCTACAGACAGGAATATGTCCCGCAGCTCAGGGAAGTTCACGGGGCAGTTGAGAGGCAGTACAGCTAAAACGTTGAATCCCCTTGTCGCGAAGGCAGGGGGATTCTTTGTTGACAAGAATGGCAGGCGGGAATAAAATATCATTCGTTCCTATGGGGCTGTAGCGCAGTTGGGAGCGCGCGACATTCGCATTGTCGAGGCCGGGAGTTCGAATCTCCTCAGCTCCATTTAGAGATAATTCAGGAAAACTGATTAAGAATAAAAACTCGCTTAATAGGCGGGTTTTTTGTATTTTACTAGGTTGCTAAGTGTAAAATAAAATCGCTAAGTCAAAAATAACACCGTAGAAGAAACCGTGTAAAAGGATTTTTGCAAAATTTTTTCTACGGTCAGACGTAAAGAGAGGTGTTATCAATGTTAAGCGAAGCACAAGTAAGGAATGCCAAGCCAAAAGAAAAACCGTTCATGATACGAGATGATCGCGGATTGAATTTGAGAGTTGACCCTTCAGGGCGAAAGTATTGGATTTTTCGATACTGGGAGAATAAGAAGGAGCATCAAATTTCACTCGGCCCATACCCTGACTTGTCCCTAAAGGACGCAAGGCTACAGCGTGATGAACTTCAAACGGCAAGAGCGAAAGGCGAAAGTCTTTCAGCCCGCTCTGAAAAAGTCCCGCAGCTTTTTTCGAAAGTTACTGCCGAATGGCTCAAAACTCGCATGAAAGGGAAAGCCGACAATTACCTTAAAACGATTCACTTCAGACTCAGAAAATACATTTTGCCCGAACTCGGTGCAATGAGCCTGAAAGACATCAACGCCCCAGATGTTCTCCGCCTATGCCGGAAAATCGAAGATACAGGACATGACGAGACGGCCCGACGAGTCAAAACAGTGGTTGGACAGATATTCCGGTTCGCCATTGCTTCAGGGTGGGCTGAAAATGACCCTACATCTGCGTTGCTTGGCGCATTAAGTCCGAGACAAAATCAGCATTATGCAACTCTGACCGACCCGTCCGAAATTGGTATTTTGCTGAGAGCTATGAAAGCATACCCGTATACGCTGATCCGCTGTGCAATGCTTTTTTCGATTTACACCGCCGCCCGTCCTGGTGAAGTCCGAACCGCTGAATGGAACGAAATCAAGGGAGATGTTTGGGACATTCCAGCGGAAAAGATGAAAATGAAACGCCGGCACATTGTCCCTCTCTCAAGACAAGTGAAAGAAATCATTGAAGAATTAAGACCTTTGACAGGAAAAGGACGCTGGGTCTTTCCAACTCCACGCAATAACGGAAAATGTATGTCTGATAGCGGTGTACGTGTTGCTCTTAGGACAATAGGATTTACGAAAGAGCAAATAACTCCTCACGGATTCCGAGCTATGTTCTCAACAATAGCCAATGAACACGGGATCAACCGTGATGTAATAGAGAGACAGCTTGCACACGTTGAAGGGAACTCAGTACGGGGAGCATACAATCATGCTGAATATCTCCCAGAAAGAGTGAAGCTCATGCAGTGGTGGGCTGACTGGCTTGATGCGTTAGATTAGGTATGAAGCCCCCAAAGCTGGGGAATTTGTTATTGAGATTTTGCTTTGGGGGTATTAGTTTTTTTGAGTGAAACTTCATTAGGGATTTTCTCGCCTGAGATTTTGTCTTTAAGCATGGCGAACATATTACGCACGATTTTAGGAATAGGAATGCCTATTTTGTCGGCATTTTCAATAATGGAGAAGCCTTCGTTAGCGGCATAGAAGTATATGACAGCCTCGCGGATCATGACCGTATGGTCGAATAGTTCATAGCCGATGACATGGGCAATGCCGATGATGGTGAAAATTAGAACCTTATTGATGATGCCCCAGAAGCCGATGGAGCTTTTGAGTTCTCCCTTTTTTGCAGATCCTATAATGCCAGTAATGTAATCAATAATAACGAGAACAATAAGAACCTTGAGAGAGCCGTCAAAGCTACCGAAGAACCAACCGAAAAATACAGGGATAATGCCAAAAATGTAGCTTATGAATTGGTCGAAGTAATCAGTCATTCTCTAACCTCCCACATGTTTTTACGCTTCTTGCCGCAATCAATGTGAACGATGTTCTTGCGTCTATAAAGTAACCCGTACTCTAAAGCCGATAACTTGCCGGCAACTTGCAACTTCTTACATGCCTCAAATATCTTTGCGGCTCCCAGACTGCAAGCCAAGTCAGCCGCAAGCCCCTTCGTGTGGTAAGAGCCTTTCACGCCTCCGACTTTCTTGTTGTGATTCACACAGCGGCAGCCGGAATTTACCCTCACAGGTACTCCAAGCTCATCTCGTATCACCTGCGCCATGTCTATAACTTTCTGGTTGATGATGTTGAAGCCGCACCCGCAATGACACGTAAATTCCGAGACCTTAAAATTCTTCGTATCTGTTGCCACACTTATCACTCTCCTTATGGTCTTATATGCAATGGGCTAATCTGAATGAGCGACATCAGGGCGACAAGCCCCAAGCCGCTCGCGGTTATATAGTCCATAAGTTATCACCTTTACTCTGTGTAAGATACGAAGAAACTGCCGGTCACTTTCGTTACCCCGTTGATATAGACTTCTTTGCCGTCGACGACTGCTTTGCTGCTTTCATACTCGATGGGCACATTGTAGCCTTTTTTCTTGGAGTCGTAGTATTGTTGCTGCACGGAGTATTTTCCTAGTCCGAAGCTGTAAAACTCTGGGCGCTTCAGGTAGGTTTCTGATGATACATCTTTTGTGGTCCCATCGGTGTAGTAAGCTATGACTTCCCAGCCAGTAGTATCAACAAATTCGCCATATGAATACACGGTTTTATTTGGCAACTTTGTAACCGCCAGGCTTTCAAGGCCTAAGACGCTCAAGTTGATGTCATATGAAGCATCGGCCCCGTAGGATACTTGGAGCAGCGGATGGAACGAAGTGCCTAGCGGCTGATACCCTCGATACCCCTCCGAAATGGGATACGTTGAACCTAAATTGTCTTCTTCACAGTATGTAGCCCATGATTCAGAACCTGTCTTCACAATTAACATAACCTCTGTAACAGAGTATTTATATGT
>CALGGR010000130.1 GCA_937915755.1 uncultured Fretibacterium sp. | reverse complement strand
CGAGGAATAATCGAAAAAGTGAAGATAACACAAAATTACACTTTTTACGTAGCAGTTTTTACAGAATGAAAAAAGTTATCTTAGTATTTATTGTAATATTTAGTTTAGCGCTTGTAGTACCAGTTCAAGCAGATCAAGAACACAAGCCTTTTGAAACCGGCTTTGAATTATATAAGGCAAAAAAATATTCCGAAGCAAAAAAGGCATGGGAAAAAGATATAACAGAGTGGAATTCACCGGGAAAAGCTGCTTTAATGATAGGCTTAATCTATGAAAACGGCGGGGATGGTATAGAAAAAGACTTTAACAAAGCTCTTGAATGGTATGAAAAATCACTAGCAATGGGCTTTGAACCTGCAAAACTTAATATAGGCATTTTATATATTAACAGGAATCCTCCGATACAAAAGGATTTGCAAAAGGCTTATGAATTAATTCACTCCATAGAAGACCTTGATTACGATTTAGTTCATGAAGTCGCTTACAAATTCTATCTTTACGGTTGGGCTACAGCTATCGATATTAATAAAGCAAAGGAAATAGCTTTAAAAATCCCTAATACACAGACAAGAATTAATGCCTTTCAAGAAATAAAACAGCAAGAAGAGTTATTAGCAAATAATTATATGTCTGATAATTACCTGACAGAAACAGACGCAGGAGAAAAACTTTTTAATGAAGGCCTCAATTTATGCAACGAGAATAAATACGTTGACGCTATGATTACATTTAAAAAAGCAGTTGAAGCCGGACACGCTCAAGCTGCTTGTTATATAGGGTTGCTTTATAACAACGGAGGCAACGGAATAACTCCGAGTGTTGATAATGCCTTGAAATGGTTTATAAAATCTCAAGAAATGGGATATCCTGGAGCTAATGTTTATATCGCTTTTTATTATATTTGGGGCGATGGCGTAAAAAAGGATTATAACAAAGCATATCAATTAATTCATGAAGTAGAAAATATTGATTTAGGCGCAAATGATGATATTATCACTAGCAATATTTACAGATTTTATCTTGAAGGTTGGGGAACTTCTGTAGATTTCCAAAAAGCATACGAGATAGCCTCGCGCATTCATAATAAAGATAATCGTGAAAGAATTATAGCCGAAATCAAACAGCGTGAAGAGGCAAACCGTGCAATCCCTGCAAAAAAACTTATAAACGAAGTAAAGAATAACCAAATGCGATTTGATAGGAATTACAAAGGTAAGATCATAAAATGCGAAGGAATTGTAGAAGTTGTTGATAATACTAGAAAAGGTTATATATTGCATTTATCTTATGACTCATTTTTCCCTAATCCGTTTGATTTTATTAATTGTCACTTTTCTCGGAAGCATGAAGCTGACCTGCTTAATTTAAACAAAGGCGATACTGTAACAGTTCAAGGATTGTATAACGGTAAACAAGATTTTCAAATTTGCGCATTAGTTCTATTCGACTGCCAGATAATAAAATAATTTCATAACACAACTTACATATGCTCAGGCCGGGGACAACTCCGGCTTTTTTTGTTCCGGCTTACATGGCTTACGTGGCTTATAAGTCACAAATCACCACACAAGACACTATATAAGCCACTTAATCCCGCTTCACCACTCCTTTTTAATCTTATGGCTTATATGTCACATGAAAAAATGAAAAATGCTCTATATATTTTTTGCTCAAAGATTAAAAGTGTTACTTCTTTAGCACAAGAGAAAATTTTTCTTTCAATAACACTCAATCTCATAAGCCATATAAGCCACATTGAACAAATGAAGTAATATCAACAACTTAACCGGCTTATATCATGGCTTATATCCGTACTTACATGCTGGTATTCACATATAAGCCACAATCAGAAAACAATAGAAATTAACGCAAAATGTTATTTTGGTAAAAATCACTAAGCTTTTTGGGGTTTTCAGTCTTTTAAATTTTTTCTCTGTGCCATTTAGGTTTTTAGTTTTAAGGAGAGAAGCGCGGTGGAGCTTTTGCAGGCTTTATTTTTTCTTTGTGCTAGTTAGAGTTTTTTTTGAAGAGAAAAGGCATGGTGTGTGGTGCGGAGTGTGAGTGTTAGTCCTTATGGTCGAAACGTATTCTTGAACGCTAGACAATATGTTTTATCCTTTGAGAAAAGAAAAGGCCTGATTTATAACGATTGAAGCGAAATAAAAGACATGCCAAATTAAACCTGTAATGAAAAGTAAAATCACAGGCTCGTAATTCCTAGTATTCCTAAAAGCTCAGGAGCTTAGAATGCTATGAATTTTCCTTGCTTTAAAATGCCAGTTTGTCTTATTTGATTTTGATTACAATCAAATTCAAAAATATTTCCATTAGGCTTCTCATCAATCACTTTGAGATCAAATATCCACATGCTGTTATTAATTCTTGATTGTATTTCCATTGGTTGACTTGATAATAACTGAAGAAATTTTATTGCTTCTTCTTTTTCCATTTCGTTAAAATATATTTCCTGAAGTTCCACCATAGGAGTATCACGCAAATTCATTTTCATAAGCATTTCAGCCGTATATTTTTTCACTTGCACCGGTTCAGAATTTTTATGAACAAAGCGGTAGAAGTAAGGTCTAGAATACCCCTCGCGCCGTTGAATTCTTTCAAATGTTAAACCTTCAATGCCTTCCATTGTCATAATAAAGCTAGTTTGAAAGTTTTTCTCATTTGGGATTTTATAGCCGTGAGTTTTGCACCATTCAGAATATTCCTTGAAAACTTCAAAAGTTTGGCACTCATAATTAGGGTTAAGTTTGAGAGAGAATTCAGTCTCCCAGAATTGCAAAATAGGATTTGCGCTCAAAGAGAAATCATGAAGAGTGCTGTCTTGGTCGCAGGCCTCCCTAATAAAACCGCGAATTAATAAATTTTTATAAGCCCTGTAAATCCTGTTGAAAATGCCAGGCAACTCGAACTTAATGATTTTGCTTGCCAGCCCGACATCCGGATTATTTGAAAAATCAGCGCAGAATTTGCAGAACATAAGGCGAGATTTCATGCCATTAGAAATATCATGAAGTTTAGGCATGTGATTGCTTGCCATAATTAATTTAGCGCGAGTAACAAAACTTTTTGTGTCTTTGAATTTCAAATTGCCCGTAATGGGGTCTCTGCTGGAAATTTGCTTTATAAGCCTTTCACAGCCTCTCAAGTCGCTATCAATGTCATAAGCGAGGTTAAGCCAAGAATGCTCAAGCATAATAACTTTTGTCGGGTCTTTTAAGTCCTTAGGTTCAATATGAGAAATAGGATTAGTGCAGTCATCATCATTTGAGCTTTTAAAGAGAGCTTCCAGAATGTGCAAGAAAGTTCCTTTACCATTTCGGCCTTTTCCGAGCAAGATAGCTGCTTTCTCGAACCTGTTATCAGGAACTAAAGCATAACCGCAAATATCATCAAGGAAATCAATTCTGCTTTTTTCGCCTAAGGTAATATCTTGCAAGAATTTATCATACATTGGGCAAGTAGCAGTCTCATCATAATTAAAATTGGCCTGGAAAGTAATTAAGTCATCCGGCCTGTGTTCTCTGAAGTCACCGGTTGTTAAATCTAAAACTCCGTTAAGAAAACTAAAAACATGTCGAGAATTAAATCTTATTTTGTTAGGAGATTTCTGTAACCTGTTTTTAAAGGATTTTTCAATATCCTCAATAGTTTTCGGCATTTCTGAAAAGTTCAAAGCGCGTTCAATCAAGTAATGAACATGAGAGTCATTAACCGGCTGCCAATATCCCGCCTGATTATAAGCCATGTAATTACCGTGAGCGATACTTCCGATCCAATGAAAATTAGGTCTTAAGTCATCAAATTCAATACTCTGGAAGAATTTTTCTCTACACTCTAAGAAATGTTCTTTTTTAGAAATGTTTTCAAGCTCTTTCCATTTGCTTTCAGGGAAATACGCACAAATAGCTTTTTTGAAATCTTTGTAGCCGTCATCAGATAAACAAGCAGCGTCTTTAGCGTCAAGAACAAAGCGGCGTAATTTTCTAAAGAACAACATAGAGTCTTCAGGGTCTTTTATCTGCCAGAAACGGCGTCCTGCAAAATCTTTATTCTTCGAATTCTTTTCACGGTAAACAAATTGTTCAGCTAAGAAAACATAGCCATTGACTGCATTTTGTAATAAGTCCTCAAAATCGCCGACTAATTCGTAGTATTCGGCCAAATCTTTTATATCTTTTTTGTCTCCGTTTTTGCCGTAAGAAGTAACACACTTGAACGGTATTTTTTCATCAAAAAGCAAGCGTCCTGTTTTGTAAGTAAATTTATGTCCAGAGTTGCTATATTCGCCATCGCTGGAGTCATTGTCGTAAACTGTAATAATGTCATCAAAACGAATAGCTTCATTTTTTATGATTTCTAAATTCTCAGCACTAAAAGAACCGCCGGCCGAGAATAAAGCGCTATAACCTTCCTGAGCAGCTAAGAGAAAATCAAAGCAGCCTTCACCGATTAAAAGAGTTTTGCAATCTTCTTCTTTTACGGGGATAGTGTTTAGTCCCATTGGCAATGATTGCAAGAAAACTTTTTTATGTTTTTCGCCTGCTTCATCGGTATAGCTCAAAGGCAATTTATAGTATTTCGGAGTGCCTTCATGCCAATTAGTTAATTCTTGAGGTAAGCTGTCTAACTTCCTGAAAACAGCATAAACAGGGTTGTTGAATTCGTTAAAAATAGGAATAAAAAGCCGGAATTCTTCAACAAATTTATTTTCATCAGGATCAAAAAGTTTAATTTGAGTAATGCCGATTTTAAATTTTTTGATTGTTTCTTCAGTAAGTCCGCGCGCAAAGAGATAATCTAAAGTTTTCTTTGAAACTTCATCATCATTAAATAATTTCTTATGAGCCTCGTTAGTTTTCTTTTCAAAGTCAATGCGTGCTTTTTCATAGCGAACAAAATATTTTTCATCGTATTCAGTGCCAGCGATGTCATGAGCAGCTCTTTTTATATTTTCACTGCAAATGCTGCCATACTTAAGCAAGGCGACTAACTGAATAACTCCTCCGCCCTGTTGTTCTTTGAAGTCGTACCAAGAATTTTTAACCGTGTCAATTGAAGTGACTTCATTACTTTTGCCAGGGTTAAAAACTGATTTACAACGAAAAACTCCATTTGCGTATTCTTTTAAATGTTCTAATTGTCCCTCAAGTCCTAAGCGCTTAACAGTATCTAATATTCCGTACTGCTTGCTGATTACTTCGTAGCTTAACATGATATAATCTCCTCAGGAGTTAATGACGCCCCGGTGATAGGGGTTTTTTGATTCTTATACATCCTTAATTATTTCCTTTCACACTAAAAGCCTTTGAAATGGCCTTATCAATCATATCCTGAACAACCTCAACAGAGACAGAAGGTTTACGAAAACTCTTGAAGAATTGAGATATAACAGGAATAAGAGCGATTAAAGCAATCATGATAGTAATAACGGCGAAATAGATAGAAAAATAAAAATGCACGTCATCAAGTCTTGCTTTAATGCCCTCAATCTGAACATTACTAACTCTAATTTCATTTTTAAGTTCCGTAGTATTTTTGTCTATTTTAGAGTTGAATTCCGAACGCAAAAGTTCATTGCTTTTAAGAATTTCAGATTTTAAACTTTCAATTCCCGCATTGAACATTTCAGTTGTTACATAATGATTATTATTATTATTCTCAATTGTGTCCATTGATAGTATTTCCCTTTCTAATTTCATTGCTAAAAGCAATCTTAGGTTGATTTAATATTTTTTTGTGCCTTCCAATGACATTAACAAATTTTTCTTCTTTAGTTGCTTTTATAGCTTCTCTTAAGTTGTCAAATGTTACGTGATATAAGATAGCCATTTCTTCAGCGATACCGATTGGAATATCTGTGATACCTGTCTCATAACGTACCATAGTTGACAAAGATAGATGCATAGCATAAGCAGCCGTTTCTCTTGAATATCCCGCTGTTGCTCTCATGTGTCCTAAAGGACTTAATTTATCCTTATCCCAACGTGGCATAAAAATATCTCCTTTCATTTATGTTCTGCATAATTATACATTTTTACAATTAAATTATCAAAAAAGAAAAGACAGTATTTTTACTTATTGATGAAATTTCAAAAAAGAGTATACTAATCACCATAAAAGAAAAAGCAAAGCGCAAAACCAGAAAGCAACAAAAACGAGAGGTTAGTGCGAGTAAATTGACAAATAGTGAGTAAGAGTTCAAACAAGG
>CALGGR010000129.1 GCA_937915755.1 uncultured Fretibacterium sp. | reverse complement strand
AGATACGTCGGTCTGCCTTAAATTGGCTTCCTTACGAAAGTGACGAATTGTGTTCACATAAAACCGATCCATTGAACCCTCTCCTTTAGACGCGCAGAAAATTCTGCAAAGATGTGTTGCGTTCTAAAGGATGTAAAAAAGGACACCAAAAGCCAAAATTCCCGATAAAAACGCGGCCACCAAATTACAAATTCTTTCTCGTCCACTCTCGATTAAGCCCCGATACAGCGCGAAGCCTCCCATTGGAATGAGTGCGAGCGGGATAATCCAACCCGCCGGGGCGTTGAGCAAAGCGTTTAATGGCGAATGCCCCCAACCCTTACCAGCCACAGCCGAACCAGCCACAAATGAGATAAGGCAGAGACAGAAAACTCCCATACAAGACCACGCCAACGGCAAAAACAACTCGTAAACCCAGGCCCTCTTTTTGTGCCGCTCTAAAATCTCCTGAGTGCTTTTCGTCAACGTCTCGGAAAAATGAACCTGTGCTTTCCGAGTCTCCGCTTCTGTGATTTCTGCCGCCGCTTTCTGTACGGTCTCAAAACATTCATCTGAAGTTGCTTTGAGTTTCTCCGGCAAGTCCCGATAGAAACGCCCAAAGTAATTGAGGACGTAGATGATGATCCACAGCGCGTCGTTGTCGCGGACGTTCAGCTTCGCGGCCAATTCCCGAATACGCAGTTGTTCATCTTCCGTCCCTTCTCCAAAGAAGGACTCATAGAGTGCCTCGGCGTTGCGATATTCTGTTTCTTCCAACGTCTGAGTTTCTTCTTCGATAGAAGTTGTGAGCGTTTCCTGTTCCATTTCCCGTTTTAACCCTTTTGTTCCGCCGTGTTGTTATTTGCGCCGACGCCAATATCCTCAAAGGCTTTCCACGCTAAATTCCTCCAACGCTTCAACTCTGCGCGATTGCCCAGAGGCATCGTCTCAAGGGCCTTGACGATGGAGAGCCGCTTGGAATACAGGTCGTCCGTCACACGGTCAGCGAGGTCGGGGAAGTCTATGGTCGTGCCGCGCTTCTCGGCCTCAGTTTTTGTCTTTGAGCTGTTGAATAGCTCGAATTTCTGAGGTTCGCCGTAGAAGTTATTGCGAACGACGTGAAGCTCTCCGGGTACAACCTCCATGTATTTCTTCAAAAGTTCGAGACTGTCCCTCTGACGGTTGATGACCCAAAAGGAACACAGGCTCATGTGAAGTTCATCGAGACTGCCGATGAGAGTGCCGCCAAATTTCTCAACGCCCTCGCCTGACCGGGCCGCAGAATTGACAACGAGGTCGCGGTCGCTTGCCTCGCAGGAGTTCACCAACTCAATCCAGCCGTCCGCCACGTCGAGGGATAGGGACAGAACCTCAACGCTGTCATTCTGCGCGAAGGTTTTTCCAACGTCAGGGTTACTCGTGTCGCTTTCCACGAGTTTTATCCTTCGTCCCTTGCACTGGGTGAGGTAGTCCGCCATAGCCATGCTGACGAAGCTCTTTCCAACGCCGCCCTTACTGCCCCCAACAAAATACATCTTCATGTTCGTAATCCTCCGCTAAAGATCATCCGAGTCAGGCGACAGGTCAAAGTGAGTGTCATTTCGCTTTGCGTCCGCCTCTTTCGCTGACGGAGCGGACTTATCAGGAGCGGTGTCTTTGCTCTTATGCTGAGATTCATCTTTGGCGTTTTTCGTCGGCTCAGGGACAGACGGCTTTGCGTCATCTATGCTCGAAATTTGCGTGTCAGATGGCTTCCCTTTTTGGGCTGACGCGCTGCCCAGCGTGGCCTCAATGCTCTGAGCCGCGAGGCGATCCAGCTCAGTGTCAGCTTTCTTGGATGAGGCGATCTTTTTCCGTGCTTCTGGCTTGTCGTCCTTACGTTCCGCGCGAAAGCGTTTGTAGAAATACTTCAGGGACTGCTCAGAAATAGCCCAGCCATCCTTGCCGATAGTTTCAGCAATTTCACTGAATGAGTAACCCTTTTGTAGCGTGGACTGAATATCATCGAACAAAAATCCTGACTTGCACACGGTGCCTCAGACATGAGCATTCAAGCCAAACTGTTCCCGATAACGAAGCTTTTTGGGATTTTGAAAAACCATTTTGATGATCTTCTCCACCTTTTCAAGGTGTTCTGAAGGTGGGTTAATGACAAATGCGTATAGATCACAATAGCCCTGTAGTTCATCTCTGTTAAACCCACTATGAGCATTGAGAAACATCTTTAGCAGCGCGTGTGTGCGATTTACTGGGTCAAGGGGATTCTCGCTGTCAGGTAGTTTTTTGATTTCTTTCGATGCATAAGTCTTGCTCTTCAGTGATAATTTCCTGACCAGCATTTTGTGCGTGTTTTCCTTATCGTGTATCAATAAGGAGCCGGGGGCAATATGTTTTTGGAACGTCTGGTAGCTTCGCTTTTGGGAAGGACGACCATAGCCTTCAACAAGACAAACTGTAGAATGTTTATCCGTAGCGACACCGATACATATCTGATTACGCGAAATGCCGGGAAGAAGATGCCCCGCATCATCCTTTTGCCGATCCCGCATGACAACAGAATAATAAGTTTCATCAAGCCACACGGTACCCGATAAAACGATCGCATCTTGCCAGCCATTTAACGTCAGGAATAACTTTTCAAGCCAGTATTTGGATGTGCTGAAAGCGTTTCGATTAGCCCATGAATCAGCATTGAGACTGACATAATGAAAAATATTGAGGCAATAATCAATCCACTCGCTGACCGGAATCTTTCGTGAGTCGAAAATCGTGTTTGTCGTTGGTCTAAATGTCCGACCGCACGCTAAACAGCGATAGCGTCTCACTCCATCGCTTCCATAACCTTTCTTGATGAAGGTCCCCGTACCACAAAATGGGCATTTCCCCGGAACGTATGAATTTATCATCGCTGCCTCGTGAGGGTCTCCCAAGGCGGGATGGCGT
This sequence comes from uncultured Fretibacterium sp., assembly GCA_937915755.1. Lineage (GTDB taxonomy): Bacteria > Synergistota > Synergistia > Synergistales > Aminobacteriaceae > JAFUXM01. Next base: position 226 of record CALGGR010000129.1, on the reverse strand, counting down.
TCATCATAGCGAGCTAAATATTGCATACGCAAATACTCCTGCGTTTCCGTTCTATCGACACTCGCATCCCAAGGAGTGCGCCTCCGGGATTGACCCTTACTGGCAATATATTCTTGCATCTCATCATAGCCTCTTCCTCCATATAATAGGGTCTTAAAATATCATCTTCAGGCACCGTGTGCAAGTCAGGATTTTTTTTGAAACGTATGAGGAAGAGCTTTTGGGT
>CALGGR010000128.1 GCA_937915755.1 uncultured Fretibacterium sp. | reverse complement strand
ATCGAAGGAGATCCCGCCCTCATGATCAGCCAGCGTTTTCAGGAACTCGCAAAGCGACTTCTGGACTTATAGTTTCTGACTGAACCGGGGCCGGGAGATTTACCGTTTCTGACTGAACCGTGGCCGGGAGAGTAAAAACGGATCGATGATATGCGGATCAGGTAATGGACTGCAGGTGTGTATTAGATAATGGACTGCTGGTGTGAGTATCAGACAAAGGAATGGCCATGAATAGCAGAATCGATGACAGAAATGAAAAACTGAATATTTGGAAGGTTCACGAGTTTGACCCGTGCTCAGCACTGAATGAAATGTAAGGTAAGACTGAGCGAGACAAAGCAGGTTGACAACTGCGTAGGAAAGGGTCTTCAGCGTCTAAGCTGTTAAGGCGATTCGGACTGGTTACGGTCACGAGCGGTGAGCGAAACATGGAGAAAATGTTTTTCCCTGATGTTTCGTTTGCCGCTTTTTGTTTTGTCTGAAGGGGGTGCCGTTATGGCGAAAAGAAAAGAGAATGATGTTGCGAGAATCAAGGCAAATCTGGAAAAGGTTATTCGGAAGCGTGATACCGCAATAAAACAGTTTGCTGAGGATTTCGCAACAGCGCTATACGATGAAGGGATAGCAACCAAACTATCACAATACGGAAAACGTGATATCCGTAAGATACTGCATTTGTTTGGTGATGACCTTGACAGTTATATCGAAAAGGTACATCCAAAGAAGGTTGAAAATATGTTTGCAATAGCACTTGATGATGATGAGTTTAACAGGTTGGTTGCCCAAATGGGGACTGCCGTAGAAAGCCCCCATAATGCAGATGAAGGTACTGAAAAAGCATGAGAAAGGCATCCAGTATGGTGCCGTAAAAGCCGAGGGTCGAGGGGCGGGCAAGCCCATTGCAAGCAGAGTTGATAGCGTAGCGGTAAGGAGCGTTAGCGAAAGCTGGAACGTCGGAAGGACAAAAAGTCGTGCTGATATAATGGAAAGATTTTAGCATAAATCCAAGTCTGACACAATGAGCAAAAAAAATCCCGCGCCTCTTTCCGAAGCGCGGGATGCCCATATGGCTGTGGGGTTTGGGCAAGAGAGAATTTTCTGCAAGAAAATTCTCGTACGAATCAAGGAAATCCATGGATGGATTTCCTTGTTCGAATTATGCTTTTGTAATCAAAAGCGTTTTTGTGTCGAGCTTCAAGCCTGCCTCAACATTCTTCTTGTCATGAATCTTCAAAACATCAACGCAAACCGCATCGTTTTTCTGATTCAAGTGAACGACTGCCGCAAAGTAGCCTTCGAGATTTGCAGGAACTGAGTCCGAGAGTTTGTCGCCGTTAGCGGTAGATGCTCCCCAAACAGTGACATTTTCTTTCTTTGCGTAGTCAGCGACTGCCTTAACATCGTCCTCTGAAACTTTTGCGAAGTCGATTCCGTCAAGAACGACACCCGCGACCGCGATTCCGCCTGCTTTAAGGGCATTGAGCGTGTTCACGACCTTAGCGAGAGAGAAGTTGTCGAGAGAGAAGTTGAGAATCGTTCTTTTTGAAACGATTGACTCTTTAAGCTCCTGGGCGTTTCCGACATTCTTCTTTTTTGCAAGTTCTGTGAAGATTCCATCGTACCAAGAGATGACATTTGATGAGTGAAGATCAAATGATACGTGAACAAGCTGTTTATCCTGAAGAAGGGTGTCCATTCCGAACTGTACGAGGACGGATGTTTTTCCTAATCCTTTTTTGGAAGTTACCAAACCAAGCTCGCCTGCTTTCAAGCCGCCTTCTGTAGCAGCGTCAAAAAGACGGATTGTGCTTTTGTCATAAAGATCTTGTTTAACCATAATTAGCTCCTATAATAATTCTGTGCTGGGAATGTTGCATAAAAACAACTGATTCATAAGTTTCTGCCAACGGCAAAAAACTGGACGTGATAAAATTTAAGTAGGATTAGTTTTTATCATGCCTCCTTATTTTAAAACTCCCTTTAATTTATTATAACATGACTTTAAAAAAAAAGGAAACCGATTTATCAGTTTCCTTCCATTTTATTCTTACCTAAAGAAGCGGGCGAGTTTTCTGAATAAAACTCGCCGGAATAACAAGCACTTCATTTGAATGGAGTGCTTGTTATGAGCTATTTCTGAGCTGCTTTTCGCTCTTCCTGATATTTCTTGATGAGTTCGTCAGCAACATTGCCCGGAACTCGGCCGTATTTCAGGAATTCCATTGTGAATTCTGCTTTACCCTGTGTAGAAGAACGCAGGATTGTAGAAAATCCGAACATTTCTGAAAGCGGAACCTCTGCGTTGACGACAGACATGTTGTTTTCATCTGTTGTTTCGAGAATTACACCACGGCGCTGGTTGATAAGACCGAACATGTTACCCTGGAATTCTGTAGGTCCTTCGATAGAAACCTTCATGATTGGTTCAAGAATAACCGGCTTTGCCTTTTCATAAGCCTCGCGGAACGCGCCGATTGCCGCAGTCTGGAACGCGATGTCTGAAGAGTCAACCGGGTGATACTGACCGTCGTTGATTGTGCATTTGATGCCAACGACTGGAGCACCGATGAGCGAGCCCTTTTCCATAGCGCGTTTGAAGCCCTTATCGCACGACGGAATGTATTCATTAGGAATAGCACCGCCCTTGATTGCGTCTACGAACTCGTAGTCTTTGTCAGCCAATGGCTCCATGAAGCCTGCAACACGACCGTACTGACCAGAACCACCAGTCTGTTTTTTGTGTGTGTAGTTGAAAGAAGCCTGTGCTGTGATAGACTCGCGGTATGCTACTTTTGGCGGAGTAACTTCAACTTCGCACTTGTATTCACGCTTCATGCGCTCGACATAAACGGCAAGGTGAAGCTCACCCATACCCTTGATGATTGTTTCGTTTGATTCTGGGTCAAGCTCTGTCTGGAATGTTGGGTCTTCTTTGGTGAAGCGGTTGAGAGCCTTCGCAAAGTTAGCCGCCATAGACT
>CALGGR010000127.1 GCA_937915755.1 uncultured Fretibacterium sp. | reverse complement strand
CGATGATAAGGCTATTGGTTTCTTCGTCATCTTCGTACAAACGAATAGAAAATTTGTTGTGTATTAAAATTAAATCCTCCTTTTTTGACTATTATATCATACTTTTGTGACAGTACTTGACAGGACTTGACACAGTATGTTACAATCGCTCGGAGTGACAGCGGAAGCGAAAAAGGAGAGCGATTTGTGGGGGGACTCTATATTGTCCCACCCGCCCACCACACAATATCTCCACAGAATAATTCCACAGTCATTGGGGCGCGGGGGGCGGGCCCGCGAAGACTGCAAACCCAGACCCAGCCATCGGTGTAGTATGCTTCCGAAAAATCTTCATAATCCGTCCAGATGTGAATTGCGTCTTCCTTCGCAATTTCTTAGTGGTCTTTGTTATACCACCCTCTTTCAAAATATTTATAACTTCTGTTCCAGCATCAAGATATTTTTTGAACGCCGTAATTTCAGCCTGTTCGTTTTCGCTGAAGTCCTGCAAATGTTCAAATTCAGGGAAAATATTTGTTCGCAAATGCCAGTTGATACCTCCTCCATAATCAATCGAAATATAGCGATGATCAGCCCCGTTGTCTAACAAAACCTTCAAATTATCAGGTCTTAATGCTCGCATTCTCGCATTGCTGTTATCAGGGTTGAAGTTGTCGCAGGTGGAGTAGAACGTACTCCCCTTTCAAGATTCACACAGTTGGGATTCGCTCCCATGTCAATACATGCTTGAACCAATTCAGGCGTTTTCACCTGTTATATAAATTTTCAGGATTAACTCCGGCCCTTAAAAATTCTTTGACAACAAGATACATTCCATTTTCAGCGGCAATGTTCAAAGCAAATTTTCCCTGTTTGGGTTTAATCTTCGGATCAGCTCCCAAAGCTAAGAGAGTCTTGAGTTTTTCAAGTTTCGCACCGTAGTTTGAATAATTCATAACGGCTTGAACGATTGGCGTTAAATCGTCCATGTTTTTTGAGTTTATGTTTGCTCCAGCTTCAGCAAGCACACAAATAACATCCTGATTTTTTTCACCTGCAATAACACTAAGAGCTACAATATTATTCCCGAACATGTCTTTTGCGTTTATATCAGCTCCATTCTCAATGAGAAATTTCACAGTTTCTGGCGTTCCGAACATCGAAGCAATCATCAATGCTGTGTAACCCTTTTGAGTCTTTGCTTCAATGTCTGCATAATCTGAAAGAGCGTCAGAAATTTTGTTCATGTCTTTGCCAAAGGAAGCGACGAGGAGATCAACGTCATGAAAATCTGTGTTATCAATTATCGTGTTCAGAATGTCGATGAACATTAACACTTTCACAAATCTTGTTCCGTAACAAATATTTTTTCTGAACTTCCCATTGTTCGTGTAATTCTCGTCTTCCAGAAATTTCTTGAATGAAAAATGCTCTTCGTCCTTGAGTTCTAAATCTGCTCCGGCTCTTATGAGTTCACAAAGGCATTCAAGATTTACGTGTGAATATTTTTCTTCCCTCGATATATTTTTAATGAACATGATTATCGGTGTTATTCCGTCAATGGTTCTCATGTTCACATCAGCACCCTTTTCGCATAACAGACGGATCATCTTTGCAGGTTCAAAATATTCTCTGGGATTTGCGGCAATTAGGTGAAGAATACTTTTCCCGAAATTTTTATTTTCCAGTAATGAATCCAAAAATTTTAAGTCGTCAAGACGATCTTCGATTTCTTCTTCGTCTGAGCGTGTAACAAAATCTTCAGGCGAAAATTTTATCGACATTTCACGAGTAACTTCTTCAAAACTTTCGTTTTCATCATACTCGTTTTGCTCGGAATCATTATCTAAGGCTTCATACTCCGTCAAATCTGTATTCAAATCAAGGTCAGGACAACTTGACAATAATTCGGATAGGGCTTCATACGAGGCAGCATGACGAACACGATTGATTGTGTGATTCTTCAAGGGAAGCAACTCGCTGCTCCAGTCTTTTTCATAAAATCTCGTTACGTTTGTGTAGCTTAACTCTTTTCCATCAAAATCACGATTAGGGATAGTCGGCTCAACTTCATGAAGAATATTTAATATTTCAGTCCCTTTATCGAGTTTTAGCTTGAAATTTTTAGCGTCTTCGGATTTATCGGCTTCGGGAACGTAATTCCTTACGAAATGCCATGCGAACGTTTTTATTGATTCCGTATCAACTCCTGCTTGTAATAGAAATTTCACGCCTTCAACATCATATTTATTCATGAGAATTACCAGCAAGCCTTCAAAAATATCTTGAACAGTGTAATCGTTATCTCTTTCTCCAGTCCTGAGACATGCTTTCAGTAACTCAAGTTCACGGGCTTCAATAGCGGCTTCAGGAAATGATATACCTGATTTATCGTGAATGCTCATGTTAAAACCGTTATTGACAGCTCGTATTAAGTCCTCCGTTGTGTTGTTTTGGATCACTTCCACAAAAGTTTCGCCTTCATTGAGACCGAAAGTTTTAACCTCGTCAAATGCTTTGTCTTCCCCAAACTCTATAAACTTGCTTTTGAAATGAGTTTCGTTATCGTTGAGATAAACTCCCTGTTGAATGAGTAAAATCACAGCTTCAAGGTTAGAAGGTTCATCACCGTCATCATGATTCAGAATAATATCAAGTGCTGAGTTGCCATCGTTATTTCGGATTGAAGGGTCTGCACCGTTGGCAAGCAAGGATTTTATGACGTTGATTTGAAATTTATCGTTTACGCTTGCCGCATACATCAAAGGCGTGGTTCCGTTGTTATCTCTGGCGTTAACATCAGCACCTGCTTCAATCAAAAATTTCATTGCTAATATAATATTACCGTCATTTGAATCCGAATTATAATGGCTTACACAATCCATTAAGGGCGTAATTCCGTCTTTGTCCTGTGAATTTGGATCGGCTCCATGTTCAAGCAAGAGTTTCACAGTCAATAAATCTCTGTCGTCCAAAGAATTTTTGCATATGAGATTTAGAGCTGTGTATCCTCGTATATCTTTAATGTTCGGGTCAGCTCCGTTATCAAGCAATAACTCTATTCTCTTATTTTCACTATCTTCACTTATGGCGTAAAGCAAAGAAGATTCACCGTGAAGATTTTGAATGTTGGGATTTGCTCCATGCTCAAGAAGGAATCTGAGCAAATCGTCATTATCACTTTTTAGAGCGAACATTAACGGGGTATACCCTGAAATTGTTTGAAGATTGATATTTAAGTCTGGATTTCTCGAAATAATTTCTTTCACGGCTTGAAAATCATTTGAGAACACAGCGGTTAAGAAATCAAATTCAAGCTCATTCATGTGAGGGTAAGCCTCTATTTCCCCGATGAAACTTTCGTAGGCATTACGTGCTTTATTCGAGTTAATATCTGCCCAGTGCTTTATGTCTTTAGCCTTTGCACCGTGTTTCGTCATCAAAGCGACACTCTTAATGTTATTCGTGTAATAATCGTCATACCAAGAATGATTTATATTTTCGGCCAAACCTTTAAGAGCCAGCATTAACGGAGTGATTTTGTCATTGCTCAACGCGTTAATATCCGCTCCAGCTTCAAGCAAGATTTTAACCATTTCGACAGGTCTGAAATATTTTCCATTAGGAGCGAGGGCAATATGATGTAAAGCCGTTAAACCTGAATTATCTGTGAAGTTTACATCGGCACTCTGAGTAAGCATTGATTTTAAGGCTTCAGGTGATACTGCCTGCCATAAGCCAAATTCTGAAACATTTTTGCTGGCTTCCGAATTATTTTCTTCGAGTTCGTACAAAGAGTATTGAGAATAATCTTCACCGAATACTCCGGCTTTTATCAAAATCTTAATAATCTTATTCCCTTTGGCTAATCTTTGTGAAATTTCCTGAAGCTGTTCCCTTTCACTGTCGTTACATACTTCAAGATTATCGGCTTCAGGAAGAAAATTCTTCTGTAAATGCCACACTAATTTTTTGTCGTTGGCAAGACGTTTAACGTCAGCTCCGTCAGCGATCAACGAAGACAATTCTTTAACATCGAAACTCTGAATAGCTCTTATAATGCTATCTCTTTCCTGTGCTCGTTCAAATCTCGTGCATAAATTCATTTTTTAGCTCCTTTAGCTTCTCTGTATTTTTCTTTTATGTACGAAACAAACGGATGCCTCAGATTTTGCCAACCGTCTGGATCCCAGTCAAACATTAATTCTTTATCAAATATTTCAGGAATTATCAGATTGTAAATCCATGAAACCCAATGAAAAGCTCCATAACCTATATTTTTCACGTTAGAAGCATTGACAGTCTCAATTTCATCACAATCATAGAAAGCCTTCTTGCCTATAGTTTGAACCGAGGGCATATCAACAATTTCAAGCTCTGTACACTTGGATAAAGCATAATTTCCAAGCAGTTTTAGTTTAGGCATGAATAAATTTTTCAATCTGTAACATGCGTGAAAAGCATAGGTGTGAATTTCTTCAATTAGAGGTAATTCTTTAATGTGAAGCTTCATGCAATAATAAAATGCTCGTGAAGGTATTACCTTGACGTTTGAAATATCAATCTCTTTA
>CALGGR010000126.1 GCA_937915755.1 uncultured Fretibacterium sp. | reverse complement strand
GGAAGCCAGTCCTGATTTCCGCCCGGTGTGCCCTCTATCGTGAAGTAATCTAGTAGTTTCTTATCCGTCAATTTTTTGATGTACCCTCCATTCAATATTTTCAAATTATATCAGCGTAAAAATAATCTCATTTACTCTTGACAAAATGGGGGGGGGCATTAATTAGAATTACAGAAATGATTTGATGAATGAGGTGATGAAGTGTCAGAAGCAAAGAAGAAAGATAAACAAACAGAAATAACCGCCGTTACTGGTTTAGTGTCTGCACAGTCCGCAAGACTCTCCGCAGATCAGGCCGCTGAAACATTCGCAAAGCCTCAAAGTTATACGGGCAGCAGGACTCTATACGACAGCGGAGCCGCAAAACATCAGGCAAAAATTACGCAGTTCGGGAACGGTGCAGAAGTCAGAGACCCATACACGGGAGAAATTCTAACGCTGACCAAAGCAGAAGCAAAATTACGTTTCGGTGATGACTGGCAGAAACATTTAGCCGAATCCGATCATATTCACCCGCTCGAAAGGATACATGAAGCGCACAAATCTGACGCATTCCTGACGAATGACGACATCAAGAATGCCGCAAACAGTTCTGACAATCTCGAAGTGAACTCAAGGCAGTACAACAACGCAAAACGCAGCCGGACTAATGAGGAGTTCATGAATGACAGGGATTACAGGGAACGCAGGGGGCTTGAACTCTCTGAAGCCTCAGAACGTGAAGCAGTCAGACGCGGACGGAAAGCACAGGAGAGAGTTGACAGCCAGCTGTCTATGGCAAGCGTGAAAAATGCTGTGTCTACGTTCCATAATGCCGGACTTCAGGGCGCAAAGAATTCGGGGCTTGCTGCTCTGACAATGTCGGGAATAATGAATATTGCAGCAGTCTTGAAGGGCGAAAAGGATGCTGGCGAGGCAATAGCTGACACTCTGAAGGCTGGAGGAACAGGAGCAGCTACGGGCTATGTGATGAGCGGAGGGCTTACGGTTATATCACAGAAACTCTCATACTCAACATCACAGCTAATGCAGTCAATAGCAAAATCTAATCTTCCCGGCCAAATCGTTACGGCTGTTATGGTTGTCGGGGGGACTCTGAAACGTTATGCGTCAGGAGAACTCAGCACGGAAGATTTCATCATTGAATTAGGCGATAAGGGCGCGGGATTTGCGGCGGGCAGCTATGGGTTTGCTGTAGGTCAGGCAATGATTCCGATTCCTGTTGTCGGCGGGCTGATCGGCTCGATGGTGGGGTATGCGCTTTCTGGTGCAGTCTACGGCAAATTGAGGGAAGCGTTGAGTTCCGGGAAGCTGGCTCGTGAAGAAAGAATCAGGGTTGAGCGTGAGTGTGATGAAGCAGTGAGGGCGATTCGGGATTTCCGGGCAAAGATGGAGGCTTTGATTTCCGAGTACCTTACCAGCCACATTAAGACATTTCATGCAGCATTTGACACTATGAGGGATTCTTTGTCGCTCGGAGACATTGACGGCTTCATATCAGGAGCGAACACGATAACGAAGAAGCTCGGCGGGCGTGTGCAGTTTGAGGACATGAGGGAATTTGACGGGCTGATGATGAGTGATGAAGCGTTTGTGCTGTGATAGGAGGTTATTAGCATGAATCTGGTAAATATGATCCTTGAAGGCTACAAAAAATATTCTCTGGAGTTTAAGGGATATTACTATGTCGATGGAGACTCTCTGCCTGAAGAAGCAGGGAGAATCCTACCATCGCAAATAACAAAACTATTTTCTTCATATCCTATCCTTTTTGTTCAGAATGAATGCCCTTGCACTGTCGCCACAGCCCAAGGGCATTCCTGCTAATCAATTTTGTATAACTAATAATTGTGTGCAAAGGTAAGACAAAATTCAGGGAAAACGGCTGAAAAAAAGAAACACATTATAGGATTATCGTAACATTTTCCCTAAAAAAGAACTAATTCTCAATAATATTTCGTTACTTTGCATACAGAAACGACAACAAGATATGAATATACCTGTAGACAAGCTCCATTTGTTCACCCTCAACGTCGGTTGTTGTTACCATGACGGGGACTGGAACTGGAAGAATGTGCGCAGCCCATTCTCACGCCTCTATTTTGTAACTGAAGGCAGAGCACAGATAGAACTGCCATCCGGCACATACAACCTGACGCCCCAGCATCTCTACTTTATACCTGCCTATACTAAGCACAATTGTATCTGCAACTCACTGTTTACACATTACTATATTCATATCTTCGAGGATATGCAGAACGAGACAGCCATCCTTGGAGATTTTAACATGCCTGTAGAGATAGACGCTCAAGAGGAAGACCTGAAACTCATCAAACGGCTCTGTGAGATTAACCCATTCCTGAAAATACCAGAGTCCAACCCGGATGTCTACGACAATCATCGTACACTTATAGATAACTATCAAAAGAATTTGCAACGCCCGTTCTGCGACAAAGTGGAATCAAGAGGGATTATCTTTATTCTTTTGTCGCGCTTCCTGAGATATGCGCAACCCAAGACTACGGTAAGGGACAATCGCATCCATCAGGCTATTGCCTTCATACGGGCGAATATCAATGGCAGGATCGACATCGACCAGCTTGCCGACAAGGCTTGTATGTCGAAAGGCCACTTCTTCCGTATGTTCAAGGAAGAAACAGGCGACACGCCGACCAGCTATATCATCAGAAGGAAGATGGAAAAGGCCGAACTGTTGCTCGTCACCACCGACGCCCCTGTCAAAGCCATTGCCGACTCCCTAGGCTATGAGGACTACTCCTATTTTAACCGCATCTTCAAGAAGTCTACGGGTGTAACACCCCAACAGTACCGGGAGAAACATTAACGTAACAAACTACAAAACAAGTATCATATAATGAAGCGAAGAACAATCATCTCAATGTTACTCTGGAGCACACTGGCTATGAGTGCCCAAGTACGTGATGCCTTTCAGGGCATACTGCCAGTGACCGACCCGCTGATGAAGCAGAGCCTGAACGGTGAGTGGAGTCTGAAAGTGATAGACGGCATTACGGAAGATACCACCGTGCCAACCGAGGACGTGACTTGGGGCAAGATTCCTGTACCGGGCTGTTGGGAGGCGTATGGCTTCTGCAAACCTAAGTACGACAGTCCGAATCCACTGACAGGCTATTACCGCACGACATTCACGGTGCCTCAGGAGTGGCGAGGGCAGCGCATTGTGCTCCGTTTCGACGGTGTACTGTATGGTTATGATCTGTGGATCAACGGCAAGGCGGTCGGTTCGTGGCGGTCAGGCTATAATACGGCGCTCTTCGACATTACGGATTATCTGAAAGCTGATACACAGGAGTTGGCCATGCGGGTGATCTCGCAGTTCCCTGGCAGCGACTTCGACTATAACGATGATTGGGCACCCAACGGTATCTTCCGCGACGTGACGCTGATGGCTGTGCCGAAGACACATCTCTCTGACCTGACTATCAGCCCCAAGAACAGTGGCGAGATCAGCATCGACGTGAAGATTGCCAATGCCAACAAACAGACTGTCGTCACCCATGAGATACTCGATGCACAAGGAAAAGTCGTTGGCAGCACAAATGTAGCGAACCCCCACCTTTGGACGGCAGAGACACCTTATTTATATACCCTGCGCACGAAGCTGATGCAGAAAGGTAAGACGCTCCAGACCTTCGAGCATAAGTTCGGCTTCCGTGAACTGACGATAGAAAGGCTACGGGTAGGCGAGCATAGCTCGGGAATTGGAAAGGTCATCAAGCTCAACGGTCAGCCCATCAAATTCCGTGGTGTCACCAGCCATAGCACAGACCCTAAGACGGTGAAGGTAATCAGCGACGAACTGACGCTGAAGGACATGAAACTGATGAAGGAGGCCTCGGTGAACTATATCCGCACGTCGCACTATCCGCGTGAGCCACGCTTCTATGAACTGGCCGACTCTTTAGGTTTCTACATCATCGACGAGGTACCTTTTGGCTATGGCGACAAGAATCTTTATAAGGAAGAGTTCTATCCTGTGCTCCAGCAACGGGCTCAGGCCACCATCCGCCGCGACAAGAACCACGCCTCGGTGCTCATCTGGAGCCTGGGCAATGAGAACCCGCTGACGGACATCTGCATCAAACTGGGCGACTACGTAAAGAGTGAGCTCGACCCTTCGCGCCCCATCTGCTATCCACAGGTAGGCAGCTACTTCCGCAAGTTTAATTACGACTTCC
>CALGGR010000125.1 GCA_937915755.1 uncultured Fretibacterium sp. | reverse complement strand
ACTATAATCACGCCTATATTCCTGAAGGGTGCGTTCAAAGGAACTGAAGACGAAGCCGGAACTACGGTGTTCGAGGACAAGTTCATGCTCGAAGAACAGGCCGACGAAATCGAGGAAGACCTCTACAGAAGAAGAAGCCTCCTTTCACACTAAGTGCAAAGCAAAACATTGCCCTCCGTTGAAATACTCAGCGGGGGGGGGGGGTAATTATTTTCCTGAATTACATTTCAAGTACGCTTTAAGTATATAATCCCGACAATTTCTCTTGAGGAGGGAAAAACTGAAATGCAGAAGAAACTAGGATTCGGCCTCATGCGTCTGCCCGTGTTCAATCCTGACGACATGACTACGGTTGACATCGAGCAGGTCAAGCGAATGGCGGACTACTTCATCGCAAACGGCTTCACGTACTTCGATACAGCCTACATGTATCACGATTACAAGAGCGAGTCATCATTGAGGCAGGCAGTTGTTGAACGTTACCCGCGAGATTCATTCACGGTTGCGACGAAGATGCCCCTTGCGCTCATGAAGTCGGGCGAGGACAACGCGAAGATTTTTGAGGCACAGAAGAAGAATGTGGGAGTTGATTTCTTCGACTACTATCTTCTTCACAACATGACGCTCGAACAGTACGAACGCGCAAAGAAGTGGGAAACGATCGAGTACCTTGAAGAGAAGCGGAAAGCTGGGGAGATTCGCAAGCTCGGCTTCAGCTGCCACGACACGGCGGAGAACCTCGCAAAGATTCTTGACGACCACCCGGGATTTGACTTCGTTCAGCTGCAGATAAACTATCTTGACTGGGACAACGCTGGAGTACAGAGCGGAGAATGCTACCGAGTCGCTGAGGAACACGGCCTGAAAGTTACCGTTATGGAACCCGTGAAGGGCGGAACATTGGCTGTAATACCAGACGAGGCTGACAAGCTGCTGCGCTCGATTCATCCTGACTGGGAGCCTGCGCATTGGGCAATAAAATTCGTTGCGAGCCTCCCGAACGTCCAGACGGTTCTGTCGGGAATGAGTACGTTTGAGCAATTAAAGAGCAATGTTGACGCAATGAATGACTTTACGCCTTTCAACGATGAGGAACGCGAGGCCGTTATGAAAGCCGCCGAAATTATTCGGAAATGGTACGCAATCCCGTGTACCGCGTGCCGTTACTGCGTCGAGACGAACAAATGCCCGCGAAATATCCCGATACCCAACTACTTCGCGCTCTACAATGCCGCAAAACAGAGAGACCCTGAGAGCGTACCCGGAGGCTTCCTGATTGAGCGCATATACTACGGAAACCTCGTGAATGACGGCTACGGCAAGGCAAGCTCGTGCGTAAAGTGCAGGAAGTGCGAGAAGGTCTGCCCACAGCACTTGAAGATCGCGGACTTCCTCGTTGATGTTGCAGATTTTCTGGAGATTGACATGGCCGAAGCTCTGGCTAATCTTCACCCAAAGAAGGACTAAAATTTTTGCCTCCCCGTGTAATTGCATGAGGAGGCATTTTTGACGTTTCAACAAAGAAGAAGCCTGCCTCAAAGAATGGGGCAGGTTTTCTCTATGTGCTAACGTTTCCTGAGGAAGAACGCGAGTGATGCGATTGCGGCTAGACCAGCCAGACCGTTACAGCCTCCTCCGCCGCCTCCACTGCTGCCGTTGCCCTGAACCTTCACAGTGAATTGCTTTGACGCGCTGGCATATGTGTTGTACGCATAGACCGTGAACGTGTAATCCCCCGCTTCAGTCAATGTCCCTGAGAGTACCCCGCTGTTTTCGTCAAGCGTCAGGCCCGCCGGAAGTGCCTCAGTGTTCACCGTCCAAGTCAGGCCTGAACCGTTGGAGCTGATAGTCTGGTTGTAGGCATCACCCACAGTCCCGCCCGGTAATGAGGCCGTCGTGATTTTGAGGGGATTCACCGTGAGTGTGAGATCGCGAACTCTGCTTGCCGTGCTGTAGCTTGCCGTAACTGTGAACGGGAAGCTGCCTGAAACAGTCGGAGTACCCGAAATTCTGCCTGATGAGTCGAGAGTGAGGCCAGCAGGAAGATTGCCCGTAAGCGTCCACGTTGCTCCGGAAGGACTTGACACAAGTGTTGTATTGTAGGACATTCCAACAACACCTTGGGGGACTGTCCTTGTGGATATCCAGATTGTCTGAGTTATCAGGGTTCTTACCGTGAGTGTGAACTGTTTTTCTGCGCCTGTATATCCCGGCATCTCGGCTGTAACCTTGAATGTCGATCTGCCTAATGTCGTGGGAGTGCCCGAGATTGTCCCAGTCGATGAGTTGAGGCTGAGGCCTTCCGGAAGTGCACCCGATGATACGTGCCATGACACGCTTGGAACGTTTGCAGCGAGGGTTACGGTGTAGTACGTTCCTGGTGCTGCGCTAGGAAGAGTGGATGTAGTGATGGTGAGGGGCGCGGGGGCTGAGGCAGGGTAGAAGTTCCACTGGTAGATGTCGGGGTTGTCGCTGTCCTCGTAGCTCGTCAGCCTTACACGCAGACGTTTCATTGTGCTCAAGGGCTGTGGAGTTTCGAGAGTGTATGTACCTGATGCTTTGTTGCTGGCAGTACCCACATTGTAGGAGTTCTCAAGATCGAATTTCTTCTCTGTCCGGTAAATGCGGAAGTTGAAATCAGTCCTGTAACCCGGAGTTATGGCTGTCGCTGTGTCATTGGCTGTAACTATCTTGTAGTTCAGTGCTGTGATGTAGCCGTCCTCACTGACAACTTCGACATACGGAACTCCTGATGTGAGCTGCTGGGCTGTGGTCTTAAAGCTCTTGATTACCCCGCTTCCGTTCATGTTGAGTTCTGCCGGGAATGTCCATGTTATTATTTTGCCGGGAAGACTTGATTCAGCCTCTTCTGAGAACTCTAAATATTTGCCGCCATCGTCAACAGCTTCATACTCAACGTAAGTATCTCCGATTTTCATACCGGAGTAAGGATTCAGCGCAAATGTCTTGTCAGTCCCGGCTGGAACGGTTGAGAGAATTGTCCCAGTGTCAGAGTCTTTCAGCGTGTACCCTCCTCCGGGAATCGTTACGCGCCCTGCATTGGTGAAGTGCCCGCTGTCAGTAATTACGGCGTTTGCGGTCTCAACGTCAAAGAAGATGTCAGAGAATTTCGTGGTGCTGTAATCGGATTTGCCGTTCACGAGCGAGGCATTCGACGCATGATGACTCCAGAGGTACAGACTCGCAGGTTCTGAAGGAACATAGTAATGCCAGTTGTATGCCTTCTCGACTTCTTCGTCATACGTGCGGAAATTCGTCATTACGTACCATATATCCGACTCCTTTATGGGGTCATCGAACATCAATACGCCTTCTGGAGTTTGTCCTGCATCAATGTAGAAGCCCGCCTTGATGTCGAGCATTTTCTCCTCGTCGAAGTTCCATACCCTCAGCCTGAGAAATTGCACAGGGAAATCCAGCAATACCGGCGTTGACGTGTCTGAAGCCTTCACTACGCGCCAATTTATCCCCGTTACGTTCTCGCCTGAACGTATGAACTCGAAGTACACAACGTGATTCTCAAGCTGTTCCTGAGTCGTCAGGTAGTGCGGGATCGTATATGTCCCATTCATTGAGGGGTAATCAGGGAAATTCCAGCTCATAGTTGCGCCGTTAAGCCCGCCGTCCGCTTCAATCCCGAATCTGAGTTCGCTGCCGCTGTCTGTGAAAGGATAAAATTCTGCCCCGCTTCCTATTGTGGACCACGTTGGAAGCGCAAGCCTGAACGTCTGCGGAGTCCCTGAGACCTTCTGCATCTCCTTTCCGTTCCAGAAGGAATAATTCCCTCCTGAGATCGTAACACTCCCCGTGAGGCTCATATTGTCTCTGGTAAGTGTCAGCTCGTTATTGGCGATTGAGAAACCTGTATAACTGAATCTCGCGTCAGAATAATCCGGCTTCCCGTCCTTGAGGCTTGCAATGGAAAGATTATTGTCAAACCACATTTCATCCTCACCGAATGCCCCCGATGCCAGCACCATCACCAGCATCACACATGCTAACAACTTTTTGACCATGATAATGTCTCCTTTCCGACATAAAAAATCGCCCTCACGTTCAAAATTTCTCCCAAACATGAGGACGTCGGTCTCTGTATTCAGTATTTCAGCATCTCTAAGGGCATAGTTATGGCGTAGCTTCGTGGCTTCGATTATAGCAGCAAAACTGCATCCTGTCTACGCTCCTTTTACTGAAATTTTATAGTTATTGAAACTTGATGGAAATTTTTATGAATTATACCATAGTTCCTCTCAATTCCTCACGTATCTTCATGAGAATTTTGCCCAAATGATTACAGCCCTCTCCCGTCTTACCGTCAACTCCCCAGAATGTATCGTGCCAATTATTCTCTTCAACTATCATTGCATCCCCAGTCTTAAGCAATCGTTCAGCAAGCTCCTCATTCTGCGTGAACTTCGCCCGGACAATCTCCTCCATAACCTCAAGTTTCACATCGTCCCAATCTTCACGGGTTGGCAGCTTCCTCGCTTCCGTCTTCGATTGATGAGGCCGGAGACCAGAGAACAGTTCCGCTTCCCCACACTTAGCTCCCTGATACGCCGCCTCACTGCTTCCATACGTAAAGCCGTTGTACGTCAGAGGAGCTTCATAGTAATTGCTCAGGAACTCATACTCTCCGCGAAATCTCGTTATGTTCTCCATGTTACGACCTCCGAAATTTTTAGCAGCGATTATAACATGACCCCTTCAATCTGGTATAATCGCCTCAAATTCTCACATAACATCATCAAGGAGCTGTGAATTATTGGGACAGATTCAAATTATCGTTGAGGGCATGACAGCCAGCGGGAAATCCACAATCGTCAGCCTGCTTTCCGAACGCTTAGGCTTTGACGTTATGCCTGAAGAGTTCCGCGACCCTTTAGACCTTCTAGGACGCTTTCATCATGATCGTAAGTGGGCGTTCCCAATGCAGTTGAATTTCCTCGTTACACGTTTCGCGCAGTACCTCTGTGCATCCGAAAAGGACAACTACATTCTCGACAGAAGCATCTTCGGCGACAAGGTATATGCCATGCTCTACTACAAGGATCGCTATTTCCGCGACAGTCAGCTGGGCTGTTACCTCACTCTCTATGACTCACTCCTTCGATACGTTAAAGCTCCCAAACTTTTCGTGATTGTACGCTGCAAGTTCGACGAGATTATGAGGCGCATTCACTCACGCGGAAGGCAGGACGAGATTGACGCGGGCGAAGAATATTGGCGGAGTCTCTATGATGCCTACATGCCGTTCCTCGATTTAGTGAAGTCGGAATTGCACGGCGATGTTACATTCTACGAGCTTGAACTTTCAGATGCCAGCTTCATCAATACACCTTCAAAAGTTGGCGCGTTCCTTGAGGACATTCACGCACACTTCCCCGAAAGAAGGATACTTCCCGGCCATGAAGATTAGCGGATTACTCAGGCATATTGACACATTCGCGCCCTTCTCACTCGCTGAGGAATGGGACAATCCCGGGCTTCTCGTGGGGAACTATGACGATGACATAAAGCGTATCGGTGTCTGCCTTGACGTTGTAAGCGAGGCTGTGATTGAGGCTGAGGAACTTGGCTGTAACGTAATCGTAGCGCATCACCCGTTGATATTCCGTCCTGTCAAAAATATCACCGACCAGACCGAGCAAGGCCGAACAATCCTTGAAGCGATTCGCCGTAACATAAGCATAATCGCGGCTCATACGAATTGGGACAAGGCTAAAGGCGGCGTTAATGACACGTTGGCAGCATTGCTCAGGCTCAAGAACGTTGAAGCTCTGGATTCATCATTCGGAGTATGGGGAGTTTTGTCGCCGAGAATGAAGATAAAGCATTTTGCGGAATACCTCAAAACCTCATGGAATCTCTCACGTCTCGACATTTACACGAAGAACCGTCCGTCATCAATCTCACGTGTCGCACTTTGCGGAGGTTCTGGCGGTGAGTTCTGGCGTTCAGCAAAATCAATCGGGGCTGACATCTACATTACAGCCGACATGAAGTACCACGAGATTTCTGACGCCGTTAATGACGGAATGACAATCGCGCTCTGCAATCACGGCGACATGGAGCGGGCATCAATATCACAGCTTGCGGTTAAACTTGAAGGCTGCGGGATTGAGACAGTTATAATTGATGTCAAGGCACTGCCTCAAATCCTGAGAATATAGGAGTATTACTACATGAAGAAACGAGTATTAAGCGCAATGAGACCAACCGGCCCGCTTCACTTGGGACACATGGCCGGAGCTTTGAGCAATTTCGTGAAGCTGCAGAACGATGAGAACTACGAGTGCTTCTACGCGATTGCAGACTGGCACGCCCTCACGTCGAATTACGAGGACAGCGCGAACACGGGCGAGTATTGCTACACGGCGTTGCTTGACTGGTTATCGGTCGGACTTGACCCGGAGAAGTCGCCGCTTTTCATACAGTCGCACGTTCCACAGCACGCAGAATTAGCCCTCGCACTCGGAATGATTACGCCGTTGGGCTGGCTGTACAGGAATCCTACATACAAGGAGCAGCTCCAGAACATCAGCAACAAGGACTTGGGGACATATGGCTTCTTGGGATACCCTGTCTTGATGGCTGCTGACATATTGCTCTACAAGGCTGAACTCGTGCCGGTAGGTGAGGATCAGAGCGCACACCTTGAGATTTCCCGCGAGCTTGTGAGACGCTTCAACAACTTTTTCGGCGAGGGACTCCTAGTTGAGCCACAGCCTTTATTCACGGCGACCCCGAAAGTTCCCGGAACAGACGGACGAAAGATGAGCAAGTCATACGGCAATGCCCTCGAAATATCAGAGTCTGAAGATTCAATGTGGCAGAAGCTCCGTACTATGATGACCGACCCCGCTAGAATGCGGCGCACAGATCCCGGAGACCCCGCGAAGTGTCCTGTCTGGGACTTGCACAAAGTTTTCAACCCTGACGAGAGCGAGAAGTCCGAAATCTGCGAGGGCTGCAAGTCTGCGGGCATAGGCTGTATTGACTGCAAGAAGAAGCTCAACGC
>CALGGR010000124.1 GCA_937915755.1 uncultured Fretibacterium sp. | reverse complement strand
TAGCCAAAGCTCTAGTAGTTCTAGTAGCTCTGACAGCAGATCTGATTCCAGAAGTAGCCAGAGATCTAGTAGCTCTGACAGCAGATCTGATTCTAGAAGTAGCCAAAGCTCTAGAAATTCTAGTAGCTCTAGTAGCTCTGAGTCTAACGATAGCAGCTCTAGCTCTAATGACGAAGAGCGCCGCAGGAGAACATCATCGGAGCATAGAACATACAATATTCGCTGGTAGCGCTTTTTTAAGTAGCAAGAGGATTAGGCATGCTTTCTAATACAGCAACACCTATTTACTACGGTCAATTCAGAGACGCCGTGCTTAGGGGTGAAATTCCAGTATGCAAACAGATAGGTCAAGAGATGGATCGAATAGACGGTTTAATAGCTAACCCGAACTACTATTACGATCCGGATGCAATAAACGGTTGGATCAGATTTTGCGAGAATGAGCTAACATTGACAGATGGAACAAACGTAAAACTACTGGATACCTTTAAACTATGGGGCGAACAGGTGTTCGGATGGTATCAATTCGTTGAACGACCTGTGTTTCAAACAGGACCAGATGGGCACGGTGGGCATTTTGTCAATAAACGAATTAAGCGTCGATTGATTAACAAGCAGTTTTTAATAGTTGGGAGAGGCGCAGCCAAAAGCATGTACTCTAGCTTTATACAGGCGTTCTACCTTACAGTCAATCGAGCGACAACTCATCAAGTGACAATTGCTCCTACTATGCCTCAAGCAGAAGAGGTAATGCAGCCACTTAGGACCGCTATAACGCGATCGAGAGGACCTTACTTTAAACTGCTGACAATGGGGTCGATTAACAATACGACCGGAAACCGAGCCAATCGTGTTAAGCTTGTGTGTACTAAGAAGGGAATCGAAGACTTTATAACCGGATCTTTGCTAGAGGTTAAACCGTGGTCTATAGACAAGCTTCAGGGGCAAAGAATTAAGATCGCCACCGTCGATGAGTGGCTATCAGGCGTTACAAGGGAGGATCCTATAGGCGCTCTTGAACAGTCGGCTGCGAAAGGCAACATGCCTGATTACTTAATTATCGCAACAAGCTCTGAGGGCACTGTCAGAAACGGTCCAGGCGATAACATAAAAATGGAGCTAGAGAAGATCCTTGACGGAGAGTACAAGAATGATCACGTGTCGATATGGTGGTACAGATTGGACTCATTAGACGAGATCGGCCATTACGACAAGGAAACTGGAGAGTATGTTTACACTCCCTTTTTCTGGCAAAAAGCCAATCCGAACCTTGGACAGACTGTTGATTACGAAGTCTACCAAGACGAGGTGCTTAGGGCTGAGAAGGTGCCGGCCGCCAGAAACGACATCTTAGCTAAGCGTTTTGGGATCCCTATGGAAGGCTATACGTTCTTCTTTACGTACGAGGAGACATTGCGCTCATCTGTACACAGGGACTACTGGGGCATGCCTTGCTCAATGGGCGCGGACCTTTCTAGAGGTGACGATTTCTGCAGTTTTTCGTTTCTATTTCCACTTAGGGACGGAAGCTTTGGAATCACGACAAGGAATTACATAAGCGAGGTCACTCTAATGAAGCTAGAGCCAGCAGCAAGGATCAAGTATGATGAATTCATGAATGAGGGTTCGCTTATGGTTATGCCTGGTGCTATTCTTGATTTGATGGACGTCTATAGCGACCTTTCTAAGTACATAGACGATAGCGAATACACGGTGATATGCTTTGGGTTCGATCCATGGAATGCAAAAGAGTTTGTCGAAAAATGGTCTATGGAGAACGGCTCGTATGGCATCGTTAAAGTGATTCAAGGAGCAAAAACAGAGTCTGTTCCGCTTGGGCAGCTCAAGACGCTGGCTGAACAAAAGCTTTTATTGTTTGACCAGTCAATCCTACAGTTTGCAATGGGAAACTGCATGGTTAAAGAAGACAATAATGGTATGCGTACGCTTGGCAAAAAGCGAGGACAGGACAAGATCGACCCCTTTGCGGCGACGTTAGATGCCTTTGTGGCGTATAAGGAATATGCAGAGGACTTTGATAGCGACACTGCGTAATGCCTCTGCTTTATCGCCTTGCGTTAAGAGGTGATGACCTATGATAACCTATGACGAAATAGAGGCCTATAGTCAGTACGATCATAGCGAAGACGTAGAGCACTATGGGCGCCTTGGTATGAAGTGGTACGAGCATATTTACGGTGACTATCAGGGCGCCGCTAAGTACGCCGATAAGGGCGAGAAGATCAACGAGAAGCTTTCGAAAAAGAAAGCGAAGATAGATTCGAAGGCCACTGGTTTGGCTTCTAAGTCTAAGAAACTGGCTTATAAGTCAGATAAGGCCAAGAATGGCGGTTTTTTACGTAAGCCTAATGAAGAAAAGTCAACAAAACTAGCAGAGAAATCAGCTAAAGCAGACTACGAATCTAAGCAGCTTAACGTAAAATCCCAGAAGATCGGCAAGAAGCTAATGAAGAATCAAAAGATAATTGACGAATGCAAGAAGAAAGTGTCGGATATCGAGAAAGAGCAGGAGAATAAAGAGCGTGCAGAGTTCGAAAACGATCTTATGGATGCTATGCTTTCTGGTGATGAAGATTCTGTAATGAAAGTAGCTGAGAGGTACAGACAAATGTCAGGAGCGGACTCTAATGGTGGCAGGGCCAAAACACGCGATAGCGAATCCAAAGAAAACGAGGGCAATCGGCTGTCCGATGAAGAGATAAGAAGACGCTTAGGGCGATGAGGGATGAAACGACATGGGTGTAACTGATTGGATAAAACACGGTTGGGATGCGTTTCTCGGACGCGATCCGACTGGCAGTACGTCATTCGACGGCGGCTATTTTTACGGCTCGAGACCGGATAGGCCGAGGTTCCATGGCGGTAACGAGAGATCTATAACGACGGCTGTGTACAACAGAATCGCTGTTGACGCTGCTGCCATTGACATCAAGCATGTTATAACCGATGAAAATGGAAGCTTTTTGGAAAACAAGAGGTCTGCTCTTAATACGTGCCTGACAATTGAGGCTAACCTGGATCAAACCGGATCCTCGCTTATTAGGTCGGCAGTCATCAACATGCTTGACAGTGGCTCTGTGGCTATCGTTCCGACTGTGACGACTACATTCCCTCAGAATCCTGGGGCTTTCGACGTTGAGGAAATGCGAGTTGCAAAGATCGTTGACTATAGACCTCAGACAATTGTTGTAAACATCTATAATCCGCATACAGGAAAACACGAGAATCGCGAGTTTGACAAGAGGTTTGTTGCTATCATAGAGAACCCATTCTATGCCGTCATGAACGAATCTTCGTCGACGATGCAACGACTCATTAAGAAGCTTGCCCTTCTCGATCATATAGATGAAGAGACTGGCGCTGGAAAACTCGACCTTATCATACAGCTTCCGTATGTGGTTAAGACTCCGCAAAGAAGACTCCAGGCTGAGAATCGAAGGAAAGACATCGAAACGCAGCTTTCTGGGTCTAAGTACGGCATTGCCTATACGGACGGCACCGAGCGCATAACTCAGCTTAATCGGCCGATAAGTAACACCTTAAATGAACAGGTCGAGTATCTGACACAACAACTTTATGCTCAGCTTTCGATAACCGAAGAAATCATGAACGGCACGGCTAATGCTGCTGTTATGCAGAACTACTATAGCCGAACGATCGAACCTATTTTGTCTGCAATTACTGATGAGCTTACAAGAAAGTTCTTGACTAAAACAGCAAGAACTCAGCATCAAGCGATAATGTTCTTTAGGGATCCGTTCGAGCTTGTGCCTGTGGACCAGCTCGCCGATATTGCAGATAGGTTTACTAGAAATGCCATTCTGTCTTCTAATGAAGTCAGGGCTATTGTCGGCTATAAGGCTGTTGACACGCCAGAGGCTAACGCGCTGATGAATAAGAACATTAAGCAGGACGGCGATATGCCATCGGTTGAAGGCAAAGGAAACTCTAGCGGAGAGCCGAGCGAATTGCTTGCGTCAATTTCGAGTTCAGGAAGCGAGTCTGAGGCCGGTTGAACACGGAACACAAAACACGAATAAGATCTAACGACGTATTCAGGATGTTTGGAGATAACATAAGGGAGTGAACATGGGTGTACAGTATGACTTCAGTGGTTGGGCGGCTACCAATAATGTACGCTGCACCGATAACACTATAATTCGCCCAGGAGCTTTCTCTCAGAACGACGGAATGACAGTTCCGCTTGTTTATCAGCACCAGCATACCGACGATAGAAACCTGTTGGGGCATGCTGTGCTTCAGGAAAGACCGAAGGGCATTTATGCGTACGCTTACCTTAACGAGGACACCGAGCAGGGCAGGAACGCTAAGGCGAGCGTCATGCATGGAGATATCAAGTCGATGTCTATTTGGGCCAACCAGATCAAACGCAGAAAGACAGAAGAGGGCGATGAGATCCTTCACGGAAATATTCGTGAGGTCAGCCTTGTTCTTGCTGCTGCGGATCCCGGAGCTTACATCGACTACATTCGTCATTCCGATGGAGACGAGTCTGATGGAGAAGCTGTGATTTACAACAGCGCCAACCTCATTATTGCCCACTCAGATGACGAAGAGCCTAAGAAGAAAAAGAAACCCGAGGGCGATGCAGAAGATGGAGAAGATATGAAAGATCGCGAAGAGAATGAAGGCTTGAAAGAAGAACTGAAGAAGAAAGTCGAAGACGATACTGAAGAGTACGACGACGAGGAAGAGTACGACGAGGAAGATTCTGAAGAGGAAGAGAAGAAAAAGGCAATCAAGCATGCCGATAACTCTGACGATTCAGACGATTCCGACGACGAAACCGCTGAAGACGTTGTGAATTCAATGAACGATAAGCAGAAGGTCGTTCTCAAGGCTCTTCTTGGAAAAGCTTACATGAAGGGTGTTGACGATGCCAAAAACGGCAACGACAAGGACATGGACGATAGCAAAGATGAAGGAGACAAAGGCGTGAAACACGATGTATTTGACAACGACAACGTTAGGGAGATGGATGACGGTATGCTGATTCATGCAGATAACAAAGAGGAAATGAACACCCTTTGCCACGCTGCGTTCAAGGATGCTGCCAATTTTGGCGGTTCTTTCAAGCGCTCTTTTATCGCGCATGCGGCTGAGGACTATGGTATCGAGAACATCGATCTGCTCTTCCCGGATGCAAAGGCGATTTCAAACACTCCCGAGTTTATTAAGAGAGAGACCGAGTGGGTTCAGGGAGTTCTTTCTGGAACCAGGCATCTTCCCTATGCTCGCATTAAGAACCTGTTTGCTGACATTACCGCTGACGAAGCCAGGGCTCGTGGTTACATCACTGGTAAGAAGAAGCTGAATGAGTTCTTCAAGCTTGTGAAGCGTGAGACCAACCCGACGACTATCTACAAGAAACAGCAGCTCGACCGTGATCGTATCATTGACGCCACGACTCTTGACGTTGTCAACTTTGTCTGGAGTGAGATGCGCCTGATGCTTAACGAGGAAATCGCGCGTGCCATTCTTATCGGTGACGGCAGGGAAGAGTCGGATGAGTCCAAGATTTCCGAGACGAACATTCGCCCGATTATCGGGGATTCCGAGCTGTTTACTGTTGAGGAGCTTCTGCCTGCTGAGACCGCGAACAACTACGCTGCGCTCATCGAGGCGATTTCCATGACGCATAAGCGCTACAAGGGAACCGGCAGCCCGGTTATGTATATGGGCGTTGACAAGCATACTCGTATGCTCTGGGTCAAGGATCTGAACGGGCGTAGAATCTATACCTCTGACGCTGAGCTTTGCTCTGCCCTTAGAGTTTCCAGGATCATCGAGTGCCCGCTTATGGACGATTATACCTATACGTTCTCGGATCGTACTGACATCGCCGATGGGACTTATGAGCTTTGCGGCATTAAGGTTAACCTGAATGATTATGCTTGCGGTACTGACAAGGGAGGCGCTATCGATTCCTTCAATGATTTCGATATCGACTACAACCAGTATAAGTATCTGCTGGAGACCCGTATGTCTGGTGCGCTTGTGAAGTATCATGCCGCTCAGGCTTACTGGCTGCCCGCTGAGTCCTCTTCTGAGGGTTGATCCTAGTATAAGATCGGGAGAATTTCAAAATGGTGAACAAATTCTATGGGATCATTGGATTCGTTAATACGGAAGAAATGACGGAAGATCCTGAGAAGCCTGGAATCTGGCGCGCTAAAACGACTGAACGAAAGTACATTATGGAACTTAGGAAAGTCTCTCGACGTAGGGATACTTCTGATCAGATTAACGACGACTTCCAGATTAACAATCAGATGTCCGTGATCATGGATCCGTTCGCCAAAGAAAATTTTAGAACGATTGCTTACGTTGAGTACATGGGAACGCGTTGGAAAGTCTCATCTGTTGAGCTTGAACATGACGCGCCTAGAATGACTCTGACTGTTGGAGGTGAATACCATGCGGTCCCGATCTGAGTTGCATATGGCGCTTAGAGAAGCTCTCGGGTCTCAGTATGTATACTACCAGGTGCCAGAGTCGATTAAGCTCCAGTATCCTTGCATCGTTTACGATCTTAACGATATCAATAATATACAAGCGGATGATCTGAAGTATATCCGCCACGATTCTTATCTATTGACGTTGGTGGACTATGATCCAGACAGTCCGATTGTAGATAAATTACTTGACTTACCCTATTGTAAGTTTGATAGGGTATTTAAGTCTAATCAGCTTTATCATTTCACTTTTCTTATACACCTTTAATAAAAAAAATGGAGGATTATTATGTCCAAACTTGTATGGGATCAGATCGGCGAGAGACTTTACGAAACCGGTACCAAGAACGGTGTGTTGTTTGTCAAGGCGGACGATGGGACCTATCGTCACGGTGTCGCTTGGAACGGCCTGACTGCTGTCACTGAGTCTCCGTCTGGCGCTGATGAGCAGGCTCTGTATGCAGACGATATCAAGTATCTTTCCCTTCGCGCTCGTGAGGAGTTTGGTGCAACGATCGAGGCCTACACTTATCCGGATGAGTTCGCGGAGTGCGATGGCTCTAGCGAGATCGCCCCTGGCGTGATCATTGGGCAGCAGACCAGACGCGGCTTTGGCTTTGCCTTCAAGACCGTTCTTGGTAATGACGTTATGTCTGACAGCTACGGTTATAAGCTGCACCTTATCTATGGCGCCACCGCTTCTCCGTCCGAGAGATCTTATCAGACCGTTAACGACTCTCCGGAGGCGATTACGTTCTCTTGGGAGATCAGCACGGTTCCGGTAGAGGTTACCGGTGCGCAGCCGATCGCTTGCCTTACTATCGACTCCACCAAGGCGGATTCTGCGAAGCTCGCTGAGCTTGAGAAGGTGCTTTTTGGATCGGATGGCGAAGCTCTGGCTTCCGAGCCTGCTGACTGGGCGACCAATTACGCCAACTATAAGACCTCTAGCGGCGCTGCAGTCGCTGGCGTGGCTGGAGTAGACTACGAGGAGCTGACTTCCGAGCCTGAGGATTGGGCTACCAACTACACCGATTACTTCACCAACGATGGCAGTGATTATGCCGCTGTTACAGGCGATAATGCACCGACGTTTGCGTCTGGCACCTATTATAAGGCGGTTAGCGCTACAGTTGCTCCGGAGTTCGCTGCGAATACGTACTTTACAGCTGGGACAGAGTCTACTCTGCTTCTCCCGGATGATGTTGCTGCGATCATGAAGACGGCAGCTTGAGATTAATATCGGTTTAACAAAAGGGCCCGGGGATTCTCGGGCCCGTTTACTCTAAAACATGAAAGGAGTATATCATGATTGAATATCCGATGACTTATACAGACTTTGACGGAAACGAAAGAAAAGAGACGTTTTGCTTTAATTTGACACCTGCGGAGATTGCCGATATGCAGTACGCTACGACCGGCGGATTCTCTGAGATGCTTACCAGGGTTATTGACTCCAAGGATGTGCCGAGGATCGCTGAGCTCTTCAAGAAGATTGTTCGCGAATCTTATGGCGAGAAGAGCGCTGATGGTAAGTACTTCAGGAAGAAAGCGCTTGACGGTCATTTGCTTGCGGACGATTTCGCCCAGACTCAGGCATACTCCGATTTCTATATGATGCTTGCTACTGATGCCAATGAGGCGGCTCGGTTCGTTCGTGGGATTACTCCTGAGAGTGGTAATAGAACTGCGACGGGCGACGCTAAGACCGCTGCGGTCATTGATATGACTAAGGCTTAACTGGAGGGTAATTGAGAATGCTTGAGATTGTTGTTCCAGAAGCCAGTCTATTCGATAACTCCACTAGCGAGTTCATCAATATTAAAGAACAAAAACTCCAACTTGAGCATTCTCTTATCTCTATAGCGAAATGGGAGTCTAAGTGGAAGAAACCTTACCTTGAAAACAAGCAGCAAACAATGGAAGAGTTTCAGGATTATGTCAAATGCATGACTATTACTCAGAAAGTAGATCCGAATGTATACCGATGCATTACTGCAGACAACTACAGAGCGATCGTTGACTATATGGAAGATTCTATGACTGCCACATGGTTCCCAAATAGAGATAATGGGAAACGTCCTGGGAAAAAAGAGGTATTAACTGCTGAAGTTATATACTATCTTATGTCTAGTTACGGTATACCTTATGAACCTTGTCAGAAATGGCATTTCAATAGACTTATGACTCTAATAAGAGTATGCGAAGCTAAAGAGACGCCGCCTAAGAAGATGGGGCGTAGAGAAGCTTTAGCACAGCAGCAGGCGCTTAATGCAATGAGAAGGAGACAATATCACTCTAAAGGGTGATAAGAATGGAGCGGCAGATGGTGGGCATTAAATTAAAAGGCAAGTTTTCAAAGGCATCCAAAAGGCTGCTATCGCTTAAGAATAGCGCTAGGGTGGAAGAGCTTGAAAAGTATGCCCAGATGGGTGTTGATGCTTTATCAGCTGCCACTCCTATTAAAACTGGAAAAACTGCAGCTTCTTGGGGATATAAAATCGTTTTCACAGAGAAGACTGTTAAAATAATATGGACAAATAGTAATGTACAGAACGGCGTTAACGTAGCAATAATACTTCAGTACGATCACGTCACACCTAGTGGCGGCTTTGTCAAAGGGAGAAACTACATCAACCCCGCTATAAAGCCAGTGATGGATGAGATTGCGGCAAACGCTTGGAAGGAGGTTAAGAGACTGTGAGTGAAATCATAGATAACCAAGTAGTACAACTCGAATTCGACAACTCACAATTCCAGCAAGGAATTGAAGATAGTCTCGAATCCATCCGTGAACTTGAGTCCGGGCTTAAGTTCGAAGGCGGAACCGACGGTTTAAAGGATGTAGCTAAGGCCGCTAAAAACGTCGACATGTCATCGATTAGTGACCAGCTTGACCAGATAATTGACAGGTTTGGTGTGCTTGGCGAGAGAGTCCATGAGATCAAGAAGAAGATCGTCATGGAAGCCGAAAGAATGGTTAAAGGTATAACGATACAGCCTTTGATCGATGGTTTCAAAGAATACGAAACCCAGATGGATTCTGTTCAGACGATCCTCGCCAATACTTCTAAGTATCATACCACCCTGGACGAGGTCAACGCTTCACTGCGAGAGCTTAATACATATGCCGATAAGACTATCTACAACTTTACGCAGATGACCAAGAACATCGGTACGTTTACGGCAGCTGGTCTGGATTTGCAGACGTCCACGAAAGCAATCCAGGGTATCGCGAACTTGGCAGCCGTATCAGGTTCGAGCGCTCAACAGGCATCAACTGCAATGTACCAGTTGTCTCAGGCATTAGCCGCTGGTAAGGTCTCTCTTCAGGACTGGAACTCAGTAGTTAATGCAAACATGGGCGGCCAGGTGTTTCAGGATGCCTTGAAACGAACATCCCGGGCTCTTGGGACTGGAGTCGATGAGGCGATAAAGAAGTACGGCACGTTCAGAGAGTCGTTAAGTAAGGGCGGATGGCTTACTACTGAAGTTCTTAGCGAAACATTGAATCAGCTGGCTCTTGATGTGAGCACCGCTGAAAAGTACAACGAAGCTATATCGGATCTTGTGTCCAAAGGTTACACCGCAGAAGAAGCAAAAGAGATTGCTGACCTTGCTAGCACAGCCAACGATGCTGCTACAAAAGTAAAGACGTTCAGCATGCTTATTGATACTCTTAAGGAGGCATTGGGAAGCGGATGGACGCAATCTTGGGAATACATCATCGGTGACTTCGAAGAGGCAAAAGATCTTTGGACCGGGATTTCTGATACGATCGGCGGCGCTATTGGAAAGATTTCAGATTTTCAAAATGCCTCGTTAAAGTACTGGCATGATACAAAGATCCTAAACCTTGACACTGGAGAAGAGTTTACTGGACGCGACAGTGTTCTTGAAGGCCTTAAGAACATAGCTCAGGTAATTATGGATATCGTGAGTTCTGCAGCAGAAGGCTTCTCGAATCTGTTCGGGATCATGTCAAACGGCGAAAGAGGTTTTGGCGATGTTCTCCTTGACATGTCGTATGGCTTTAAGAACCTGACCGAGAACATTCAGCTGACTGATGGCCAGAAAGAGAACATTAAAGAGCTGTTCTCTGGAATTGCTTCTGCTATAAAAACAGCTATTGGCGTTATTTCTCCGTTCGTTAAGATTCTCGGATCTGTTTTTCAAGCGATCAGTCCCATACTTCCAGCGTTGATCTCGATGAAAGTCGCTTCCATGGCATTCGATCCAATGGTTGCTGGAATAAAGAATGTAGCATCTGCGACTGGATCTTTGATACCGTTGCTTGGAGGCTTCAGTAAGTTCAACGTTCTAAAAACGATAGCGGTTGCTCTTGTTCCTCTTTTGGGGATGGTCGCGTCGGAATTAAACAAGACCTACAATTTCACAGGCCTTTTGTCTAAAGCGGCTCAGGTAATTTCTGGTGTTCTTAAGGGCGTTGGGACAATACTAGGCAATCTTATAACCAAAGTTACCAGTATGACAGGTTTGCTAGATAAAATTTTGGCAACTGGCGTCACTGGGGTGCTTGTGTTCGTGACGTCTGTTACGAAAGCACTTAACACTTTGCTATTTGGCGAGGGAGACTTTGGAACACGGCTTTCGAATTCGATAAAAGAACTAGTAAAGCCGATTACAGACAGCGGTATAATAGATAAAATTAAAAACGTGTTTTCAGGCATCAAAGAATTCGTTGTTGATCACTTTGGCGGTATTATCGATAGCGCTAAAGAGAAGCTTATCGAATTTAAAGATATACTTTTAAACACTAGTTTTGGCGATATCGCTGATAAGATCGGAAGCGTGCTGTCTAGCATCGTAGAAAGTGGACCGATACAGGCCCTTAAAGAGAAATTCGAAAGTTTGTTTTCGTCTATAACGGGAATAAGCTTCGAATCCGTAACAAATACAGTCTCTGATTTCTTTAGAACAATAGGAAAAAACGAAACCGTATCTGCCCTCATTGGTAAGCTAAAAGAGGGAATAGAATGGCTTAGGAGCCTTACTTTTGGGGATATTGTTGATAAAGTCAAAGGCCTTTTTAGCGATGGATCGCTTATTGAAGATCTGACAGCTACAGCTAGACTCGCTAAGGTAAAGATAGAAGAGATCGGAAGCACTATTTTTGGGAGGCTATTGCAGTTCGTAGATGATTGGAAGTCCGGTGGTTTTTTAAATGCTGTCAAAAATCTCGGTTCCGATATAGTTGACGCCATAAAGTCCATTGATGTTTCTACAATATTTGAAAATATTAAAAGCGCTTTGTCATCAGGAATATCCGCAATAATGTCTAGCGATTTCGTAACGAAGATTAGAGAAAAAGCTATTGAGGTCTTTAATAACATCAAAAGTACGATTTCTAATCTCAAATTTTCGGATATCGTTAATGGCATTAAAAATGCGTTTCTTGGCATAGCAAATAGCGATCTGTTTAAAAAGGTCAAAGATACAATTGTAGAAAAATTTGAAGATTTGACCGGAATAGATCTTGGTGCTTTAACGTCTAGTGTGTCGAACTTCTTTAAATCGATAAAAGATAACGAAGTAGTAACGTTTATCATAGATAAGATTAAAGCCGTATTCGAATGGTTGTCTAACGTACGAATCGGGGATATAGGCAGCAAAGTAAAAGGCTTCTTTTCTGGCTTTGATTTCGAAGGGCTCATAGAAAAATTTTCGTCTGTAAGAAATACTATTACGAATTTCTTTAGCGGTATCCTTAATTCAGTATCATCGTTCGTTTCAAGCATAAAACAGAATGGCCTAAAAGGCACAATTTCTAACTTTTTCAGCGGTTTGCTTGACGGTATAGTTTCTTTTGATTACGCAAATCTGTTTAATACCATTCGCACTAATTTGGCTAAAGCAATTTCTGCAATAGCATCTAGTGATTTGTTTCAGTCAGTAAAAGAGAAAATTACAAACGGACTGACAAGTGCTTTAGAAGCCATTAGGAACTTTAAGCTTTCCGATTTAAGCCCAATCATAAAAAGCATTACCGATGGCATAGCAAACAGCGAGATTTTTAATAACATAAAAACATTGATTAGCGATAAGCTAAAATCTATCACAGGCATTGACTTAAGCGAAATAACGGAACGGATCTCCAACTTCATAGAACCTATTAAAAACAATGAAGTTGTGTCCGCGATACTTTCAAAAGTGCATGACGGTTTAACGGCTATAGCAAACGTTCGTATTGGAGAAGCTGGAACTAAAATTAAGGAGTTCATCTCTAGCATTCAGTTTGATGGCTTGACAGACAAATTTACAGCAATAAAAACTACTGCTACTTCTTTCTTTAGCGGCATCCGTAATTCGGTGACGTCGTTTGTTTCAAGCATAAAACAGAATGGGTTAAAAGGCACAATTTCTAACTTTTTCAGTGAATTGGCCAGCGGGATAGCGTCTTTTGATTACTCGAGTTTATTCAATGGAATTCGAAATAATTTGTCGAAGGCCTTTTCTGCTATAGTATCTAGCGATTTGTTCCAGTCTATAAAAGAGAAAATTGCAAATGGCTTGTCTAGTGCTTTAGAAAGTATTAGAAACTTTAAGATATCTGATGTTGCAACTCCTATAAAGAATGCTTTTGAGAGCGTTATCAACAGCGGTGCGTTTAATAACTTAAAAGAAAGCCTGGGCGAAAAATTCAAGTCGATAACAGGCCTTGACTTTAGTTCTATAACTCAGAGCTTCTCTAATTTCATAGAGCCGATCAAGAACAATAAAGCCGTGTCTGGGATTCTGACAGAGATTCACGATAGTTTGAGGTCTATATCGAACGTTAAAATCAAAGACGCTGGAGATGCGATTAAAAACTTCTTCCGTTCAAACGAGTACGTACATGCATTTGTAAACGACCTGGAAACAGCCAAAAAGTCGTTTTCGGATAGCGGAATATTTGGAACGATTAAAGCGAACTTCAATAAGTTTACATCAGATCTTGCGAACGAAGGACTTGGTACGGCTATAAAAAATCAGTTTGAATCTGCACTATCTGGTTTAAAGAGCATCAGTTTCTCTGATGTGATTGGCGGTATTACGAATGCGTTCCAGTCAATCATGAAGAGCGATTTCTTAGCCAAGATACATGACACGATCGCTAATTTCATTCAAGATTTAACCGGGTTAGACATTAGAGGAATAGAGTCTAGCATTGGCGGATTCTTTAATAATTTAAAAGAATCAATAGGGCAAAACGAAACACTAAGCAATGTCATAGACGGCATTAGACAAGCATTTGAGAAGCTCTCGAAAATCACGTTTGGCGATGTTTTTGACGAAGTTCGTAGTTTCTTCAGCTGGCTTATCGATACCGTTAAGTCTGTACCGACTTCTGCTCCGTTTAAAGCGCTTTCTGATATGGTGTCAAATATCAAAAGCGGTATTAGTAGCATATTCGGTGATTCGTCAAACAAGGCGAGCAGACCTCATCAGAGGAATGTTACGAAAGCAGACGGTGTAGCTACAGTTAAGATCGGCGATGCGA
>CALGGR010000123.1 GCA_937915755.1 uncultured Fretibacterium sp. | reverse complement strand
CAGAAAATAATTGCCGGACGGGTTTAGCCCCCCCCCCCCCCCCCCCCGTGCTAACAGAGCTGCTGCTTCCGCCACAGCCGCCCGTAACGAGTGCCAGCGCGAATATCATCGCTGACATGCCTATGAACGCCAAAAACCTATTTTTGTTCATAAATTGCGTTTCCTCCCTTTGAAAAAATTCTTGAGTATTTTATCACAACGCGCAAAATGTAAAGCAAGGACACTCCCGGCTGTTCCTGATGTGGTATATTTACCATTTGAAAGGAGATTAAAATTTGCCCATATCATCATTAAGGCTGAAAGGCTTCAAGAGTTTCGGGACACAGTGCGATTTTGCGTTCTCCCAGAATTTCACGGCAATAGTCGGCCCAAACGGCTCGGGAAAAAGCAACATTCTTGACGCGCTGAAATGGATTCTCGGCGAGGCCTCAGCGTCAGGACTAAGAATTACACGGCAAAGCGACCTTCTATTTCAGGGTTCAGGCTCATCACCACCAGCATCGTCCGCAGAAGTAACGCTAAGGCTCACGGGCGGCAACGAACGCTCAACACTCCGGCGGATATACTCGCAGGAAGCAGGCTCATCACTCTACGTTGACGGAAGGAAAATACTCCTTCAGGAACTCGACAGCGTTAAACAGCGTTTCGGGCTTGAGGGCGAGGGATTTGCTCTGATAGGGCAGGGCGAAATTTCTCAGACTATCCACCAGCGTCCAAAGGAACGGCGGAAACAGCTCGACGCGCTTTTCGGGATTGAACGTTACAGGGAAAAACGCGATGACAGTCTCAAGAAACTTCAGGACGCTCAATCAGAGGCAGGGCGAATAAAGACACTCATCGACGAATTGCAGGCCAGACGCTCGGAAATCTCGGAGGAGGTTGACGTCGCTGTACAGGCTCAGGGAATAATGGACAGCCTTGAAGTTTTGAGGCATGATTATTACTTCGTCAAGCGTTACAACTGCGAACGTGAACAGTCAGAATTTGAGCTTCAGCGTCATATATTGGAGTCGAGGCTTGAAGGTTTGGAGAGGTGGGGGAGGCTTTGGGCGTTCGGGCTGAAATCTTACGAGGAGAGACTGAAGGGCTATGACGGTAACGAGAAGTACACCGCACGGCTTGAGGCTCTGACGTCGAGGAAGGACGCAATTCACCGCAAGGCTTTCCGGCTTTCGGCGCAGGTACGGGACATTAAGGCACGGCGGAAGATTCTCACAGACGAACTCGACACGCTCACCGTACAGCGTGAGGCACTGTCGCAGGAACGTGAACGGACACACAGCGAGCATGAGAAATTAGGGATTGAGCTTCGCGGGAAGAAGGAAGAATATTCACAGCGCGAGGCGGAAATCCGAAAGTCCCAGAACGAGGCAAAGGCAGTAATCACACGGCGAAAGAAAGTTCTCGACGACATGGCTGGATTGAGGCTCAACCTCTCGCGGAAAGAGGCCGAACTCAAAGCCTCATCATCAAATGACGCAATACTCCACGAAATCAGCGAGTCAGAATCGGAATTATCATCGCATCAGGAATTATTGACACGCCTCAATGACCGCAAGGCTTCACTCGAAGAAGAATTTACGCGATTATCGCAGTCATATCAACAGAAAGCCTCAGAGATTCAGGCGATAAGGCGCGAATTGTCTCATTCAGAATCGCAATATAACCAGATTTCAGGCACTTTCAACCTTCCCGAACCAGTCAGAATAATTCTAACGGCAGCGGAGAAAAATATCCTTCTCTCACGTCCCAAAGCGGCGGCCGATGTGTTCACATGTTCAAGCCCCGAAGTCGCGGAGGCTGTCGAGGCGTTTCTCGGAGGCCGTCAATATTGGCTTCTCGTTCACACTATGGAGGAGGCTCAGGAAGGTATAGACTTCCTCAAACTCAACAGGGCAGGACGTGCAACATATCTCGCTCTCGAACGTTGCAGGGCTAGAGAAAGGGATTACAGGCTCGCTTTCGGGGACGGCGTTATAGGCTGGGTAATGGATTTAGTGAGTGTTGCCGACGAATGGAAAGCTGCGATCTCTCACATGATGGGAGACCTCCTCATTGTGCGGGATTACGCTACGGGCGCGGAAATCGTGAGGCACGGCGCGAGGTTCCCGGTTGCTACGGCTGAGGGTGATATATTCGCGTCAAACGGAACCGTCTCAGGCGGTGCGATACGTCAGAAATCCGGCGCGGTAACTTCGAGACAGAAAGCCCAAGAAATCAGCGCGAAAATCACGGAGCTTACAGGAAAACTTGAAGCACTTTCAGAATCGGAACGTGAAATCAGGTCTCAGGCCGAGGAAACAGAAGCACGGCTCGAAGATGTAAGGTCAGAAATTAACGCGGAACAGCGGGCGTTGAAATCCGTCAGCAAGAATCTCGAACGTCTCAGGAATGAGAAAGCCGAACTCGAATCACGGTCTCAGAAATTATCCCGTGAAATTGAGGACATGGCCGGAAAAATTGAGGCTCTGGAGGCGGAATTGTCGGGGCTTCCAGAGGTTCACGAGGACGACTCGGAGGCTCTGCTCTCGCCATTGAGGAATGAGATTCGTCTTCTCACTGAAAGGCTGAACGTTACTAGGACGCTTTATGAGCGCGTTGACGGTGATTATTCGCGGGCTGTCGCTGGGATTGAACGTGCGGAGGCGGAAATTTCTTCGGGGCTTGAGACTGAGAGGGCTAACCGTGAGGAGCTTTCAAGGCTCGGACGTGAGAAGGTCAGCGCGTACCGTGAGGAGTTGTCGCTTAGGCAGGAAATCGCAAAGAAGCACAACGAGTTCGCGGGCGCAATGAGGAGACTTGAAGCTGTCCGTAAGAAGTCGGCGCGTTCGTCGGAGAACATTTCGGCCATGAAGGGGAACATCTCGCAGATTGACGGGAAAATCGCTCACGTTGAGGCGGAATGCTCACAGCTCATCGAGTTATGGGAGGAGAAATACCCCTACGACGCGGGCGAGGCCAGCACAACAGAGGGCGGGCGCGAATTGACCTCATCGTTGCGGAAACTCGAACGCGAATTGAAATCTCTGGGCGCGTATAATCTCGGCTACATCTCGGAAGATCAGTCATTGGCCGAAAGAATAGACTTCCTCACTGACCAGCTCGACGACGTGAACACATCAGCGGACGAACTGACAGCGTTAATCGCCGACACTGACTCTCAGGTTGAACGCTCATTCACGGCTTCAATGTCGAAAATCGACTCGCGATTCAATGAGTTATTCGTGAGACTTTTCGGGGGCGGTGAGGCGAGATTGACCCTTCAGGACGGCGACTCAGTTTGGGACAGAGGAGTCGAAATATTTGCGCGACCGCCGGGAAAGAAGTTGCAGAACATTTCCCAGCTTTCAGGCGGTGAACAGTCATTGACATCAATCGCTTTGATATTTGCAACACTTGAGGCTGCGGGAAGCCCTCTCGCGGTTCTTGACGAGGTTGACGCTGCACTCGACGAGTATAATCTTGTGCGTTTCGCGGAACTTGCGCGGGAATATTCGCATTCAGTCCAGATTATTGCGATGACACACAGAAGGGCGACGATGGAGCGTGCAGACCTGATTTACGGCGTAACGATGATTGAGGCGGGGCTTTCGGCAACTGTCGGCATCAATCCTGAGAACTATGCTTGAGACTACGTGCGATGATATGCTGTTCGGGCGGCTGAAACTCTTACAGCCATTGAACGGTCAGCGAGTTAGCATGGACACAATATTATTGTCGGCGTGGGTGAAGGTACGTTCCGGGACAAGGGAAGTCTTGGAGGCAGGGTGCGCGACGGGTGCGGTGTCGCTGCTTCTGGCCATGAAGCATGGGAAGATTCATGTTACAGGTGTTGACATTCAGCCGGAACTGATAGAGCTTGCGACTCTCAATGTCTCAAACAACGGCCTCACTGACAGAGTAAAATTCATTGCTGGGGACATCAGAGACAAGAATCTTTTGCCGCGCGAAAAGTATGATGCCCTAGCCGTGAACCCTCCTTACTCCTCGCTCAGTGCCGGACGTGAAAGCCCCGATGATTCTCGGACGACATCAAGGCTTGAGGTCTCATGCACGCCCGACGACGTTGCGGAACTAGCTCAAAGAGTCCTGAAGTGCAGGGGGAGACTTTTCACCATATTCACGAGCGAGAGGCTTGACGTTTTCCTTTCGGCAATGAGGGATCACAGGATCATTCCCAAGAGAATGAGGCCGGTTTATCCCGCGATGGATTATAATTCGGGAGTGTTTCTATGCGAGTGCGTAAAGGGCGGCGGCGAGGGTATGAATATTCTTCCTCCGCTTTTTGTGAGGGACGATGAGGGGAATTACACGAATGAAATCCTGACGGCCTACGAGCCTGATGGGTATGTATAGGGAGGAGTGATAATTTGTCTTGGTACATAACAATGACGCTGGGCGCACTTTGGTACATCTGCCGTAAGCTGAAGGAAGCTGGAGTTCCGAAATTTTTGCTGAACGTTTTTGTGCTGTTGATTATATTTTGTCTGGCAATGGGATACGAGACTCAGTTTGACTTTGAGATGGCGGAATATGATATTTTCCCTTTCCACTTTTCTGAAATCGTCCGGGCTGTGAACTTAAACGTTATAATCATCACCCTTTATGGCTTCTTGTCATTCTTTGGGGTGAGTCTTATTACGAGATTCAGGGCATTCACGAAACGTAAAGCAGCCTGCGCGGTTGTCCTGATGATAATCGTTACTGGCTACAGCATGTTCGAGGCATATTACGTCCAGCCACGTTACGTAACAATCCCAACATCGAAACTTCCCGAAGGCACGGACAGAATCCGAATAGTATTCATGGCAGACATTCACATCGGCGGATTGTACACCCTGAAACACTTTGAGCGCGTCATGAAGATTGTTGATGATGAAAAGCCGGATATATTGTTGCTCGGCGGTGATACTCTTGACGGTGATATGTCATGCCGGAAACGCGAGCTTGAAATGTTGAAGGAAGCCGCCGGAAAAGCGCGTTACGGTGCATTTGCGGTCAACGGGAATCATGAGCATTACATTATTCTTGACGTTGACGTTGAGGGGATAATCCGAGAATGCGGCTACGACCTCCTCATCAACGAACGCCGTGAAGCCGCCGGAATTACGATACTCGGCCTCGAAGACATACATTACGGTTGGATCAGGCCGTACCTTGAGCCGGAGGACGCTGAAAGATTCGTACTCGTCCTCAAGCACAGGCCGGGAGTCCCGGAAGACGCGGAGGGACGCTTCGACTTAATGCTATCAGGACACACTCACGGGGGTCAGTTCTGGCCACTTGGATACTTTAAGAACATGGCACTCAACAGCGTACAGGGACTCTCAAAGAAAGCGGGCGGCTATGTCTACGTCAGCAACGGTGTAGGCTTCAACCAGGCGATGATGAGGCTGTTCGTTCTGCCTGAAGTAACAGTGATCGACATCGTACGGGAATAATCATGCCACTCACTCTAGTACCGACCCCAATCGGAAATCTTGAGGACATTACGCTACGTGCGCTTCGTGTTCTCCGTGAGGCTGATATAATAGCCTGCGAGGACACGAGGACATCGAGCATTCTTCTCCGGCATTACGAAATCCAGAAGCCATTGACATCGTTCCATGTTCACAACGAAAATGAGAAGCTCCCCGTATTGCTCGAAAAACTCCGCGAGGGTGCAAAAGTTGCCGTAATCTCCGACGCAGGAACTCCGGGAATCTCCGACCCTGGCTGGATATTGCTTCGCCGTGCGATGGATGAGGGGATTTCGGTTGACGTACTTCCCGGCCCTTCTGCGGTGATTCCTGCGGTTCTCATGTCGGGGTTAAAGCCTCAGCCGTTCATGTTCATGGGATTTCCGCCTGAGAAACACGGTGAGAGGGTTAGGGTCTTTGAGGCCGTTCGAGATGTAAGGGCTGCGTTGTGCTTCTACGTTTCACCCCACAAGGCCGCGAGAGACATTGCGGAGATGATTGAAGTTTTCGGGGACAGGGAGGCTGCTTTGGTGCGCGAAATCAGTAAGGTCTATCAGGAATCTATCGCCGGGACTCTCAGCGTAATTCTCAAAAGGGTGAATGAAGGATTGAGGGGCGAGCTTGTTCTTGTTGTTGACGGAGCGGTAGAGGCGGTCAATGATTCGTGGACATCAGAGGCTCTTGCAATGTTAAAGGACGGAATGACGGCGAGGGATATAGTCTCAGAGATTGCTGAAAGATATGATGTTCCAAAGAACGAGGTAAAGAGATTTATTATTTCCAAAATTTAGACATTAAAAAAATATTGGACAAGAATAATTTTGTGCTATAATTGGTTCTGCGACAAACCAAAACATCCGACATATTCGGGTGTTGCTAGTAGTTGTATCTTGTCCTGTGTGAATTATAGCACAGGTTATAGATAGAATACTTCTAGTTGTGTGTGGCTTTGCGTTATGCAGTGTTGGTGCCTTATTGCAGCGACGATGAGCTGTCTGGCGCAAAGCTCTTTAGCAAGAAGGAAAGAGGGTAGATAAAGGACAGACAAATCGCGCTAATGGGGAGAAATTCTCGGAATAACTTCGTCAGAGAGGAGGAATAGTTTTCATGAGGCATGAAACGAAACGCAAGGGGTTTACTCTCGTTGAGTTACTGATTGTCATTGTAGTGATCGGGATACTATCAGCCATGATGATGCTGTCCAGTACCGAAGCAATAACGTCGGCAAAAGTCAACAACATCATCAGCAATCTTAGGAATCTCAAGACGGCGGCACTTGCGTATTATGCCGATAACTATGATTACTTCTCAGATCCCAAAAATGTTTCGGCAGCTTTGGATGTATTGTATGGTAAACAAATGACCGTTCAAGACATAATGAAAAGGTATCTGGGACATGGCAAAGACCATCCGGATATGGCGAATTACGCGCTCAAGAAGTCCAGCAACAACGGTAATTCTTGGTGGGTTCTGTACGAAATCAAGGGGTCGGCTTCAGAGGTTGCCTCGATAAAGAAGAAACTCGCGGGACGTGCTAAATCACTTGGGCTTAAGGGTACAGACGCAGGAGTAATTAACGATCTGAAATATATACCCAAAGACTTTCATAAGCGTACCTACACAAATCAGGACACTGTCGCGCTTCAGGTGCGATAAAAATTAAAGGAGGAAAATCTATCATGAAGAACTCTCGTAAAGGTTTCACACTCGTTGAACTGCTCATCGTCATCGTCGTAATCGGAATTCTGTCGGCTATGATGATGCTCTCAAGCACTGAGGCTGTAACGTCAGCGAAGGCAAGCAACATAGTCAGCAACTTGAGAAACCTCAAGACGGCAGCACTTGCGTACTATGTTGACCATCTCGATGCTGCAGAAGGTAAAACTACCGCTGACGAGATTAGCAAAACCTTCAAGGATGATGTGCTGAAATACCTAAAGGCATCGGATTCTCAGACTGTGGACTCCAAC
Source organism: uncultured Fretibacterium sp. (assembly GCA_937915755.1). Classification (GTDB taxonomy): domain Bacteria; phylum Synergistota; class Synergistia; order Synergistales; family Aminobacteriaceae; genus JAFUXM01. The sequence goes on along the minus strand of CALGGR010000123.1, from coordinate 6,572 downwards.
TATGACATAGTGGTAAATGCTAGTGGTTGGTTTGTTACCTACACTATATCTGGAACCGATACAGAGAAAACCGCCATACAGAACAAACTCGAAGGACGTGCAAAGTCAGTAGGGCTTTGCGATGGGAAAACTCCGAACAAAGATACGTATTATTCTGAAGCTAACGATAAGACTGTTGTCGGTATGTTTGTCCGCTAAGGTATAAAGCCCCGAAAAGAAGCAATGACGTGAGCCTCGCACGAGGCTTGAAAACAAAGACACCCTCCGAAATTCTCGGGGGGTTTTGCTTGTGTGGGGAGGGGCTGTGGGGACTGAGAGGCGGAGATGATGTTGACAAATAGGCTCATATTATTTTTTGAGAAAGAGGTTGAAGTCATGAGCGATTTGGATGAACTGACAAAAGAGTTAATGCGTGACGAAGAGTTTCGGCGGGAGTATGAGGCGATTCAACCTGAACTGAATATCACTCGTGCTATTTTTGATGCTCGTATCAGATCGGGTATGACGGAAACACAACTATCTAAGCGTTCTGGTATCAGTCAGGCCGATATTAGCCGGCTTGAGACTGGAAATCGGAATCCCAGTTTGAATCTTCTCAAACGTCTGGCCAATGCGATGAATGTGACATTGAGAATCGAATTTGTTCCGAATATATGAAGTACGAACGCATAGATGTTTAAGACGCGCTGAACACAAAATCACCCTCCGAACATTCTCGGGGGGTTTTGCTTTTCTCTGGTAGAATTATTCTTGCATGAGAACGGAAAGGAGAACGCTGTAGATCGTATGCTGACTAATTCAGATGAGCGTCTGACATGGAAGGAAATTGAAGAGCGATACCCTGATACATGGGTGGGACTGAGTAATGTGAAGTTTGAAAATAATGACGGTGCTAACATAGAGACCGCTGTAGTCTCTGAGATTGGGACAAGAGATGAACTTTATGACGATATGTTTTCCAATGGGCTTCAGATGGTCACGCACACTAATCCCGAAAAGTTCTTATTCAGTAATTGGTCTTTGTGGTGAATCATGATAGAGAAATTCAGCTTAGACAGAAGATTCAAGAGACCAGTCATTGAGGAAGGCGACTTCACGATTCTTGCGGGGAATTGAGGGCTTTAGCTTCCAAGTACAATTCACACAAACTCACGCACCCCCCAAACATTCTCGGGGGGTTTTGCTTTATTTAAGGCGTGATTTTTCCCGTAGATTTGAGTACAATATACTCCGTAAAAATTATCAGGAAGGAACAAAGGATTTTGGAGAAAGAAAAAATATATTGCGTGAAAATCGGAGAAGAAGAACTCGTGTTCAGGACAGGACACATCGCAAAGCAGGCTAACGGCGCAGTCATAGCCTCTCACGGCGAAACCGTAATGCTCTCAACCGCCTGCATGTCTGACACAGCAAGGACAGGTATCGACTTCTTCCCGCTCGTTGTGGACTACGAGGAGCGATATTACGCGGCCGGAAAAGTTCCGGGAGGCTTCATCAAACGTGAGGGTAAGCCCGCAGATTCGGCGATACTCGGCTCACGAGTCGCGGACAGGGCTATACGTTCGCTTTTTGCCGACGATATGAGGAATGACGTTCAGGTCGTCAACATGGTCCTCGCTATGGATCAGGTCTATCCTCCCAACATTCTCGGAATCAACGCGGCAAGCGCAGCCCTCTCAATCTCAGGAATCCCATGGGGCGGCCCAGTTGGTGCTGTGAGAATCGGACTCATAGGCGGAAATCTCGTCGTCAACCCAACAGAGAAGCAGATGATGAACTCAATGCTCAACCTCATCGTCGCCGGACATGATGACGGTATCACGATGGTTGAGTCAGGTTCGTATGAGGTATCGGAGGAGCTTCTTGTTGACGCCCTCGAACTCGCCCACAATGAGATAAGGAAAATCATCGCCCTTTTCCGACAGATGAAAGAGGAAATCGGAAAGCCTCAGCTCGAAATCGAATTGCCCGAAAAGTTACCCGAAGTAGACGACTGGATACGCGAGAATTTAGACAGCGAAATCGACTCAGCCGTAAGAATACACGAGAAGAAACCACGCGAAAAGAAAATCAACGCCGTAAAAGATACCGCCAACGAACATTTCAGCGAACTCATCAAGGAAGACCCAACGAAATCAGAATACATCTCAGCTTTCGTAGACAGCCGAGTCAAAGCCATTATGCGCGGAATCATCATCAACGAGCATATTCGTGTCGATGGCAGGAAGATGGATCAGATCCGCCCGATAACCTGCGAGATTGGAATACTCCCGAAAGTTCACGGCTCAGCACTCTTCACGCGCGGCGAAACTCAGTCCCTCGCAACTACAACACTCGGAATGATCGGCGAGGACGACCAGATTCAGGACGGCATAAAGCTCAACGAACCCGCAAAGAGATTCCTTTTACACTACAACTTCCCGCCTTACTCAGTCGGCGAGGTAAGAGCATTAAGAGGACCCGGCCGCCGCGAAATCGGACACGGCGCACTCGCTGAAAGAGCGTTGCTTCCCGTCATTCCGTCAGAGGAAGAGTTCCCCTACGTTATCCGAGTTGTCTCGGACATCATGGAGTCGAACGGCTCAAGCTCTCAGGCTTCAATCTGCGGAGGCTCTCTCTCGATGATGCACGCAGGCGTTCCCATAAGATGCCACGTTGCAGGCATAGCGATGGGACTCATTAAGGAGGGCGACAAAGTTCAGATTCTCACGGATATTCAGGGGCTTGAGGATCATTACGGCGACATGGATTTCAAGGTCGCAGGAACAAGGGCAGGAGTTACGGCTCTCCAGATGGACAACAAGGCCGGAGGTATCACACGCGAGATTCTTGAGAAGGCACTCGGTCAGGCAAAACGCGCAAGAATGCAAATACTTGAGGAGATGGAGGCAGTTATCCCCGTTCCGAACAAGATTTCACCAGACGCGCCGAGAATAATATCCTTCGAAATTGACCCCGACAAGATACGCGATGTAATTGGCTCAGGCGGAAAGGTCGTCAGAAGCATCACGCAGCGCACGGGCGTTAAGATGAACATTGAGGACGACGGAGTAATCACGATTTCAGGTGCTACGATGGCACAGGTTGAGGACGCTCATGCAATCGTCATGGCACTGACAAGAGACCTTGCGCCTGGTGAAGTTTTCTACGGAACTGTTACACGCTTGCTGAATTTCGGAGTGTTCGTTGAATGTATACCCGGAAAAGAAGGCTTGCTCCACATCAGCGAGGTAAGCACAGCGAGAGTTCCAAGAGTTGAGGACATCTTCAAGCCCGGAGACAGAGTTCTCGTTATGGTGAAGGAGATCGACGATCAGGGGCGCGCAAATCTCACAAGACGGCGCATCATGGCCAACGAAGAGAAGATACGTTCAGCCGGACTCGCATATGCACTCCCTGACGAACGTGAGCGTGACAACCTCATCACAAACCTTGCATCACGTGAGCGCGGATTCGGCAGCTTCTCAATGAAGGACAGGGTAGGGAGTGCGTCAACAACAGCAAAGTACCTTGAGCGAGGTTACTCATCGAACCGTGCAACGAGAAATGACTATGACCGTGAAATGCGCGGAAGAAGAGGCGACAGAAAGAGGTGATAATTTATGCCAGATGAAATCATCGTAAAGATTAAGCGCGAGGCAAACACTATAGCGATTCCGCAGTACGCGACACCCGGCTCTGCTGGCGTTGATCTATGCTCGATGAAATACTGCATGATCAAGCCGGGCGAGATGTCGTTGATCTCAACAGGGGTATACCTCGAAATCCCTGAAGGTTACGAGGGTCAGATACGTCCAAGAAGCGGCCTCGTTATGAACAGCCGGGTAATTATCCCCAACAGTCCAGGCACAATCGACTCGGATTACAGGGGCGAGATCCGTGTTCTCCTTCTCAATATGGGGGAAGACCCTTTCACGCTGAGATTCGGCGACAGGATAGCGCAGCTCGTTTTCGTTCCAGTTGCGAGGGCGAAGTTCCAGGAGGTCAAGGAGATGACTCCCACAAAGCGAGGCTCTGGAGGTTTCGGAAGCACGGGCATGAATTAGGAGATTCCCCTTTGCGATGAGTGAGGGGGAATTTTTTTGCGCTATAATTTCCTGCGAGGTGATAATTTTTCATGAAGAAAGTTTTTGCGTTGATGTTAATTCTCTCGGTGATTTGCGTCCCTTCATGGGGCAAGACTCCCGACAAGGACATCGTGATTCTCTACACTAATGACGTTCATTGCGGTGTAGATGAGAATCTTGGATACGCTGGCTTCGCGTTCTGCGTGAACGAGGCAAGGAAGCAGACCCCATACGTTACTCTTGTTGACGCGGGTGATTTCGCACAGGGTGGAACAATCGGCACAATCTCAAACGGACGATACATAGTCGAAATCATGAACGCAATCGGCTATGACATCGTTGTTCCGGGAAACCATGAGTTCGATTACGGCTGGCCAATGTTCGAGAATTTCTCGCGCAACCTGAAGTGCGGATTCATTTCCTGCAACCTTCGTGATCTTCGGACGGGCGAGCTTCTCTTCAAACCCTACAGGATTCTCAAGTACGGAGACATTAAGGTGGCATTCGTCGGCGTAACAACCCCTGAGACAATCGTGAAGTCAACACCGTCAACATTCATGGACGAAAACAAGAATTTCATCTATGACTTTGACGGCGACATGACGGGCGAAAAGCTCATTGCGTCGATTCAAAAAGCTGTTGATGCTGCGAGGGCTGAAGGTGCTGACTACGTTATAGTTGTTGCACATCTCGGCGAGCATGACAACGTGAACACGCCGGTTTGGACAACGCCGTATATTGCGCTGAGAACGAAGGGGATTGACGCATTCATTGACGGACATTCACACGAGGTTACGCCCGCGCTTGTCTTCAAGAACGCTGAGAGCAAGGACGTTGTGATCACTCAGACCGGGACTAAGCTGACTCACGTCGGGAAACTCACGATAAGCATTGAGGGAAAAGTAACGACTGAGCTTCTTGAAGGCTTTGACGGGAAAGATGAGGTTACAACGAAAATCGTTGACAACATCAAAGAACGTTTCGAGGGGACAATAAAGCAGCACTTGACTTCTTCGAGCTTTGACCTTCTCGCAAGGGATGCAAATCATGAATGGCTTGTGCGTAATGGTGAGACAAATCTCGCTGACCTTGCTGCCGACGCTTTCCTTGCCTCAGTTCGTGAGACTAAGACGATGAAGGCCGACATTGCGTTCGTCAACGGCGGTGCATTGCGGACAAATATTGCATCGGGCGATATAGTGTACAAGAATGCGCTTGATGTTCTACCGTTTGGGAACACGATGTGCGTCTGCGAGGTTAAGGGCCAGACGATTCTTGACGAGCTTGAGGTGGGGGCGCGGCTCTTCCCGATAAAGAGCGGAGGATTTCTTCAGGTTGCAGGAATGACCTACACGATTGACGCGACTATAGAGTCTCCTGTGAAAGTCGATGAGCGGAACAGGCTTGCGGGAATCGAGGGCAAACGCCGAATAAGGAACGTGAGGATTAAAGACGAGGCTCTTGACCCAGAGAAGGTGTACAAAGTTGCGGCGACGAATTATGTTCTCCTTGAGGGAGGAGACGGCCATGTCTTCAGCGGCGCAAAGATCGTCGAGACTGCTTACATGACTGATGCTGAGGCACTGGCTCACTATATCAGGGACTTCCAGAGATTGCCGGAACGATACAGAAATAAGCAGGGAAGAATAAGATTCATCATGAAATAGAAAGCAACACTCAGTTCTGAACAACAAAAAGCCCCCGCAACAGTGAGCGGGGGTATATATTATTTTGATTCACTGCAAAGCTTTACGGCTACGCCATGCCAGTTCTGATACTCATATCCTGCTCCGTTAGCCTTTCCTAAAAGCCTGCAATATTCCTCGTCATGTTCCCTACGATAAAGAAGATTATTCCCGAAACCAAGATAGTGATATACCCAGTCTTCAGGGAACTCGTCTGCCTCAAGCATAGGGCAGGCCTTAGTTATGGCTATTGGGTTAACGATGCAGCCGGTCTCTCTGTCGCCGTAAACACAGTTGCAGTAGTAGGATTTGCCGTCATCCGCAACAATACAAACTGCTCCGCCCTCACCCATTGCACCGCCGGTTGCCCAGAATATGAATTGTGCGCGGTCAAATAATTCCTTCGTGATGTCTTCATCTTTGAGATGTATAACGTCTGCCATCAGTAATGCCTCCTGAAAAGTTCTTCAGCGTTATTATACAGCTTCTCTCTAAATTTTGATGTCCATTAGAGCGCCGCAAAAGACATGCTGAGAAAAAACCTCCCCCTCTCGCTCATCGAGGAAATCAGCAAGCTCTCTGAAGACACAATCCGTTCCCTCGCAGACTCTCTCGGTGTTGCTAATGCTATAATCTTTTAAACTTCCTATACTTGAAACTAAGCAAAGGAGGGCAGGTCCATGTCTCAGGAAGAAGGACGCATAAAGTATCATTACGGCTTCTATGCGGCGATGAAGGTCGAATATGATCTCATGCACGCAGACGTTGAGTACGAGCAGGAAATTCAGCTAGGCGAAGAACCGATACGCTTGGATTTCCT
>CALGGR010000122.1 GCA_937915755.1 uncultured Fretibacterium sp. | reverse complement strand
CTAGAAATTCCTTCGCTCTTGGGGGCTTTTTCGTGAATTTCAAGACCGTCATTACTGATATGTCTTCACAACGGCGCATGGTCAATGATGTTTACTCTTATCTCGCTAAAAACAGCCCTGCCGAAACTGTCGTGTCCCAATTCTACAAGGAACATAATCCTTTTGTTGCCACTCAGGATAAACGGCAATATACCGTTCAAGTTGAAATTCGTTCTATCGTACGCTCCGGCAGTGATGATAAATCTTGGCAGGTCTTATGGGCTGAGGAAAAACTAGATCAGGGGGCGGTTATTGAACGTACCGATTGGCGGGCTATTGTCTCTGTCGCTATTTCTCCTGTCCGAGAGCTTGATGAAGTCCTCAAAAATCCGCTCGGTATCTTCATCACTGAGATAAATATGGCTCAGGACATCAACATTTCTAATTCTCAATCGTGAGGTTTTCATTATGACTAAAAAATTTATTGTTCTCTCATTCATCGTTCTTTTACTTCCCATTTCAGCCTTTGCTGCTACTCCCGGCTACAACAGAGAAACAGGTGAGATTATTCTTCCCTCTGAAGTTCCATTGTATGAAGAAAATTCTTCACTCTCTCAAAATGATTTAGCTGAAATTCAGGCCGCTGAAGCTCAATACAAAGCATTGCAGGAAGCCGCTGAAGAAACTGCAAGGATTCAGCTCTGGGAGAAAATGGATAGAGAAATCAAGCTCCGCCGTTATGACAAACTCGTCTTTGAGATGAGAAAAAATTTCGATGAAGCAAGAGCCGCTACTAATCCATTCATCGGGGAACAGGGCTATGTCATTTATCCTTATGGTGAGGTTATTCCTATCATTACTTGCCGACCCATGAGAATGACAGATGTTGCACTTGAACCCGGAGAATCTATTATGGGCATTCATGCAGGAGATACCGTTCGCTGGATGTTCTCCCCGTCCCAGTCCATGAAAAACGGCCTCTCCGTTTCTCATATCGTCGTCAAGCCCTCTCAGCCCGGCATTTCTACTAACCTACTCGTTCATACTGACAAGAGAACTTATAATCTCGACTTCACTGCTACTGAAAATTCGCAGTACATTCGCGGGGTCGCTTTCTCTTATCAAATGAACGATTTAACCGCTATATTCACAAAAAGTCAGCAAAATAATTCGGGCAAAAAATCTCTGGAAGACGAACTACAACTTGGCACGGACGGGGTAAATTTCGATACTCTCTACACACGTTACACGATTATCGACAAGAACAGAGTTGACTGGAAACCTGACGCGGTTTTTGACGACGGTCAGAAAACTTATATCCGTATGCCTTTGCGCTTCAGTGAAACTCCGGCCTTTTACATTTACCTCGACAAGAAAGAGACTCTCTCTAATTATCGCGTTAAAGGTCGTTACTACATTGTGGATCGCTTGTTCGATAGGGCTTATCTCAAAATCGGCTCTAAAAGGGTTGCCATCGTTCGTGAGGAAAAGGTTGCTGATACCAATATCAGAGAAAGTAGAAATTCAACAACTAAGACTAATGAAAGGCGGGGCAGTAAATG
>CALGGR010000121.1 GCA_937915755.1 uncultured Fretibacterium sp. | reverse complement strand
AATTTTTGCAAATATTATAGCCCATTTGATATGTTTTATGAATTAAATACTATCAACGCCGATGAAATTTGATTTACTTCGACGATTTTATAATACCGATCGAGTTCGGTTTTCGCAATAGTTTTGTGTAATTATAGCGGTTCTCCAAAATATGAAGAAAAGTTTTTGAGTTAAAATTGCGTCAAAAAGAAGTTCTTATCACAAAATATATTCGCGGTATTTATGAAACTCGCTATAATTTTCATATTTTGAGAACTCTCTCTGCCAAGAAGAAAATGACGAGCCGCTTCAAAATCAGTCCACAGTTTTTATGGGTTTTAATGTATAATAACGAAAAATTGTAATAATTAAGGAGATGAGGGGAATTAGCACTAAAAAAACTGATACTTTTGAAAATTCAAATCTCGTAGCGACTCCGTATGATGACGCTTTCAGAACTATGATGAACGATTGCGTCAGGCTTCTTATTCCTGTTTTGAATGAAGTTTTCGGTAAGAATTATACTGGCAAGGAAAAAATTGTCCCTCATCCCAACGAACATTTCATTAACCAGCAGGACGGCAAGGAGCAGAAGCGTGTTACTGACAGTGCTTTCTCGATTATTTCTGAAAATGGCGGGGAAGATAAGTATGTTTTTGAATGTCAGTCCAATGCCGATAATACTTTGATAATCAGAATTTTTGAATATATCACTCAGGTGGCTCTCGATTCTGGAGAAATAATTAATCATAAATTAATCGTTACTATTCCTAATGCGGCAGTTTTATTCTTGAGATCAAATAGGAATACTCCTAATGCTATGACTATCGTTATCAATACTCCCGGTGGCTCGGTAAGTTTTGATGTCCCGATAATGAAGATTAAATCATATTCGCTTAAGGATATTTTTGAGAAGAATTTATATTTTCTGCTTCCTTTTTACATTTTCAATCTCGAAAAGAATTTTTCCAAATATGAAAAAAATTCGGAGGAATTAGAAAATCTTAAAAAAGAATACGCTGATTTTATGATACGTCTTGAACAGGCAGTTACGGACGGAAAAATTTTCACACATGATAAAAGAACTATTGTGGAAATGAGCAAAAAAGTTCTTGAAAATATTGCATTTAAGTACAGCAATGTTCAAAAAGAGGTGAAAGAAGTTATGGGTGGCAAAGTTCTCGAATACGAAGGTCGTAATATTTTCTATGAAGGTCTTGAACAAGGACGTTCGGAGGGCATGGAACAAGGTCGTTCAGAAACACTCAATGCTGCTATTGATTTCATGCGTTCAAACGGCATGACTAACGATCAAGTAAATGATTTCAAAAAATCTGTATTGAACAATTAAGTTAATAATTTTTAGGCGGTGTCGTCATAAAATATTAAGCCACATAAAAACACAACAAATCTGGACTGATGCTTTATAGGATGTGGTCGTTTTTGCGTATCTTGTCGCTATTCCACGCCAGCCTTTTAATTTTAGAAAACTATTTTCAACCTGGTAACGGTTTTCATATATGTTTTTGTCATATTTTCGTTGAATTTTTCGATTTTTCTTTGGGGGAATTACCGCTTCCATTCCTGCCTCTTCAGCGTGTTCAAGAACATTATCAGTGTCGTATCCTCTGTCTGCCAAAAGGTAGTCAGCGTCAATTCCTTCGATAAGTTCCCCAGCCATTGAACAGTCCGCAACAGTCCCATCAGTAACAACAACCCGGACAGGCATCCCAAACGAATCTACTGCAAGATGTACCTTCGTATTGAGCCCCCTTTTGTCCGCCCCATATCCTGGTTGCCTCCTCTTGCTCCCGCTGCGTGTGGATGAACCTTTATATATGAAGCATCTATCATAAGCCATTCAAAATCAGGATCCTGGACAAACAGATTAAATAAGTTTTCCCATACTCCTTTGTCTCGCCAGCGACAGAAACGGCGGTGCGTGTTTTTCCAATCCCCATAGTCCGGCGGCAAGTCTCTCCAAGGTGCACCGGTGCGTAAAATCCACACAACTGCATTTATAAATTTTCTGTTATCTTTCGCTACACGTCCCCATGCCCCACGTCTGCCTGGAAGGTGCGGCGCAAGCAGTTCCCAAGCCCTGTCTGAAATATCGTGTCGTTTATAGTCTTCCCTCATTTGACTTTACTTTCTCCTTTATTTTTTATATTTTATCATTTATGACGACACCGCCTAAAAGACTCTAAACATGAAATGGACAAGCAATCCCTTTGCCGTACAAATTTTACTCCGTGAAGTTTTACGCAAGGGATTTTTTCGCGCACGTTTTGCTCTCAAACGTCGTTTAGTTTACATTATCGTGTGATCGAGATAGCTTCAAATTTTTTTAATGCCTGTAAAAGGAAATCTCTAACCTTGAGATGAAAAATAAGTAGGAACTTTGAACAGAAGGATATGCGGCTTTTTCTCGCAGAATCAGAAAAGTAAAAAGGGATAAAAAGCCCTCTTGATGTTGTGGGTAAGTTAAAAGACTATGTGAGACGTAGGAGTAAATTCTTTTAGGTCGAGTCAACGAACTAATCTAACAGAATGCGTCTTTGTCATGTTTAATTCGTGTAAAATTGGCGTGGAAAGTTCGAGATGAAACTATCAAATTTAACCTATTCTAATGAACTATTAGAAGTTCGAAGATATTCTGCTTGTACCGTCCCCAAAACCTATATCAAAAGCATCGAACGGCAAAAATAATATAACGTTATTATGATATATTTCTATTTTAGATATTAATGATATAATAGATATAAAAGTAAAAACGGTATCACAGTGAATAGCAAATCCGTAGCCCTAACCGTAGCCCTAAAAAATCAGAAAATTTATAAAATGGCTAAATAAGCGTACTTATAGATTTTATATGAAGGAGACACAGGAATTTGAATAAATCCGTGAGTTCTAAGGACAAAATAGAATTTGAACTCACGACATAGAAACGAGGAAAGAAAATGGCAAAAGAAGCAGGAAAAAAACATGACGCGAAAACGACTATTTATCTGAAACAGTCAACGCTTGACGCAGGGCAGGACTTAGCCCGGATTAGCCGTCTGACATGGCCTGATTATGTTGAGATGCTGATTGAACGCGACATTGAAGCGAATACTGAAAAGCTGAACAGATTTAAGGAGCTATGCAATGACTAAAAAGCAGGAGCTTTTCATTCTGGAGTATCAGAAAGACAGGAACGCCACACAAGCCGCGATTAGGGCAGGTTATAGCGATAGAACAGCCTATTCTATCGGGCAGAAGTTATTGAAGAAAGTTGAGATTCAGAAAGCACTCGAAGCCGACATAACCGCTCGTGCCGAACGCCTGACCTTTACAGCAGATAACGTTATCCGGGACTTAATAACAATAAAAGACCGTTGCATGAACAACAGCCCTTTTGACGCACGCGGAGCATTGAAAGCACTGGAACTTATCGGCAAGAATTTAGGGATGTTCGCTAATAAGCTTCAGGTAGAAGACACCGAGAAAAAGTTCATAATCTGTTGGAAGGGAGAAGATGATGACGGAGAAGTAGGATACTTACAACAAAGATAAATTGGTTATCTTTTGCCGGCAAAAATCATATTATTTTCTTTGGCGAATATGTGCAAGACTTCAGATAACTGCTTGATATGTGTTAAACATACGTTTGCAAGCTGATCCGCAGTTTTCTTTTCATTAAATTCTAAAAATTCCTCAAAAAGCTCCCTATGTGCTTGACTCTCAGTTTCTTCTATTATATCCATCATTTGCAGATTGTGTTGTAAAAACTGAGCAATATTCTCAAATTCGAGGCAAAAATTCTTATCTCCTAATAGAGATGTTAATAAAAAGAATCCTTCTCCTAATTCACCACGCGCTCCCGCTTTTAAATTGTCTAAAGCAGGTTCAGGCAATCCAAACTCTTCACGAGTACTCTTATTTTCGGGACGTTCACCAGTAATTAAATAATCGGTTGAGACACCGAAATAAGAAGCTATTTTTACAAGCGTCATAAACTCAGGGTAAGATTTCCCTGAACAGTACATAGAAACCGTTTGAGATCTTAATCCTAAATATTCAGCTAATGCAGTTTGCGTAACTCCTTTGCTCTGTATTAGCTCTTTTAATATTTCAGCAAATTTTACATCTGACATTTTTTTCATCTCCTTATTGTAAAATTATCCTACATGAAAGCTAATTTGACAAGAGGGGCGTAGCTGTGCTATGCTCTTAATAGCGTAAAACCGCCGCATGGCGCGACGGTAATCTATAAGGAAACGAGGGAATCCCCCGTTAAAGTCATATTTTTATTATGACAGAGTGTAGAGAAAAAATCAAAGGAGGAATTTTATGAGCAAGGATTTATTAAACATTCAGCAAGTTGCTGCAAAAGTCAACTTGCCTCAGGGGTGGATTTATGAACGAATCAAAAATGGGAAATTTCCGACTGGTGAAAAATTCGGACACGCTCGTTTATGGACAGAAGCAGAGATTGATAAATGGCTTGAGGCCAAGAAAGAAGAAAAAGCTTAATGAGGGATTCTAAAGAGAATGACGCTCAGAACATTCTTAATTTTATTAACGAACATTCAGGTCAGAGCATTTTCCAATATCACCAGGCAGAGAATTTTACTCAAAAACTTCAACATGAAATCATGAAAAATTCGCGGAACTCTGCGACAAAGCACAACAAACACGACGGACAATTTCTGCCGCCGTTGTATAATCTATGTAAAACAAATTTATAATCTTGGAGGAAATTGTAACACATGAAAATTGAATTTTCACCCGAAGAAGTCAAAGCGCAGTTCCGTATCAGTATGGTTGAGATGAACGCCGAACCTGATGACAGATACGAGTTAAAAGCCAACGGACAGCTTCAACGCTACCACATCAAAGGCGATAAGCAGAGTTCAAAAAACGGCGCGTATGTCCTTCACATGGACGGGTATCCGGCAGGATTCATTCAGAACTGGAAAGGCGAAAAAATCAGCTGGAAGTTTAACGCTGAACACAGTTCGCTCACTCAGGAACAACGCGAATATCTCAACTCGCCTGAGTATCAGAAAGAAATCGCAGAAAAACAGCGTCAGCAAAACGAGGAGCGCAGAAAACTCCATGAAGAAGCTGCAGAACAAGCTCGTATAGCGTTTGAGAGTTATATCGACTCGCCGGAAATTCAGCACCCGTACTTGAAGAAAAAGAACGTAAAAATTTACGGGGCGCGTTTCAACTATCGGAAAGCAGGGAATCCCGAAATCGCTGTACCTCTTTATAACATTGATGGAAACATTCAGAGCCTTCAGTGGATTGACAAGAACGGGAATAAAAGATTTTATCCGTGTGCTTCAACATCAGGTGCGTTCTTCCACATAGGGCTTGACAGCCTTAAAGACGGCGAACCTATCTTAATCTGCGAGGGATTCGCCACTGGCTCAAAGATTCATCAGCTCACGGAACTCCCGACAGTATGCGCTATGAACTGCGATAACGTCAGCACAGTAACAAAGGCTTTCAAGACAAGCACGAAATATAAGGACAGACAGATTATCATCATGACCGACAACGACATAGAAACCGCAAAGGCGTATCAGACGAGGAACGGCGTAGCTTTTAACCCTGGAATTAACGCAGGGCAGAAAGCCGTTGAAGCAGGAAATGCCATAGGATATATAGCACCTCCCTTTAATCAGGATAACCCCGAGGGGTCAGACTGGGACGACTACGCATTGGCATACGGAGATGAGAAAGCTTCCGAACTCATAAACGAGAAGATTAAAGCCATACTTTTGAAAAAGCAAAATAGCGAGAATGAAAATAACACTCCCGAAAAACTGAAAAAAATCTTAACTCAGGTTGAAGAAATTAATGCTCAAGAGTTAAGGACAAAAGAATTTCCACCTATCGTGTGGGCTGTCGAGGGCTTCATTCCGTCAGGGCTGTCAGTACTCGCAGGAAGTCCGAAAGTTGGGAAAAGCCGTCTTGCTTTGCACTTGGCGTTAGGAGTTGCAATAGGAGGCTGTGTGCTTGGAAAAATCAACGTCGAACAGGGCAATGTTTTATATCTTGCTCTCGAGGATACTCAGCGACGCTTGCAGGAACGTATCAATAACTCAGGGCTTCCAAATGAAACAGACCTCTCAAAATTGTCGCTTATAACACAAATTCCACGTCAACACGAGGGAGGTCTTGAATATATCCGCTGGTGGTTAGAAACGCACAGAAAAGCTCGTCTAGTTATTGTCGACACAATGCAAAAGTTCCGAAAACAGCTTTCTGGAAAAAACAATATGTACAGTGAAGATTATGACACAGTGAGCGAAATGAAAAATTTAGCTGATGAGTTTGACGTTCCACTTTTGCTTATTCACCATCTGAAAAAAGCAACGGAGGAGGACTGGCTCAACGAGTTATCAGGCTCGCAGGGCATTGCGGGCGCAGCTGATACGATTTTTGTTCTAAGGCGTAAGCGCACTGACAGTCAAGGCATTTTGCACCGCACAGGGCGCGACGTTGAAGAAACTGATTTTAATATGGAGCTTGATGAGGAAGTAGGCTGGGTACTGGGAGATGAAGTCGAACCCGAAAAGCCTAAACTCTCGATAATACAGCAACAGATCGTTGACTACTTGACCGAGAACGGCCTCAAAACTCCGCAGGCTATAGCTAAAGGGTTGGGGATAAGTCTGAACACAGTACGAGGAACGTTACGAAGATTGTTGAAAAAAAGGGTGATAGAACAAAACTCCTATGGTTCGTATTCAGTTTCAACTTTAGACGCTGAATTTACAGAATAGAATTTTTTACTGTTAAAATAAGTCTTTTTGTAATTCTTGTAACTGTTCAGTATTCATCAATATTTTAGAAACTATTTTTTGTAATTCTTATGTAACTCTATGTAATTCTTGTAACTGTTCAGTATTCATCAATAGAGTTACAAAGAATTACATAAGAGTTACAGATATAGTGCTACATAAACATTGATGAATACAAAAGAGTTACAAGAATTACAAGAATTACAAAATGTTGTCATTTTTCGCGAAAAATGGTTAGAACGAAAAACTCTATCAGAAATTTTTAAGTGAAGCTAAAAAAAGACACACATAAACGTCCGTAAAGGATGCATCTGAATTGGAGTAGGGTAATTAATTCTTCATTCATTCCATTATGAAACTGGAACGTTAATTGAAGAATGGTAAAAATTTGCGGCTTGTTCATGAAAATTCTTGACATTTACTCTGTCATTTTTAAGACTCAGGAAAGACTCTTTTCAGACCGTTACAGAAAACTTATAAAAAGTTATAAATCAACTCTTAT
>CALGGR010000120.1 GCA_937915755.1 uncultured Fretibacterium sp. | reverse complement strand
TGCAGGACGAGGTCTCCAGCATTGACTACAGCGACGACATCAGCGCATTGGCCTCTGATGTGAGAACTTTGCAGGACGAAGTCGGCAGCAACAATCACAGTGAAGAGATCACCGCTCTGGAGTCCGATGTGAGAGCCTTGCAGGACGAGGTCTCCAGCATTGACTACAGCGACGACATCGGTGCTTTGGCGTCTGATGTGAGAGCCTTGCAGGACGAGGTCTCCAGCATTGACTACAGCGACGACATCAGCGCATTGGCCTCTGATGTGAGAACTCTACGAGATGTGGATGATGACTATAGTAGCGAGATAAATGCATTAAAAGAAGCTGTATATCAACTGCGTCAAGAGGTGGATACTCTTCTTTCTCAATCGCCTACGGTCAATATCACCTATCAGTTCATCTCTGAATCTGCGACAGGTGTGTGAGCATGAGTGCTAATACTGTGAAAAAGACCTTCGTCAACATTTATCTCGCCACAACAGATTCTGGTTCGGGTGATACAGTCTGTGTTCCAACTCCGGAAATAAGCGCAGAGCGTTATGAGCGTTCTAAACTGGATGCCATTTTAGCCGCTATTGTTCCATGTCTTGATTCTGGCGTTGCTATCAAGTCTGTAAAAAAAGTCGAAGGTTACGTTGTCAGTGAGGAGTGAGAATCGCACATGCCGGATTCTAGTAGGAAGACATTTCTCAACCTTTACGACGGTGAAAACTTTTTGTGTTGCTTGGATGAGGTCAACCCTGCAAATCTAGACAGCAGTAAGGTATCTGCCATCGTAGCAGCTTTAGCACCCTGCCTTGATGTATCGGGTGCAATCACAGCGAAAACGGTTGAGGGGTTTAAAACAATAACTTCGGAGTAAAAAATTAAGGGGGTATAAATTATGGCAACATCAACGTTACAGAACATCAGCATAAGCATCAGGCTGGACGACGGGGTAGATTCACAGGGTAACACAAAGACCGTCGGCATATCGCTCGGAAATCTTAACAAAAACACTTTCGACGCGGATAAGGTCCTTGCAATTGCGAACGCGCTTGAACCCTGCCTCAACAAGAGCATAGACAGTGTTCTGAAGACTGAAGTCAGCATACTCACAGCGGCATAAGGAGGAATAAACTATGGCAACTAATTTAGTTCTTACTTTTTTAACAAACAGCGGCGATAAAACAACATTTACTTTTCCCTACGCAAAGCCAAGTGTAACGGCCAATATTGTCCGTGCAGCCATGGGCTCTATCACATCTAACGGGTCGATTTTTAACGACGAACCTGTAACGGCTTATAGCGCAAAGATCGTAACCACGACGGAGACCGATATTAGCTTAAGCTAAAAATATGGAGGTGTTGACTGATGCAGAAACTCGATAGGCGTTTTTTAAAAGTAAGCGTTGTCGTCAAGGGGATTGTTGCAGCAGCACCTGCTAATCCGACTGCAGGAGATCAGTATATTTCGTCCAGTGCTTCCTGGGGCGGAGAAAACTATCTCATGTACTATAACGGCTCGTCATGGGAAGCCACGGCCCCCAGCACGGATACGCTGGAAGTCTTTAACTCTGCCACGGGGGAGTACCTAAGGTATAACGGCACTGCTTGGGTAAGCGTAGCGTCAATCGCGAGCTACGTCACTCCTGGGCTTGTAAGAGAGGACTTTACGCTCACAGCGGCTGACATAACCGGCAAAGCTGTAACGCTAACGGGAAGTCCGAAGGTGGGAACCGAAGCACGTGTGATGCTCTTTGCCCTTGGCATGTTGCAGCTTGCATCTGACTATGAGGCTACGATTGCCAGTGTCGCTGGCGACTCGTCTACCGTATCGTGGGACGTTAATGGTTCTAGCTTGGATGGCCTGCTTAGGGCAGGGGACCAGGTAACGGTGCTTTACGTACCGGAATAACCGCACTCAGGCGGGCACCCAGCCCGCTATTTTTTTTTAGGAGGTAATAATCTATGCCGGAAAACAAAGTAAAGTTTAACCTTAAAAATGTACACTACGCAATAGCGACAATAGCCGCGGATGGAACAGCAACCTATGGCACCCCTGTGGCCTGGCCAGGAGCCGTTTCTCTCTCCCTTGATGCTCAGGGCGATCAGAGCATCTTCTGGGCAGATGGAATCCAGTACTACGTTACTAACTCCAACAGTGGTTACGAAGGAGACTACGAGTCCGCGATGGTGCCAGAGAGCTTCAGGAAAGACGTTCTCGGCGAGGTCTTGGATGGCAAAAAGGTGCTCATAGAGGACGCAGACGCACAGCCGGTTCATTTCGCTCTTCTCTTTGAGTTCGACGGCGACGCGAAGCAGATCAGACATGTGCTTTACAACTGCACAGCCACTCGCCCTTCCGTCAGCTCACAGACAAAAGAGGATTCTGTCGAAGTACAGACTGAGACACTGTCCTTAACCGCGACAAGTATCAAGGACTCCACGCTTAACAAAAACATTGTGAAGGCCCGCTCTGCCGCAGACACAGACGCAACTACCTATAACGGCTGGTACACAGCGGTCTACATGCCAACAGCGAACGGCTAAGGTCTAAACACACAAAGGGAGCAGACATATGTTTAAACAGATAAATTTAATCACGAATGACGGCGAAGAGAAGGCATTCAAGTTCCTCGCCACAGGCACTACCGCATATCGCTATCGTCAGGTCTTTCAGCAGGACCTCATGGTGCAGTTGAGCAAGATGCAGGCTTTCCAGGACGAAACGGCCGACTCCACAATCTTTGAGAAGCTGGCCTTTATCATGAACGCCCAAGCTGAAGGAAAGAACATGAATCAGCTCAACTTTGACTCTTTCCTGGAATGGGCCGATCAGTTTGCAGGGGCGGAGCTTATCACCCATGCTCCAGAGATCGTTGAGCTGTATCTAGGCAGCAAGATCACCAAGTCAATCCCAAAAAAAGACTAAGCCCGACGGAGCGTGAGTACAATACGGCTCTCTTCATGCTCCGCGCGAAACAGCTGGGCTTTTCTCTTCAAGAGCTGGATGAGGTCGATGAAGGGCTCATCATTGATATGTCCATTGAGTCTGCTAATGACCTGGAGAGCCGAAGTTATGCGCGCATTGCCAGTCAAGCAGACTTCGATTCTTTCTAAGGAGGTGAGAATGTGGCTAATATAAAAGGGATAACCATTGAAATTAACGGCGATACTACTAAGCTGACCGAAGCCCTTGGGAAGGTCAACCGCGAAATCAAGAATAACCAGGCTGATCTCAAAGAACTAGACAAGCTCCTGAAGATTGATCCTGGCAACACTGAGCTTCTGGCACAGAAGCAGAAGGCCTTGACGGATGCGATTGCCGCTACAAAAACGAAGCTGGACGAAGAGAAGCTAGCCCTTGAGCAGCTAAAGAACGCCCCGCAGACCGAGCAGACCGCCCAGCAGCAGGAAGCACTGACGCGGGAGATCATAAAGACGGAGCAAAGCCTGAAGTCCCTGGAGACTGCATATAAAGACTTTGGTTCTGTGGCCGCCCAGCAGATAAAAGCTGTCGGCGATAAGATGCAGGATGTGGGCGGCAAAATCTCCGGGGTCGGAAAGGCTATCGCTCCTGTGTCTGCCGCTCTGATGGGCGTCGGAACAGCCGCTGTTAAGATAACGGCGGATTTTGACTCGTCTATGAGCAAGGTCAAGGCTATTTCAGGTGCTACCGGCGAGGAGTTTGATAAGCTCCGTGATAAAGCACGAGAAATGGGGGCTAAGACACAGTTCTCTGCACAAGAAGCGGCAGACGCTCTCCAGTATATGGGTATGGCGGGCTGGAAGACTACCGATATGCTGAATGGCATAGAAGGCATCATGAACCTTGCGGCGGCATCCGGCGAAGACCTAGCTACTACTTCTGACATTGTGACCGATGCTCTGACAGCCTTCGGGCTTAAGGCTGCTGACAGCGGACACTTTGCTGATGTCCTTGCGGCCGCTAGTGTAAACGCGAACACAAATGTCGCTCTTCTCGGAGAGTCTTTCAAGTATGTAGCTCCGACAGCAGGAGCATTCAAATTCTCTGTCGAAGATACGGTTCTCGCACTCGGCCTTATGGCTAATGCAGGAATCAAAGGTTCACAATCGGGTGAAAGCCTGAAAAACGCGCTTGTGAATCTGGTAAAACCTACGAAAAAGCAGTGCGAAGCTATGATGCAGTTGGGGTTTATCACTACTGAGACATATCAGAAGATGAACCCTGAAAAGGTTGAGGCGGCGGAGCGTAAGGTTCAGGAAGCTACTCTCAGTCTGAGCACAGCCCAGGAGAAGTATAATGCGGCTTTGGAGAAATACAGTGCCAATAATCCGCAAATCATAGCTGCTCAGGACAGAGTAAAAACTGCTACGATAAACCTGAATGCTGCACAAGATAAGTATAATCAGGCAGTTACGCAGTATGGTGCCAATAGCAAGCAGGCATTAGCGGCTCATAGTAATGTCGAGAAGGCTACTATTGCTCTGCATACCGCGCAGACAAAATATAATGACTCAGTTCAAAAATACAGTGCCAACAATCCGCAGCTAGTAGCCGCTCATAATAACCTTGAGAAGGCGCAGTTACGGGTCAAGGCGGCACAGGAGAACCTTGAGAAGGCTCAGCAGGGTGTCACGAAAGAGATGGCGGGACAGAATGTCCTTATGACCAAATCTGATGGAAGCATGAAATCCTTAAAAGAAATCATGGATACTCTTCGGTCGACGCTTGGGAATGTGAGCGTCTCTCTGACTGATGCCCAGGGGAACACAAGGGACTTTGATGATGTGGTCAAGGAGCTAGCAAGCTCCGAAGATACGTTGACGCAGGCTCAGCAACTACAGTACGCAGCCACGCTCTTTGGCAAACAGAATATGTCCGGAATGCTTGCTGTCCTTACAGCCACAGATGAAGACTATAAGAAGCTGACAGAGTCCATCTATAACTGCGACAACAAGTCACGGGATATAGCTGAGACCATGCAGGATAACTTGAACGGGCAGCTAACGAAACTGATGTCTGCCCTTCAGGAACTGGCCATACAGATTGGTGATGCTCTGATGCCTTCTATCAGGGCCATCGTCGAGAAAGTACAGTCCTTCGTAGAATGGCTCCAGAGCATGGACGAAGGTACCAGAAATACAATCCTTATGGTAGGTGCCTTCGTCGCTGCGCTAGCTCCGGTTCTCTTAATCCTGGGCCAGCTCGTCATCTCTGTCGGTGCGATAACTTCCGCCTTTGGAACCTTTATCGGCTTTGTGAAGGTGACTGCCATTCCGGCCTTAGCTTCGCTCGCCCCAGCAGGTACACCGGTTCTGGCTATCATAGCTGCCATTGCGGCAGCCATAGCGGGGGTCATTCTGGTCATCAAGAATTGGGGAACGATCTGCGAATGGTTCGGCGACCTATGGGATGGCATATGGTATGTGGTCAAAGGTACTGTGACGGGAATTTTCTTGTTCTTGTCGGACACCTTCGGGCTCATTGCTTCCTTGGTCACTTCTGTCTTCACAGGTATCGCAGACTTCCTGTCGGGTATCTGGGACAGTATATCCGGAGTGTGCTCAAGTGCGTGGGAAATCATAAAGAACATTATAGATGTTGCTCTGCGACTGATAGGCAGTATCATATCAGGGGCTGTGCAGATCATCACTCTGCCCTTTACTTTTATCTGGGAGAACTGCAAGGGCATCGCGCGGGATGCCTGGGATGCTATTACAGGTATCATAAGCTCGACGCTCAGCGTAATCGGCGGCGTTATCAGTAGTGCTTGGAGCGGTATTACTGATGGTATACGCACTGTGATGGCAACCATAGGTGGGGTTATTGGCAGTGCTTGGAGTACCGTCGCCGAAGGTATACGTACTGTGATGGCTACTATAGGTGGGGTTATCGGTAGTGTTTGGAGTACAGCCGCTGATGGTATACGCACTGTAATGGCCACTATAGGCGGGGTAGTAAGTCAGGCCTGGGCCACCGTCAAGGACAGCGTTACAAGCATTCTATCAGGAATAGCTGGCGTCATCAGTGAGAAATGGACCACTGCGAGGGACACTGTTTCCACGACCGTAGAGACTATAAAGAATGTTGTCAGCGAGAAGTGGACTGCCGCAAAGGATGCCGTGTCTGCCACTGTCGAGACCATAGCGTCTGTCGTCAGTGAGAAATGGACTGCCGCAAAGGATACCGTCTCTGCTACTGTAGAGACTATAAAGAACGTCGTAAGTGAGAAATGGACCGCTGCTAAGGATGCTGTCTCAGCCACTGTAGAGACCATTAAGAGTGTCGTTAGTGAGAAATGGACTGCCGCTAGTGATGCGGTCTCAGCCACTGTGGACACTATAAAGAGTGTCGTCAGTGAGAAGTGGACTGCTGCTAAGGATGCGGTCTCAGCTACTGTAGATGCTATCAAGAACATCGTTAGTGAGAAATGGACTGCCGCTAAGGATACAGTCTCCATGACCGTAGAGACCATTAAGAATGTCGTCAGCGAGAAGTGGACCGCCACTAAAGATGCGGTCTCAGCTACTGTCGAGACCATAAAGAACGTCGTCAGCGAAAAATGGACCGCCACTAAAGATGCGGTCTCAGCTACTGTGGACACTATCAAGTCTGTCGTCAGTGAAAAGTGGACTGCCACCAAGAACTCCGTGTCTGATGCTGTTGAAAAGACAAAGGAAGCAGTGAGCCAAAAATGGACTGCTATCAAGGATGAGGTATCTGCAACGGTTCAGGCTCTCTCTGACGCCATAGGACAAAAGTGGGACAGCACCAAGGGGCGGGTCTCTACTCTCGTCGATACTATAACGACTTCTGTTGGCGACAAGTGGGATGCTATGAAAGAGCGTCTCGCTCCCATAGTACAAAGCATTGGCGATAATATCACTACTAAGTGGGGGGCTCTCAAGGAGAGTACGTCCAATATCTTTACTACTATTTCTCAAACCTTGGCGTCCACATGGGACGGTATCAAGGAGTCCACCATGTCCAAGATTAGCAGCATGTGGGAAGGTGTAAAAAGCGTTTTCAGCGGTATCTATAACACTGTAAGCAGCATTATCCAAAGAATACGTGATTGTTTCAGTTTTGAATGGAAGTTGCCAAAGATAAAGCTACCACATTTTAAGATAAAAGGTTCTTTCTCCCTATCCCCGCCATCAGTACCAACTCTCTCTATCGAGTGGTACAAAAAGGCTATGGACGACGCCTATATTCTCAACAACCCAACGATCTTCGGAATGTCCGGCGGAAGACTGCTCGGCGGCGGAGAGGCTGGATCAGAAGCAGTCGTAGGGACTGATAAGCTCGGCTCCATTGTCCGAGAAGCTGTGGCATCTGTGATCGGAAATGGCGGGTCTACAGTCATTCCCGTCTACATAGGCTCAGAGAGAATTGAGGAGATAGTAGTACGTGCTAATAGATCTGTAAATTATAGGAGTGGAGGGAGATAGGAATGCACATTAAGTTTAACGGCGAAGAAATCATTGAGCCGGAGTCATGGTCTGAGGACAGCGAGGTCATAGAGACCGTCAATCAAACGGAAGCTGGGACAGATCAGGTCGTGGTTACGCGATATGACAAGCTGTCTGTCTCCTGCTCCTTTCAGTGCTCTCACCGGTGGGCAAAAAAGTTTAAAGAGTATAGCCAAATGGATGAGATAGCTGTCAGCTTTTACGATATTCTCACAGGGGACTATGTGACAAGGCAAATGCGCATCAGAGACTTTAAGGCTGCTCTTGTAGACAACTCTTGGCGAACCCCAGGCACCAATGGTCTATGGGTCATATCCTTTAGCCTGCTTGAATTTTAGGGGGACCAGCTATGTATCAAGTAAGCAATGCTTATAAAGCTGCGATGCGTAACAGAGTTCAGCGATTCAGGATAATAGGTAAAGTCGGAGATGTCAGCTTTGATGATAATAACGTCCTCTCCGGCTCACTCTCTATCACAAACCAGTGCTCAGGATCGGATAATATCGACATCGGGCAGGTCTATATCGGAGAGCTCGACTGCACCTTTATCGGACTGGAGATTGATGGTTGGTATGATAAAAAGATCACTCTCTCTTTCGGGCAGGGACTTGGAAATGACACTTATGAGTATGTGCCGCTCGGCGTTTTTACAGTCAGTGAAGCCGAGAACACCAATTCTGGTGTGGTCGTAAAGGCTTACGATAATATCGCTAAACTCGATAAGACCTGCAGCTCTCTCAGCACAGGGGCAATGCCTTATAACCTGGTCAAAAACATCTGCTCGGCTTGCGGGGTTCGTCTTGAGACCACAGAGCAGCAGTTTAAGTCCTTTGCAAACGGCAAGACCACCCTCGGCCTGCACACGGAGAATGACATCAGTACCTACAGAGATGCCATTAGCTGGCTTGCTCAGACGTGCGGATGCTTTGTGACCGTCAGCAGGACTGGCGGCATTCTCTTTAAGCCTTACGGCGGAGACGCTGTTGATACCATAGACGATGAGCATCGTTTCACAGGGGGCAGCTTTTCGGACTTCTCGACAAGATACACCGGACTGTCGGTGGTCAATATCGAGAAGCAAACAACATCTTACTATGCTGTCTCGCCTGATAACGCTCTGACGTACAATCTTGGTTCTAACCCCTATCTTCAAATACAGGTTTCTCATTCTCTGACTACGATGAGACGTGCTGTTCTGACAGCTTTAACAGCGATCGACTATGTACCTTTTAAGGCTACCTGCATCGGGAATCCTGCTTACGATCTAGGCGATGTCTTAGTCTTTTCAGATGGCATCGCTGATGGATCTAAGAAATACTGCATCACAAAGTTCGCTTGGACTTACGGCCAGAGCTACACCATGGAAGGTGTCGGAAAGAACCCAGCTCTGGCTACTGCCATGAATAAGAGCGATAAGAATCTTACGGGATTGATTGAAAGAACTGATGGGAGTAAACTTTTTAGGTGTGTCGTTCTTCGGAACGGCGACGCTATCAGCATCGGAGATGGTGAGAAAAAGTCTGTGCTTTTTGCGAACTATATTCTCACAAACCCTTCGCATGTCCGGCTTAACTTTGAGGTTCTTCTCACGGTTGCGGCCACAGAATCTACAGATAATCTTGCGGAAGCGACCGTGAGTGATGATGGTACTTTGACCTTGACTCCGAGACCGACACCAAGCTTTGTCTCAGTTAAGGCTATCTATAAGTCCGATGGGGCAGAGATCACTACTCGCTATCCGATAGAGACCTGGCAATCAGGCAAACACATTCTCACGCTCCAGTATGATTTGGACTTTGATAGCGCCAGCGCTCATACTTTTGACTTGTGGCTTGAGGTTTCCGGCGGATCTGTGAGTATTGTTCCGCAGGATGCTTATGAGGTCATATCATCGACAGGACTTGCTGCTAATAGCTCTTGGGAGGGGACGTTCCGCGGGGAGGATGGAAACCTTTACATTATCATTGATGGCATTGCTCACAAGATACCCGACTCTATCAAGGTTTTTCGGTACCCTACAAAAGCGTCTTATACTTCAGATGAGCCTCTGGACTATACGGGACTTGACATTATAGCTGTCTACGGTGATGGCAGTACGGAAGAAATCACAGATGATTGCACGATGAATCCTGAAGAAGGAACACCCTACGATACCGATCAAGATCAGTACATTGAAGTCAGCTATGTGATATGGACTGTGGAGTATGGCACAGGTTTTGACCTTACTCATAACTACGTTACAGGGCTTGTAGTTACGAATACGCCGAATAAGATCAATTATAAGTACGGAGAAATCATCGACTATACAGGACTTGTAGTTAAAGCCCAGTATAGAGACGGGACCGAAACCGATGTTACGGAAGACTGCACTATTACACCAGAGGAGGGGAGCGCATTTGACTACAACAATCAATAAAGTCGTCTATGGACAAACGATTCTGCTCGACCTGACAAGCGATACAGTAACAGCAGATCACTTGGACAGCGGGTACACAGCTCATGATGCAAATGGTGCGGCCATTACCGGCACAAACACCAGGGACGCTGATACTTCTGATGCGACTGCATTGGCGGCAGACATCCTCTCTGGCCTGACGGCTTATGCTAATGGTGAGAAGTTGACCGGAACGATGACCAATCGTGGAGCAGTTTCTGGCACCATCAATACAGCTTCGGACTCTTACACTATCCCTCAGGGCTACCACAACGGTTCTGGATCTGTGTCTATCGACCCTGCCGAGCAGAGCAAAATCATTCCTGAAAACATCAAATCTGGTGTCTCTATCTTAGGGGTGGCGGGTTCTCACTCTGGCAGTGCAGACACTGTTGATGCGACTGCATCAGCGGCAGACATCCTTTCGGGTCAGACAGCTTATGCTAACGGTGAGAAGCTGACTGGGACGATGACCGACAATGGAGCAGTCAATGGAACTATAGATGCAAAGTTGGAAATCTACACTATCCCTCAGGGCTATCACAATGGTTCCGGCTCTGTGAGTATCGCTTCTGATGAGCAGAGCAAAATCATTCCCGAAAACATCAAATCTGGTGTCTCTATCTTAGGAATCGCTGGTTCTCATTCCGGCACAGCAGATACTTCTGATGCGACTGCATCAGCGGCAGACATCCTCTCTGGCCAGACGGCCTACGTTAATGGTGAGAAGCTGACCGGAACAATGGTCAACAACGGCGCAATCAATGGAACAATAGATACAAAGTCAGGAGCTTACACAGTCCCCGAAGGCTATCATAATGGCAACGGATCTGTGTCTATCGACTCTGCGGAGCAAGCTAAAATCATTTCCGAAAATATTAAGTCAGGCGTCTCTATCTTGGGAGTCACCGGAACACTTGGCGCCTTTACTATTCTCGAACCCATTGCTTTTGACTTTGCGGATGGCTATGTTGCAGGAGCAAGCGGCTGGACTTATCAGGCAAACTCCAATAACAGGGCTGATGTCTATCAAGTCAGTAAAGACCACACATACTTCTGTCGTTTGGGGGATACAGTTAGTGAGCGATGGCGAGGTTGCTTTACTACGGCCAACCCTGTGACCGCAACAGGCGATTTATCAGGCTCATGCGTCGTTTATCATAATGAGGACAATGTCCCGAAACGCGCCTGCTTTGCTTATAAGCCGAGAGTGAATGGATATATTACTATCGTTAAAACTAGAAGCGGCGTTAATAATATTCCCACTTATATGTATGACATCACAGGATTCGATCTTTTACTTTCTGTCAATGGGATTGCAGGACTGTCAGTCACACAAAGCCCAGCAAGAACTGTATATGATTCCGGCGAAAGAATTGATTATGCGGGTATGGTAGTAACAGCTACTTACTCAGACGGCTCAACTGCTGATGTGACCAGCTACTGCACTGTTACTCCGAGCGCAGGGAAAGCCTTTGATCCGAGTACAGATACGACTGTAACAATAACATATCGAGACACTGCTACGTCTCTTACGCTAACCGTTGGGACGCTGACAGGAATATCAGTCACCAGAAATCCATCAAAAGCAACATACAAACCTGGAGAAAGCGTTGATTACACTGACATGGTAGTAACAGCAACCTACTCGAATGGCTCAACCGCCGATGTGACTAGCTATTGCCTTTGCTCACCTGCTCAAGGTGAAACTGTTAGTGACACTGCAACAATCACGTATGCCTATGGATCGAACAGCAAGTCCTGTACTTTGAGCTTAACTATAGCGCAATACCAGTTGTACGTATACTCAACGCCAACAAAAACTACCTACGATCCGAATGAGGGTTTGGACTTAGCTGGGGCGAGAATTTGTATGCTTCCAGGCGGGAATGAGGAAATTCAGGATGTAACACCGCTCTGCTCCTTTACTCCTGTAGTGGATGGGGACAGAACGATCGTGACTGTGAGTTGCGCTCCACCAAAAGGAGCCGATATAACAGGAATTGTTTCTGGTCGCGTCGAATGGTCTGAATGGACTTATGACCCTGATAGTGTAAATCAAGCATCAGAATCTTATCGGGTAACTGCGGGGCACCAATATTATTTGTATGCGGGTGCAACTACTGGCACCGATAAAGGTGTCAATCTACGGGCTATATTTACCACGACCGATGTTTCACAGGCCACATCCAATGTGCCTGGAGACAGAATTGTAAATGCTTTAGTCTCAGAGAATGAAAGATTTACTTATACGCCAACTTCGGATGGCTATATAACTATCACATCAACACTGGCTACGCGAATTATTCCCAGCTATCTCTACGATGCTGAGAATCCGAATAAGATCATCACCACAACATTTACGCTAACTACTGTCAGCTAAAGGAGGCGAGAGAATTTGGCAAATTATCCAGTATTTATTGTTTACGATGACGATTTTGATGTATATGAAGGCAACTTTAACCTTAATGCGATCCTCTTGTCAAAAATCGAAGTTACTACAAATCCAGCGAAG
This sequence comes from uncultured Fretibacterium sp., assembly GCA_937915755.1. GTDB lineage: Bacteria > Synergistota > Synergistia > Synergistales > Aminobacteriaceae > JAFUXM01. The sequence continues at coordinate 2,804 of CALGGR010000120.1, read as the reverse complement.
ATGACCTATTACTCCGGAGAGACTATGGACTATACCGGCATGGTTATCACCGCGACCTACGATGATGAGAGTACCACGGATGTCACCAGCAGTTGCATCTTTACTCCGGCAGCGGGAGAAACTTTTGACTCGCCTGTAGAGATAGTCTATGCGGAGGGACAAGATGAGAGAATCTGCAACTTAACTCTGACAGAAATATTCCTTCAAAGTATCTACGTTGCTTCTCAGCCAACAAAAACAGCGTATGAATCAGGCGAAGCTATCAGCTACGCAGGTCTGGTCGTAAAAGCCGTCTATTCCGATGATAGCGAAGTCGACATTACAAGTCAATGCACTATTACTCCGGCTGAGGGGAAGACCTTTGATCCCTCTACTGATACAGAAGTTACGATCGCGTATGGTGATGCTGAGACCTATTTGAGCTTAACTGAAGATTCCTCCAGCATGAGGCTGGTCGTGGACATCATGCCCACAAAGACGAGCTATAGCCCAGGTGAAAATGCGGACTATACTGGAGCAGTCATAAAGGCTGTTCATCCGGACGGCACAGAGCACACGGTGACCGACTACTGCACATTTACCCCTGCGGATGGCGAGATTGTGGCTGATACAGTCACTGTGAGCTGTACGCTTCCAGCCACGCCTTATATCTTCGATCTAAACACCGGCTGGATCAATAACGGGGTCTGGACCTATGAGAATCCGACACAAACATATGCTGATGTCTATCAAGTTCAAGCAAATCACAAGTATCTCCTGGCATTCGGCGAGAACGTAGGAACACGATTCAGGGCTATGTTCACAACAGTTGATGTTTCTCAGACTACAGCTAAAGTCACCGGTACTACTGTCATAAACGTGAACAATCCGGTGGCCTACGCTAAAGCCGAATACACAGCGCCTTCGGACGGCTATATCGTTGTCGCTAAGGACAATATCGGCAAGTCAGGCATAAGCACTTATCTCTATGATGCTGACGCGGCCGAGAAATCAGTGACTACGACATTCAATCTCACCCTAATCGGTGTTGAGTCAATAGCCGTCACTACGAATCCAGTCAAAATGAGCTATGCCGCCGGAGAAACAATCGACTATGCGGGGCTTGTCGTTACGGCCACTCTCTCTGATGGTAGCACGGTGGATGTCACCAGTTCTTGCTCTATCACTCCGGCAGCAGGAAAGGCCTTTGATCCTGCGACTGACACAGATGTGGTTATTAGCTACATCACAGGCTCCAGCACAAAGACTGCAAACCTTACGCTGACGGAAGTGACGCTCAGTTCTTTAACCGTTACCGAGTATCCTACCAAAATGGGCTATAGGTCGGGAGAAACCATTGATTACAGCGGTATTGTCATAATAGCAACCTATTCGGACGGGACTAAGGCCGATGTCACAGGACTCTGCCAATTCTCCCCTGCGGCTGGAGCCGTTTTTGCTTCGAGCACTACCGCAAACATCACATATCTCAATAAGACTTGCACTTTGATTTTAGCCGAAGCAGAGGATTGGAATTTGACCGTTCGAACCATGCCTAAAAAAACGGTATTCGTCGGAGGCGAGAATCTGGACTACACAGGGCTAGACATAAGGGCAGTGAACTTAGACGGTACAAATCTTCCAGTGATAAAGGCCTGTGAGCTTGAGCCAGCCAACGGAACACAGGCCAATGCGGATGACCTACCTGTGACCGTGAGCTGTGCAAAACCGATAGAGCCTTATATTTTTGATTTGACTGGCGGGTATGTTTCAAGAGGGAGTTGGTATATCAGTACTTCTAGCCCGTACTATAGTGATGTGTATCCAGTTGTGGCGGGACATAAATATTTCCTGACATTAGGAGAATCTGTAGGAAGCTACTTCCGTGTTATGTTTACTACTACTGATGTTTCTCAGGCATCAGAGTCTGTATCCGGATATTATATAATAAACAAAAGTGGGTCCGCATACGCGAATGTCGAGTACACTCCTGCTCTGAATGGGTATATTGTCGTTTATAAGAGCTATAATGTTGCAGGAATAAAGACCTATCTTTTTGATGCTGATGCGGAAACGAAGTCCCTGACCACCACTTTCGATCTTGAAATAAAAGAGATCGAGTCCATTGAGATAACATCATATCCTACAAAGACAACATACTATAACAGCGAGGCTATTAACTATGACGGACTCATGGTGGTAGTGATATATACGGATGGAAGCAGAGAGGGCATCACCGACCGTTGCACCATCTCTCCGGTGGCGGGCAAGGCTTTTGATCCCGCAACAGATACACAGGTAGTAATCACTTACAGCATTCCAGCGGGTTCTAGCAGTTTGACGTTCTCAGAGAACTTTGAGGTCACACCGATTCTTCTGTCAGGTATTTCCGTAACCTCGAATCCACGCGTCATGGCTTATAAGGCTGGAGAAACTATCTACTATGATAATCTCGTCGTAACCGCGTCCTATGACGACGGAAGCACAAAAGATGTTACCAGTTCATGCTCTATCACTCCGGCAGAAGGGAAGGCATTCGACCCGCAGACTGACACTGATGTGCTTATCAGCTACTCAGAACGTGGCACCACGGGATCGATCACAGAAACAGCCAGCCTAACCCTGACCGCAATAGAGCTAATCGGCATAGCAGTCACCCAGAATCCGCACAAAACCGCTTACTCAACCGGTGAGCCGATAGACTATGCGGGGCTTGTGGTCACTGCCAGCTATAGTGACGGGAGTACCACAGATGTGACAAATCTTTGCACTATCACTCCGGCAGACGGAAAGGCCTTTGATCCTGAGACTGATACGGATGTAGA
>CALGGR010000119.1 GCA_937915755.1 uncultured Fretibacterium sp. | reverse complement strand
TAATGCGCATCCTATTATCGCTCTGTCGGGGTCTCCTCCTAATGGATACACTCTCGCTAGAAATTTATATGTTCCGCACTCTTTTATTACATTGTTTATCAACTCTCGGAGCGCACTTTCACTGCCATTCTTTATTGGGGTTCTTAGTTTCTTATTTGCTCGTGTGGATAGATAACGGGTTATGCTCATCCCCTTTTCACTTACACAGCCCCAGAATAATCCTGACAACAAAGAAAATAAACAGAGTACTGCATAAGAACTCCAAAAAGAAAAATCATCCGTATTTAACGACCTTAATGCTTGCAGTGAAACATATCTTGATACTCTAGGAAAAACAGATAGCAGGAAAAAGCCTGAAATACCTAACAAGAGACCTATAGCTATTTGGGTGCTCTCGCTACGTCTATCTATATCCTCCTGCACTATGCGTTTGAATACCCATAACCCTAAGAAGCCTGGCAAGAGATACATTATTAGCTCTGAAAACGATATTGACATGTTCTTTCACCTCCACAAGATATTGTAGCTTAACTTGAAACAGCTTTAGCAGTCCCTAATACCTAAAAGAAAAAATTTCAGAACAAAATACTTACTTTAGAACTAAGTAATTTCATTTCAAAAATTTTTGTTTTGCTTATATAGCCTCTCTAAACCTATTACGGCCATAGATATTCATCACCTATGAAGGCATAAAAGGGGTCTTTGAAGTTCTTTGAAGTGAATTTTTGCAGTTTTTTGTCGTTTTTGGGGTATAAAAGGCATGCTAAATTACACCTGCGTGAAGAGGTGTTATAGAGAGCAGAAATACTAAATGTAGTTAATTGCTAATTGCTATGCGACATCTATCCCGAAATCTAACGGCCTCCTCCAAATCTGAATAAATAATCCCATGCCGTGAACTTGGTGCAACGTAAGGCCACTAGATTTTGCTGTCAAAGTATTTTCAAAGGCATGGTAGAAGTATCGTGAAGAAGTAACCTGTTCGCCGTTGTTCATACACCATTCCTTGAACTTTTCAAAGAGAGTAGTGCGCTGAATGTCGCACCCTTCACCATCCGCCTCAAACAAGAAATCTTCATTGTCCTCCATGAAGTTGAGGATAGGGTTATTGAAGCGTTCAAACTTAGCCATGAGGCGTTTTTGCGACTTTGTAACAGTGAAGCCGTTATTCTCGACAATTCTGCCGAGACCCTTCAAAGCCCAGTTAAGAATGCCCGCCATTTCTTCCGGATTGCTGGTAATCTCCTTAACAAGATTGGGATTGAGCTTGCGTTCATTTGTATTCTCGCGAGGCTCATCAACAAAGTTAATAGGGAACTCCAAGAACAATAACCTGCGAGCTAAACCCTTTGATTTGTCATTGAAGATAGGGAACTCGTTGCAGTTGATGATGAGCTTAGTTCTTGAGAGGAAAGTAACAGGGTCTTTTCCTTTGTAGCTGTCTTCAATGGGTTCACCGGAAGTAATAATCTTGAAGTTAGCTTCTGCCCCATCAACGCGAATATCGGTCTCACTGGAGATATTAACCCAAGAATTTTTGAGCGTCATAGTCCTGAAATCCTTTCCGAACTTAGAAAGCATTGTAGCGGAAACTAATCCCTTGCCTTCCTCGTTAAGCCCGCCTAATAAAGCCCGTAAAACGTCCGTGATAACGCTTTTTCCATTACCGCCGCAGCCTAGAGCGACGAGAGCCTTATGGAAGTCGCAATTATTGAGGAACACATAACCGAAGAACTCCTGAAGAGTAGTAATGCTATCTTGATTACCGTTGAAAATCTGATGGAGAGCCGGAAGAAAGATAGTGCTTTTAGCATCGGAGTTGAAGCAGTAATTAGCCTGCATAGTAGTGTAGTCATTTGAGCTGTGAGCTTTTAGAGTACACACACCTTTAGCGCAATCAATATGGAGCGTGCCGTTCTTAAGGCTAAAAACTGATTGTTTATCGAGCTTAGTGATAAGTTCTTTAGCCTGAGCAATGCCCTTTACGATTTTAGCAACGGCGGTAAGTTTGCTAGCAGTGCACTTTTTTCCGATAACCTGAATAATGAGGTTATGCAGCTCATTATTTGTAATGTGTCCCCAGCACCCGTAATCAAAGTACCTGTATGCGCCCGTTCTGTCATCATATTTGATGTTGAAGCGTTCAATAACCCTCTCAGCGAGCACCATTTCGTCCGGGCCTTTTATAGCCTCCTTCTTAACTTCCTTGAGCCATTCATCTGGGAAGAAGTGCTTAACCTCATCAATGATGGTCTGAACGTCAGCCCTGTCAGCAATGGAAGCGACCTCAAAAAGGAAGTCCTTAAATTCGCTCTTAATGTTCTCCTTTGCCTTGACGCTTAATTCCTCGAAGCGTTTGCCCTCGATAAACCTGTTAGCGAGCCAATTACAGCCGTTGCGAGCGGAATTAATGATGGTATCGAGATTGCCGCCAATCTGGAAGAACTCAGCAATGTCCTTTCCAGTAAATACCGCGCATTTGAAAGGAATGTGCTGTTTGATGAGCCTCTTAGCGGCATTGAAAGTAAATTCTTTCCCCTTTTCGTCATTGTCGAAAGCAAGAATAACGTACTGGAACTCTTTGCAGTAGCTGATAACGTTATCCCAATGGTCGCCGAAATCGCCGCCGTTAGGAGTAAGAACGGAAGCCCCCGCTTGGTCAAGCAACATAGCGTCAAATGCGCCCTCAGTAATGATTAGCTCCTCTCTATCACGGTTGAGAGTGTGAAGCCCCCACGGCTGATTATGCAGGAAGGGATACGCCTTAGCAGAAGCC
>CALGGR010000118.1 GCA_937915755.1 uncultured Fretibacterium sp. | reverse complement strand
TACGGTGCAGTTACTCATCTCAAGCGTACTGCTGGCCGAATAAATGCCTCCTCCAAGCCCGTAATATGTGAACGAGTTGCCGGAAATATCACAGCTGGTTAATCTTACGGTGCAGCCGCTCTTGATGTTGATACCGCTGCCGATCCCGAACATTACGTTGTTGCCGGTAATGTTGCAGTTGATGATGTCGATACTGCACGCCTCAAGGTTTATGCCGCCGCCCTCCAATGTCGATAAACCGCCCGTAATCGTCAAGTTCTCAAGCACGAAGCCTTTACCTTGGCACCTGAGCACACGGACTTTGCCCTGACCGTCAAGAGTCGCGCCGGTATCGCTGCGAATGATTACGGGCTTCTTGATGTTGATGGTTTCTGTGAGCTTGAAGTCGCCTATCAGGTTAATCGTCCCTCCTGATGGAATCATGTTCACAGCGTTCATGATGGTTTGGCCTTTCGTGCCTTTAATCGTTACGCTGGTGCTACCTGGTTGGAAGTAATTACCCTCGCCGAGATCCTCTAATAAGACGGTTTCAGCATAAGCTGATGAGGCAAACATAATCGCAAGAATGCAGAGTGTTACTAGTAAATGTCTATACTTCATGATTAGTGCCTTCTTTCATGGAAAATTTTACGTATAAGATTCTCCTTTAACATCGGGATAAGCGCAAGAATCAATATCCCCATTCTCGAAACATTACACCCGCTCTGTGAATGTAGCAGCTCCTCAGAATGAGATTGCCCCCATATAGGCACATTCCTCCTGACCTACTTGGCACGAAAAAGCCCGGACACTTTTACATGCCCGGGTTGTTGCAGGAAAGTTATACGCTAAGTGCTAAAACGGTTCGCCAGTTCTTCCGCGATAAAGCTCGACAGATATTACCTTGCCCTCATCGTCTCCGTCATAACGGCGTTCTGTGATCGTGAGGGTCATAGTCCTATCCGCAAGCTCATACGACAGAATGTTAATGTCTCTGTCATCGGCAGGAGACTCGCGCATTGTTGGAGTGCCTAGCGTCTTCCTGACTTCGGGCTGATACTTGCCGATGAGG
>CALGGR010000117.1 GCA_937915755.1 uncultured Fretibacterium sp. | reverse complement strand
CTCATGCTTTCCCGGTCGCGAAACACGCCACCGGCATCGAGCCGACTCATTCCTGCACCTCCGGCTTTGCTTTACCAGTTATGTATCTGGTAAAATATCCTTGTTCACTGACGGTCTTGACTCCAATCACTGGCCGTCTGTGAATAACGGTGCTCCCCTGAACCACAGGGGGGCGTTTTATTGTGCTGTACATAGTTTTTCCTCCTTTAGCATCTCGACCAACCGCAAGCTGTGCATCTCACGCAGCCTGACTCGTGGATTATCTTTGTCCCGCATACCGGGCACAGTTCTACATCATTTGCAACAACTGCCCCCTTCTCCTCGTCGTAATAGCCCTCAATTAACCGCTTACCTGCAGGCTTGTGAACGACTATCCTTGTTCTCTCCGCCTCGAATGGGTCAATATCCCTGTAAGGCGTAAAAGTCGGCCTCTCTAACCGCTTGCCTAACTCGACTTCAGACATGAAGTAACACTCCAATCTTCCCTATGCGTGAAGGTCTGCCGCGTCTCTTGGCCGGTTCTGCTGCCTCCTGATGAGCCTCCTGCTTTGCCCGCCATGCCGCAATGTCAGAAATCCGCCACCTCAGCGTCTTAGCCCCGAAAGCTACACCAGCAGGAAATCTCCCGCTCTTCACTCCCTCGTAAAACGTAGTCTGCGAAATGTTCAGGTACTCGCAAACCTGCTTCACATTCAGCCAGCCGTCCGTCTGTGTTACTTGCACATCCTGCACCTGCGGCTCTCCCAGTGAGATTAAAGCGTCTTCGAGACGGTCAAGTTCACTCATAACCTGCTGACGAAACGTCCTGATGTGCACAAGAAGTGATGACTTATTCATGACCGCATAGCCTTTCCGGTTCGTATACACGTTTGCACATGCCGCCTCATAGAAGCCCTTAGCGTCGAAGTCAAATTCGCGTCCAAGAACGAGCTGCGCCCTGCCGTTGAATGAACTTGCATCGAGTAGAATCCAGTCGTCCGCGAGTAATCGATTTGTTTCCCGCGCTGAATGCGACACTCGGACTTTCCGCATAGCTGAGTAATTCTGCATCTCTGCACCTCCAATATTTATCCTGTACAATCTCCCTATAGCCTTGAAGGGAGGTGAAAATTATGCACGGTATTGTCATTGCTAATCCCAATATGCTCGTTGTTCGTCTTGAAGATGGCATGTATTCTGTCGTTGAACCTATGGGCGGTTACAACATTGAAATCGGTGATGAACTTGTCGGCGACCTTGAAACGGAAGGAAGCACAGTTCTAATGAATATCACCTACGATGAGGAGATAGATGCCATCATTCAGTACGTTGCAGGAAATCCGCAAGATGCATTCAGGATTCTTCCAGCGCACTGATTCTCGTTTTAGACAGGGTGAAGCCTTGAGTAGCGTTTTTCAGGCGGTATGACCATAAGTGCACTCTTAATACGCTTAAGTCCTTCCTGAAACACTACTTCAGGGTCTTCATCCAGCCCTGCAAGCATCTTCACTTCGTAATGCCCGCGATTTAGATTTTCATCGTGAACATCATTCGTGGTTACATTTGTGGATATTAACGCCATATTTACCCTCCTTTCCTGTAGTAAAGCTAGCATCTCATCCGCTCTGAGCTTTGCACCCAGACTCGCATTGATTACCCAGTGCACTATTTCAGCCTTGAGATACCTGCATCCAGCTATTTGCTGACTGAAACACTGGTCTAGATCGGAAGAGCGTCGTGTAGGGAAAG
>CALGGR010000116.1 GCA_937915755.1 uncultured Fretibacterium sp. | reverse complement strand
CCTTTTCTAGCTACAGAAATTATAGCTACAGAAAAGTTCACGATGTTAAAGGCGATCCAACGAAGGCTGATCCAGATAATCCTCTCTACGGTCAATATTGCGTCTTTACTGGGAAACTTGAGCGTTTTATCCGTACAGAAGCTATGCAGATTGTCGCTGATTTGGGCGGCTTCAACGAAAACAATGTGACTAAGAAAACGAATTTCTTGATTCTTGGCAACAATGACTATTGCAAAAGTATCAAAGACGGGAAAAGCAATAAGCATAAGAGAGCTGAAAAGCTGAAACTAGATGGGCAGGATATAGAAATAATTTCTGAAAACGTCTTCTATGACATGATAAATTATCAAGAAGGAGCTGACTAATCACTTTAACCCATGACCGTCCAACTCTCCCTATTCAGCAATATCCGCCGTCATTACAAGGGACGGAGCCTCACTGCTTTCCCCTCTAGCTACGTCACTCTCAACCTCAAAACCACCGGCCTGAGCCCCATGTGGGACAGCATTATCGAGATCAAAGCCATTCGCTTTAAGAACGGCATGGAAATCAACAGGTTCTCCTCTCTTGTGAGAGCCAATGTGGACAGCTTCACTGCTCAAATCACCGGAATCACAAATGACATGCTGGCAGGGGCTCCGGCGGCAGAGAAAGTCTTCAGAGCCTTCGCGGGCTATCTCGAAGATAGCGACATCCTTATCGGCCACAGTTCCGACATCGACTTCCTTTACGATAGCTTCGTTGAGTTCAACCTCGCCCCGCTGAGTAATGACTTTATCGAGCTCAGCAGCAGCAAGAACCCGCTCTCAGGCCGTCATTGCGTTTTCACAGGCAGGCTTGAACGCTTTAAGAGAAAAGAAGCAATGAGGATTGTCGCTGAATTGGGCGGAGTGAACGAAAGGAGTGTGACCAAGAGAACAAACGTCCTGATCCTTGGGAATGAAGAGTATCGAAGACGAGAGAAGAGCAACAAGCACAGAAAGGCGGAAAGGCTGGTGTTGGCGGGACAGAGAATCGAGATGATTCCTGAGAACGTGTTTTACGATTTGGTGGACGGGAGAATGCGCAGAAAACTATTTATCCCTTCATTTTGAATGATATTGTAATATAATTGTCTTATTAAATTTAAAGGAGACAATGATTATGACAACATCTTTATTGCAGGTCAGGGTAGAGGATTCTCTCAAGAATGAAGCTGCTAATGTGTTCGAGCATCTTGGCATAGATCTGTCCACTGCTGTCAGAATGTTCTTAAAAAGGGCTGTCATGGATAATGGCATTCCCTTCCGCATGACACTCCCGAAAGAACCATACAGGGCAGAGCGTGGATATAGAGCCATGCAGGAAATTAGTGAAGCCGCTGAAAGAAACAGCGTATCTGATATGTCCCTTGAAGAGATCAATGCTGAAATTGAAGCGTCAAGAGCTGAACCGTAATCATTCTTTTAGAACAGGCAATGTATGTTATCATAGCACAGTTAGTTGATAATTTTTAACAGGCTCTGGCAGTCTGAAAGACTCTGAGGACAAAGTTCGGTGAGATTTTAATAAAATGCGATTGGAGCTACTACAAATGACCGAAGAAGATACCAAATTGCGTTTCATAACACCCGCAATTCAAAAGGGGTGGCCTGTTGACTATATCGCAATGGAAGTTCAAATAACCAATGCAAGGATAAAACTCGCCGGAAACATAACATCCCGTGAGAAACCATTAAGAGCTGATTATCTGTTATACATGTCAAATAATGAGCCTCTCGCCGTGGTTGAAGCAAAAAGTATAGATCACACTCTCTCCTCAGGTCTACAGCAAGCAAAAATGTATGCAGAGAAACTCGATATTCCTTTCGCTTATTCTTCAAACGGTAAGGGCTTTGAAGAATTTGATTATCTGACCAGTGAAGAGAAATCTTTAAGTCTTAATGAATTTCCTTCAAGAGAGCAGCTTATTGAACGCTATTACAAAGAGTCTAAGCTCACAGCAGCAGAAAAGAGTATTCTTGAACAACCGTTCTATTCGTCGCAGAATACTTTTCCACCGCGATTTTATCAGCGTATTGCTGTTGACAGAACCCTCAAAGCTATAGCTCGTGGGCAAAACAGACTTCTATTGACTATGGCAACTGGTACCGGCAAAACCTATACAGCGTTTCAAACAGTCTACCGATTGACAAAATCCGGCCTAAAGAACAAGGTTTTATATTTAGCCGATCGTAACATATTAGTAGACCAATCAATCGAACAGGACTTCAGCCCTCTCAAGAAAATCATACATAAGATCAATTACAGCAAGGACAGAGACAATGAAATCACAAGTTATGAAATATACTTTGCTCTGTACCAGCAGTTAATCGGTGATAACGGTGAAAAACGTTATGCAGAATTATTCAGGCCAGGATTCTTTGACCTGATCATTGTCGATGAGTGCCACAGAGGCTCAGCTAAAGCCGACAGTCAATGGCGCGAAATCCTAGAATATTTCTCTAGTGCTGCCCAACTCGGAATGACCGCAACGCCTAAAGAAACGAAATATGTCTCGAATATAAACTACTTTGGTCAGCCCATATATAAATACAGCCTGAATGAAGGTATTCAGGATGGATTCTTAGCCCCGTTCAAGGTTATTGAGCCTCGATTAAATATTTCTGATGGCTGGAGACCGAACAAAGGTCAAAAAGATATTTCTGGGAACGAAATAGAAGACCGCGAATATAACAATTCTGATTACGATTACAACATAGTTCTGCTGGATAGAGTCCGTGCTGTTGCAGAGGAGATCACTCACTATCTGAAGCAGTCTGATAGAATGCAGAAGACCATAGTTTTCTGTGCCAATGAAGACGCTGCAGAACGAATGCGCAAGGAACTCTCAAATCTGAACAGCGACATGATGAAAGAGCACCCTGATTATGTTGTGAGAATAACTAGTTCCGATAATTACGGCAAAAGCAAACTCGAATATTTCATTTCAATCGCGCAGCCTTACCCCGTAATAGCTACAACTTCGGAATTGTTATCCACGGGAGTAGACACAAAAACTGTAAAATTAATAGTAATCGACAAGAATATTTCATCAATGACGCAGTTTAAGCAGATTATAGGGCGTGGAACTCGAATTGTTGAGAAGGCTAATAAGCTCTCGTTTGTCATTATTGATTTCAGAGGAGTCAGCAGACTATTCGCCGATCCTGAATGGGACGGACCTGTGGAGATTGATGGAGGTTTTATTGTAGGTACACCTACTCCTAAACCAGCTCCAACCCCCAAGAATAATGATACGAAATATAAGCCCATTGTTGATAAAGAAGGTTGTACGGTAGAGATCATTCAAAAGCTGGTATCAACTTACGATGCTGGCGGAAAACTCTTACGGCAGGAAAGCATTACTGATTACACGAAACGAAATGTACGCGGAGAATTTGCAACGCTCGACAGCTTCACTCTAAAATGGTTTGGAATGAAAAAGAAAGCTGAGATCATAGAGATTTTTGAAGGCATAGGACTCGATTTGCTGGCACTCAAGCAGGAACAGAACATGCAGGATGTAGACGACTTTGATTTTATTTGCCACGTCGCATATGACCAGAAGCCATTAACGCGAGCTGAACGCGCTGAAAAAGTTAAACGGAGCGATTTCTTCAGCAAGTATTCCGGCGCGGCTCGTGAAGTTCTAGAAGCATTGCTGGACAAATACATGAATCTAGGAATCTTTGAGATTGAGAAGAACAGCATACTCAAATCAGAACCGTTCAATAAGTTTGGCAGTCCGGCTAAAATAGTAGGAGAGTTCAACGGCAGAGAAGGTTATGAGCAGGCTGTGAGAGAACTTGAAGAAGTAATTTATAAGGCAGGATAAAATGAGCAATTTAAGCGGATTGATAAAGAAATTAAGAGATATAATGCGTATGGACCCAGGCATAAATGGCGACGCTCAAAGGATAGAGCAAATATCGTGGATTTTCTTCCTGAAAATCTATGACGCAAAAGAGAATGATTGGGAAACTATTGAAGAAGGTGACTACAAATCAATCATTCCTGAAGAATATCGCTGGAGGAACTGGGCAAAACCTGACAAGGACGGAAAATCAGTCACTGGCGATAATCTGCTGAATCTTGTCAATAATAAGCTCTTTCCTGCGCTAAGGCGTCTTCCCGTTGATGCTAATACCTCAATCAGGAAAGCCATTGTGCAGAATGTGTTCAGCGAGACAAACCAATACATGAAGGACGGCGTGCAACTACGAAAGATCATCGACGCGATTGACGCTATCGACTTCAATTCAAATGAAGATTCGCGGGCTTTCGGCGAGATTTACGAAATTTTCCTTAAAGAATTGCAGAGCGCAGGAAGTGCAGGAGAATTTTACACTCCCAGAGCTGTTACGGACTTCATAGCCGAGAAAATCAATCCTGAATTAGGCGAAGTATGCGCCGATTTTGCCTGCGGTACAGGTGGATTCTTGACGAGCTGGCTAAAAGTTTTGGAGCAGAAGACAGACAAATCAACGGAACAAAACCGAAGCGATTTTGACAACTCTGTCTATGGCATTGAGAAGAAGCAGTTTCCCTATACTCTTTGCGTAACCAACATGCTCCTTCACGGAATTGATAACCCAAAAATATTTCATAGGAACTCGCTGGAGCAAAAAATTCTGAACATAAAAGAAGAAGATAGATTCGATGTGATAATGATGAATCCGCCATACGGAGGCAGCGAGAAAGAAGGCATCGTGAAAGGCTTTCCAAAAGACATCCGAAGCTCAGAAACCGCGGATTTGTTCATGGACGTGATTATGTACAGTCTCAAAGAAAATGGACGCGCGGCTGTGATTCTTCCAGATGGATTCTTATTCGGGAATGATGGAGCAAAATTCAACATAAAGTCAAAACTGCTACAAGATTTTAATCTTCATACGGTTATAAGGCTGCCTGGTTCTGTCTTTGCGCCATACACGAGCATAACTACAAATATTCTATTCTTTGATAGGACTGGAGCAACGCAAGAGACATGGTTTTATCGTCTGGACATGCCGGAAGGTTACAAGAACTTCAGCAAAACCAAGCCAATGATGCGGGAACATTTCAAGCCAGTTGATGAATGGTGGAACGACAGAACCGAGATTCAGGACGATAACGGAGCATGGAAGAGCCAAAAATATTCAGCGCCGGAGATTTTGGCGAGTGGCTGCAACCTTGATTTATGTGGCTTTCCGAATGATGAGAAAGTCATATTGAGTCCCGAAGACACGATAAGGAATTTTATAGCCAGACGCAATGAGCTTGACAAGGTTATTGATGACAAGGTAGCGGAGATTCGGACATTGCTGGAGGTGAGTGAATGAAACTTGCTGATGATTTACGCCGAGCGGTTTTACAGGCAGCTATTCAGGGGAAATTGACGCAACAGCTTGACTCGGACGGGACAGCGGAGGATTTGCTGAAGGAGATTCGCGCGGAGAAGGAGCGGTTAATTGCTGAGGGTAAGATAAAGCCGGAGAAGCATCTAAAGCCAATTACTGACGATGAGAAGCCGTTTGACATCCCTGAGAGTTGGGCGTGGGTTAGGCTAGGAGAACTAGGAAATTAGAACGTGTCTTCACAAGATTAATGATTCATGATACTCTAATAAAAAAAGGA
>CALGGR010000115.1 GCA_937915755.1 uncultured Fretibacterium sp. | reverse complement strand
ATCTACACTCTTTCCCTACACGACGCTCTTCCGATCTGGTACGTGAAGCTATAGAACATTCGACAGACATACGGCTTAAGCGGGAACCTTCGAAATGGATATTTATTGCTGATGATTCTGTAGCTTTTTGTGAACGATGTGGTTATATGATCGACGGAAAATATTGTAAAAGTCAGGGCTATATGAATCCATATAAATTCTGTCCGAACTGTGGTGCAGATATGAAGGGAGAAGACGATGAGCGATGTAATCAGCAGAAAGAAAGCAATTGATGGAATAAAAGAATGTATCGTTAAAGAAACTAACGATGTGATTACCATCTTCTGCATCTTGATATTCTTTAAACATCTTATTCATACCTTTATTACAGTCAATGTTATAAATATTATTGATTTCCATTATTGCACCTCCTTAATATTAAGATTATCTGCTAATAAAATTATACTATAAAATCATCAATTGTTCTAGATTTTACCTCATATTTATTTTAAAAAAATCTTGTAATTTTCGGGAAAATAATGTATAATGTACTAGATTCGTATATAGGTAAATCATTCAAATTGTACGGCGAATATTCTCCGGGTGAAGCGGCTTTGTTTGCCGATATATTGGAGCCGGGAGATGTAGTGGTGGAAGTGGGCGCCAAATGTCTATACCTATCAAAAGTGTGTCGGAGCCAGTGAAGGAAGCGTAACAGTGCCAGAACTAAGCCCGGATGAGATACATAATTGGGGAGGTGTTTCCATGGAGAAAACGAGCAAAGAAACAGGAGAGCGCGTAGAACGCATAACCTTGGATTCGTTGAATTTAACCAAGTGTAAATTATTAAAACTTGATGTTGAGGGGATGGAACTACAGGTATTGCGGCCTTTCGCTGTTTAGTGTGGGTAAGGCACTTGAAGCCCACCCAAAAATCTTATAGAATTATACCCATGAGACTATAAGACAGAAAGGCATTATCTTACTTATCATGAATACAACTGACATATTTGCGGCAGCGTTGAACCTGCCTGAGCCTTGGTCAATAGCCAAGGTAGAGTTCAAGCCGGACTCAACCGGAACCATGGAACTTCATATAGAGCTCTCCTTTCCTAGAGGCAGTAAGTTTGCTTGCCCTGAATGTGGGACAGAAGCTACTGCCTATGACACAACGCCAAGAACTTGGCGCCATCTTAACTTCTTTCAATACAAGACTTATATCCATGCAGACTTGCCACGAGTTAAGTGCGGCGAGCATGGAGTTAAGACCGTAAGTGTTCCTTGGGCTAGAGAAGGCTCTGGCTTTACCCTACTCTTTGAAGGCTGGGTAGTGGAACTGGCTAAACACCTGCCTGTCGCAACTATCGCCAACATGGTAGGCGAACATGACACCCGCCTTTGGCGTTTTATAAAGCATTATGTCGATGAAGCTCGCACTCGTGAGGACTACTCTGAAGTTACCGCCATCGGCATTGACGAAACCAGCAAGAAGGGTCATAAATATGTGACCGTAGTGGTTGATTTATCGCAACGTAAAGTCATCTATGTCACTAACGGCAAGGATGCTTCTACCGTTGACCGATTCGCCGAAGATTTCGCGGCGCATAAAGGCGATGCCGAGGCCATCAAGATAGTCACCTGCGATATGTCCCTGGGCTTCAAGAAGGGTATCAACGAACATTTCGTCAACAGCAATACCGTTATCGACAAGTTTCATGTCATCAAGCATATCAACGAGGCCTTGGACGAAGTTCGCCGCGATGAAGTCAAGCAAGGTCCGTGGTACAAGTACCTGCTTAACAAGAGCAAATGGTTATGGCTTAAGAATGACGCAAACCTTACCGACAAGCAGCTTGAACGTAAAGAATCTTTAATGCGTAAGCGCTTAAAGACCGCTAGAGCTTATGCTATGCGTGTTACGTTACAAGACATCTACGAGACATCCTTTGACCGTACTACCGCCGAAGACAGGCTTAAGCAGCTGTATAATTGGCTCGTACGGTCGCGCTTGTCGCCCATGAAGAAATTTGCCGGGCTTCTGAAAAATCATTGGCAGGAAATACTCAATTACTTCGACCACCGTTACACTAACGCCATTCTGGAAGGCATGAACAGCATCATTCAGAACATCAAGCGCCGTGCCCGTGGCTTCCGTAATGACGAGTATTTTAAGACTATGATTTATTTGGGGTGCGGGAAGCTAGACTTAGATGTTAGGAGACAATCATGAACTTCACACAGAACGAAATCATTCAAGCAAACGATATCTTTAACAAACTACGTGGAAAATTGAATTTGCCCAATATTGAACTAGAATTATCACCATATCGCCCCATATTAGGTGAAAAAGGAAATTTTGACAAAAATGGGAAGATTACTGTCTATGCCCAAAAACTTACATCCTATGACGACTTAATACATACGATTAGACACGAAACGAGACATTTCTGGCAACAAATTCATTTTCCTGAACATGTGGAATGGTGGCGTAATAATATGCAATACTATAGCGACCTAGAATTCCATGAAATGATATATACGTATTGCACTATAGAAGCAGACGCTGAACAATTCGCCAAATACAACAATACCCAGCTTGAAGGCTTACTTACGAGGTCTGTAAAATGGTTAGAGGACAAAAAGGGCGCCTTCTATCGTACTTACAAGCGGGATTAATATTATCCCAATCTGCTATTGTTAGTTTTGGCATTTCAGGCTGATCATGATAGCCGGTGCAAAAACTCTCTACGTATGCTTGCCATTGTTCCTCTGTTCCAGCGTTGCGGAGAGGGCAGTTTAAACAAATATTATCCAATCTATCTATGTCCTTTCTATAAATACATCTATACCATACCCATACTAAATAGCGAGGAGCCCTTTTCTTATGCATTAGGCGACCCCTTCCCAAAAACGTACCCGCATCGCAGTTTGGCAATTCAGGTACGTTTTCGACAACCATAGTCCAATAAGAAATTTATCTATAGTGAAATCCTTTGTGCTTAGTTTAACTTCTGAATCCCATTTTGGAATCTGACGGCCTTTCCATTAATTGGCTCATCATAATGCATTTCGACATTGCTTTCATAGATATTTACACGAGTTATATACTTGCCCCAAAAATATCAACCGCATAAGGCATATATTTTTCCGTAGCAGGTATGGACGTACTACGGCTCTCTATATAGATGCGTCGTTTTCTTTCTGTAAGTTCAATCCAACTGCTGTTATTATATGTAAAAAGATTTTGACCGTAAAAATCTCCCCAATCGGAAAGGGTAGCGGTATCAACGCCACAAGACATCAAACAAAGAAGTATCACACCACTAATTAAATTTTCTTGTTTTGTCTTTTTTGTGAACCCCGACACAGTCATTTTATTAACATATCCGCTTTTGTCTACAAAAAAATACACCATCACGGTATTGTCTTTTTCTTTTCCTCCCGTACAAGTATATACATTATAATTTGCATCAGAGTAAGTGAGATTCTTAAATGGTCGTTCATTAAATCTTAAGTCTAATTCCTTGCCACGTTCATAAGTAATTTTCGCAAGTTGATTATAATAGTTCACAAAATCATTCAAGCCATAATCACATACTCTCACCTTTGCTGCAGAACACACCGATGTTGTTACTACAAATGCCAATAGTACAGAGAGAAAAATTTTCTTCAAGGTGATCATCTCCTATCCTAAATCAACCGACGATCCATGTGTTATCCCACCATTCACAGAATGTCATTACCAAGAACTGAGGTAAATGATTTCGCCTGTACAACTTAAAGCAATAAGGTGTTCAAAGTTAGTGGCAATATTAATGATGTTATCAAGAACTTTAACCTCATCCCCTTGTCTTTGTACTTGCAATTTGGGGAAAATAACACTTGGCCGTCCTTTGTTTATAGCCCATCTACCATCGTATATTCAATCCGCTATAGCCGCTTTTACAACCATCATTGCCGCTTCCTAGCGAGTTGCGTACCTGTCTCCATTAAATTTTGCATTCCCGTATGCGTTTATTACTCCCTTAAGACAATTCCCCCCCAATGCGTTTGCACTTCTCTCGTAGAAATGAAGCTAAAATCACAACATATGGCTCCTCGCTGTATAGTATGGGTAATAATAGACAGACAAATTCGAATGATTCCTATGTCTCGCTGTAATGAGGCTATACCTAAGCCAACATTGCATCAAGGGTGCTTCGCAACTCTGACGCGTCAAGCCCTTGACACAATGCTGACTTAGGTATGTATTACTGACAAGCGAAACATAGGGGTGGCTATGCCCTTGCCGATGGCCGTCTTATACTCCATGAATCATAGTTACCCACAGGAAACAGCGAAAGGCCCAACATATAGTGCCGTTGAAGATTTGTCAACACGCCCTAGATGAGTTAGAATATCTCGAAACAGATCTTCCTGTTTTTCACATTCCTACGGTGGCTCACATACACCGCCGCAGGAATGCTCCCAACATGAAATACCTCTTGCGGCTAAGATTCCTGCGATAACGTCCTTGGCCGATACACGGTTATCAAGGATTTCTCTAATCCTAAATCAACAGTTCCATTAGTCTATGATGTCAGGGTCAAAAGCTAACTCTTGATATGAAAATGTCTCAAATAGGTTACTTTATCACTACATATAGTATCACCTTCTACGAAGAATCGCTATATGTAGATCGATAAATTGAAGAAAAATCTTTTGACCCCAACATCATTAGTCTATGTCCATGCCTAATACTGAACCTACCACTGAAATCGCAAGACTGGCTACATCGCTGAGAAGACTGTCATCGTTTTCAATTACAGTGTCCGTTCCGTCCTGAACATCGGAAAGAGTGTCAGTCTTATCCTTAACAAACTCTTTAACATTATCTATTACAGCATTAGCATCATCATTAAAACTTTCTTGAAGATTATCCGCGAAACGTTTCGCCGTTATGGGATGTATCTCCTCATCACGTATAAATTTAGTAACAATTTTAGCCTCGGACACAACTTCCGCCAACTCTCCTACCAAACGACCGGTTGCTTCAATCCCCATTTAAAACACTCCTTCCTGATATTCTAAAATAACAGCTTATTCCAAAGTATTTCCATTACTATCGTCATCATTGCTTTTCATCATCAGTCCTAATTGTGTAACGCCCTTAGATTATCATCTGTTAAGGAAACACTGATTAATTCAGCCGCCCATCTTGACGATCTTGCATATCCTCCCTGTGTAAACAAATCCTCGACACAGCACCACTATGACTGCGTTTTGTCTCCTTGGAAAGCGCATGCAAATCTACGCCAATCTGGACAACTTTATTTAATCAGTGTTTCTTTAAATCTGGATAAAGCAACATCCCTCGAACTGTGCGCGTATCAATTTTTGGCGTGTTTCACTGGCACCTATCCGAGGTTGACACCTTATTGTGGGTAACCAAAGTCGATGAAGCCCGTCATTACAGGCTTGGCACGCCTTGAAAACCTTCAAAAGAGTGTCAACCTACTATGAGTACTTTTGAAACACGCCTGATTTTTCTCCATCAAACGTAACCATCTCAGGCTCGGACAGTCACTTTTTCATCACAATACCTAGCACATTGCGAGAACTGGGGATAGATGGATTCGACTGAGGAAATACACTCCTTCTCCGCT
>CALGGR010000114.1 GCA_937915755.1 uncultured Fretibacterium sp. | reverse complement strand
CAGTAGTAAAGGTCGCGCTTACAGGTGACCGTCCGCCAATGGATTACTTCTCTGAATCTGGTAACCCCATAGGTTTCAACACAGCTATTGTGTCGGAGATTGCAAAGCGACTTGGCCTAAATGTCGAGTTCATTTCCGTAGATAGCGAAGCGCGAACTGCGGCATTAGCGTCTGGAGCTGCAGACATAGTTTTCTGGTCTGAAAACGGCAACTTCAATAATAGAGAAAAAGCTGACATAGAGGATCAACCTGAAGGCACTGTTATTACAGAACCTTATCTAGCTGGGAAACTCTCGTATATTGTTCTGGCCTCGTCCCCGCTGGCGGAACAGTAATCAACACGACCAGTAGGAGACTGAGGAACCAGTAGAAGACTTAGGACATTGAATAAAACTAAAACGGAAACAGCACTATCACTGCCTGTCTCCAGCTTCTCTGTCTTCCGCTTCTCTGTCCTCTGCGCCTTTATCCTCTGATACGGAATCTTTGCTGGGTATCCTGAGAACGATTCTAGTGCACTCAACAGCGACTTTGTTTTTCCCTAAAGTGTATGAAGCATGCTCATTCCCATTCTCGTCGAAGTGTCGCTTCACATTCTGAGCGCCCTTAGGCACAGTGAGCGTGAACTTTTGAGCGGCATAAGCGCCTGACAACGTGAGCACAAGCAACGCGAACACAAGTATTATTCTTTTCATTGAAAACTAACGTGTAGTCCTCCCGTAACTATAAGTTACAATTTCGTTTTTCAAAAGATTGACCATAAACGTCATATCAACACTCTTGAAGTAGAACATCTGTAAGACTTTGGGATTACCTGAATCAGGATTGAACTTCTCATATTTACCGAGGTTCTTCACCATTTTTTGACGATTCCATTTCCATGGCAAAGCCCCAATCACATTGTCTTCAACCCACTCTCGCTTTTGTTCCAGCGGGGACTTTTTGATAGGAACAACGGCCTCTTTTTCGTTCTTGGGCTTTCCCTCTGGTGTTACGGTCGTCAAATCATACTCGTAGAGCCAGCCTTTTGTTTCACCTATTGCAACTTTGTAGTCTTCGATTGCAGTAGTAATAACAAAGGACCTTTTGTGCTCTAGTACAGTGACTTCAGCACCTTTTTTCACTGTAGCGATTTCTTTCCCGCTATCGTTGCGGAGCGTAGCATCGTCTTTTACAAACAGCTTAGTGCCCGCTTCAAATGATTGCTCGCTGTATGTATATGCTTCTGCAATGTCGACCTTAACCTGTAAGTTTGATCTAGACGTTACAGCTTTTGCCCAATCGCCGTCAGGAGCCAATACACAACGTCCTGCAGAAAAGCCGCCACTTCTGTTCTTGTCATCTTCTCTGTAGGCGAAAATCCATATTCCTGATGCTCCTTTTTTCTTTTGCAAGGTCCAGGCAGCGTTTGTTAGAAGCTGTGTTAATTCATCTTTGGAGAGACCGAGAGGGACAGAAATTTCATAGGTAAAACGTTTTGCACCTCCGAGCTTATTGTGTTCTTCGCTGATGATTTGGTAATCATAGACCTTATTGGAGCTGCTGTTTGTAGTAGATGGAGAAGCAGTCTTTTGAACGCTATCCTTGTCATCAGAAAACAGATTTCCAATCGTCCCGAGAATGAAGAGCAAAAGAATAAACTGGAGTATCCTTGTCATACAGCCGGTCTTTTTCTTCTCTGCTTTTCCTTTTACCACGACAGGTTGTTCTTCCGCGGTAAGTTGCTTTTCCGATGTGTGCTGTTCATCCGTAGCCTGTTGCTGGGTGGGCTCATCTATGACTTGTGCAGATGATACCGATGTTTCGAGCACTGTTTTTTCCGCCACCTGTGCGTTAGGTTGCTGCATTAGTTCAACTTTTCTTTGGTTGAAATATTCAACGAAGCTCTTAGTTTGAGCCTTAACCGCGTTGCGCAAGGTGTAATGAACGCCTTTTGATGTCAATACAAGTTGAGAAAGTAGCATGCCCCTATTTTCAACTGCTGAGTCAATGTCTTTCAACGGTAATGCGATAACTGACGGAGCACCCATCATGGATGCTTTCAGCACCATGAACACATTGTGGTTTGTCAGCACAAACCAGCAGACTCTTTTAGAATCATACGGTCCATTTCCACATAGAGACGCGATGATGTTTTCATCAGTTCTCTGTAGATAAGGAGCTAACGCTTCGATCTCTTTCTTACCCTTCATAGGATTTGGAAATTGTTTCAGTTTTTCTACTAAATTATTCATGATAGTACCTCTATCCTCTTAAACATTTAGAAAAAATTCCTCGTCAACATCAAATGCTTTCGCTGGTTTCAGGCCGAGTCCAGACTCAGCGAGCTTATCGATAAACGCTTCGCCGTCAATCAAGTCTATCTGCTTCTTGCCAGGGCATGACGCTTCATCGCGTGCGGCCCTTGAGAAAGTGCCGGTGGTGATCATGACACCCTTCTCGATATTAGCAGGAAGCGACCCGCGGAAATCCCGAACCTCGCTAGCGCCGACCGAGCCTCTGTATCTTTTGCATTGAAAAGCGACATGGAAACTGAAAAAGCCGTTGATAGCCAGTCTGCCGATGCCGTCAATGCCGCCATCGCCGGACTTCTTAGTGACCTGGACATCGAGAAAAGCGCACTCTCTGAGCAGCATCTGTGTCAGGCGCTCAAAACCGAACGGATCCATATTCAGAAGAATTTCAGCGACGCGTTTGCGCCAAGGAGCGCTTTCTTCAGGAACAGTCTCTGAAGCGGGCTTGTATTTCTTGACAATTTCTTTTTCGTCAATGGTGTCCACATTGTGATAGGCTGGAGTGATGGACCACACGCCGCGCTCGCTGTTATTGAGAATCCCAAATTTCTTCATATAAGATTTAGCCCAACCGATGCGATAAGCCAGTTCAGTCATGCCTTGCTGCTCGCCGTGCAAAGCGTCGACGACATTGTCAGGCAGGTTCAAAAGAGCGATGACGCGATTTAGGATTTCATCGTTCTTCCCAGAGCCGCCGAGAGCTTTCAGGACTCTGAAGACCGGCATCATGAGTTCATTGAATTTTGGAATGTGCGTTGTGTCCATATCGTTCGCTGTTAGTGCATAGTTCTGCCGTAATGCAGGAGCGTTAGTCGTCCTCTTGAGCATAAAGGTCTAAAAGATAACAGATAGCACCGCCTTGTGTCATATTGTTTTTCTCGCAAAAGCGGTCTAAAGAGTCTTTATACTCTTGGGGCAAATAGCAGCCAATCCTTACAGCTCCTCCTTGCTTCTTAGAATCTCGGTACGCTTTCAGCTTTTCATTGACGGAAGCATACTTTCTCGGCCTTCCTCTGTTTGCCACTATGCCATTACCCAGCGTAAGAATATGATCTTCATTCTTACAATAGTAAAGGCGATAGAATTTAGTAGTGCAAATACTAAAATAAATGATTATATTTGTCAATCAAGGAGATTTGTGAGCTTGTTGTGATACAATCGGCTAAAGCATTGATGGTGTGCTGTCATTTAGGGCGGTTCTGAACACACCGTCAAGTGTTTTTATTGATCTTTGGAAAAAGTTTTGTCGTTGATAGAGATATGAACGTGATCGGAGAGTGAACATGATACGGTACAGTGCAATTATTTCTGACGGATCGTTTTCGTGCAATACAGCAATCTTGCAGGGAGATGTGGAAACTGTCTTCCGGCAGGCGAAGGAAGCAGGGTATGACTGTGTTCGGTTGACGATTCGAGATAGTTCTGACTATTCTGTGGAAACCTTACGAGAGCTTTCGATAAAATATGGCATTGCAATTTCGGCGATGGCGACAGGACGCATTTATTCTGTTGACGGTTATAGCATGGGTTCATCGGATGAGCAGAATCGGCAGACATGTGTGAAGCGGCTTTGTGAACTTGCGGATTTTTCTGTGCAGATTGGACACCCCGCTATTGTTGTTGGGGCTGTGCGGGGGCGTTATGCGGATGCCGGTTCTCCTGAAGCATATTATCAGCAGTTTGATAAAAGCCTGCGTTCGCTCGTTGAATACTGTGAAAGGCTTGAAGTTCCTGTGATTCTTGAAGTGATTGAGAGAGCAGAATCGGAAGCGTATGTTGATCCTGAAGAAACACTGCGGTATGTTGAGAAAGTCCATTCGCCCGTTTTACACATGTATCTTGACATTATGCATCTGTACTCCGAGAGGCTGAATATTATCGAAACAATTCGACGGTATGGAAAACACAGTTGGCAAATTGACGTTTCCGGAGAAAACCGTACAGCACCGATGAACTCTACGCTCGATTTCTCAAAGATCACAAAAGCCATTCAGGAAAGCGGGTTCGATGGTACGCTGACTTTCGAGATGCCGCCAGAATGTTCGGCGAAGAAGTCTTTGGAATATATTCGGGGACTTATGAGCCATAGGGATTAAGATTATGAATGATTAGTGCTGAGTTATAATTGATATTCATCTCGCATTTTTGGGAAGAATAAGTCTCAAAAGTATGAAGAAATTTATTTTAATGATGGGATTAGCCGAAGCATGAAGAGCGATATTCCACATGATAATAGGGGTCCGTAATTTTCGATAATGCGCATGTGTTGCTATTATAGAAAGAACTTTCAAAATCTGTTATAATAAAAGATATGAAGTTTTCAAGCTAAAATTGTATAGAAAGGTTTGGGTTGTATTGTCGGTACCTGCTGAAATACGCTATATTATGATTGCATCTCCATCTGATGTGCGGGAAGCGCGTGAGAAAGTCGCAGAAGCAATAGCTTTATGGAACCAAAAATTCGGATTTGAGTGTCAATTATTTTTTCGAGCTCTTCGATGGGAAGAAGATGTCGTGCCAGAAGTAACCGGCAAGGATGGACAAACTAATATAAATGAGCAGCTTTGTGATAAGAGCGATGTTGTAATTGCTTTATTCGGAAAGAAACTTGGAACACCTACAAAGTGTTATCCTAGTGGTACCGTAGAAGAAATAGAGGTACACATAAAACAAGAAAAATCAGCTTACGTACTTTTCGCGGAAAATAAAGGTGTTGATGTAACCGATGAATTATCTGTATTCAGAAAACAGATGGAGAATAGGTGTTGTTGTAAAGACTTTAAATCGCTAGAAGAATTACAAAATGCGGTAATGAACATCTTGCAACACATTGCTACTAAAGTTAGAGATGAAAAAATTCATAATAGTGATCTTTATTCAAACAACAGTTCTCTTATTGATACTGTGTGGACTGAAATGGGAATCCGTGAGGCTTTTTTACAAGATCAAATTGATCAATTGGCAAAAGCTAGTATTCAAAATTCACTACTCGTTGCTGAAACAAGGGCGAATAATAGAACCGTCTCTGAAGTATAAAAGCAGATAAAAGGAAAACCTTTTGATGTATTCCTATCGCTGTTGAATTTTTTCAGCAGTTTAAGCCTTGCTATAAAGACTTCATGTATGGACTTCATGTTATCAATACTTACTTGTATAATTTAATGTAAAGTAACTAAACTTTCTGAAAATAACTCTATTTGTCGTTTATATCGTCTCAAGTCTCGCTTTAAGAAATATAGCAATGCACCAGCAAACGGAGTATACATTTCAGCATTTTCAATACTAGTTATTTTCTTTTTGATTGCCATGTAGATTTCTTCTGGTGTTTTGTAAACTTGCCTCAAATTTTCTATGTAAGACTTATACGACTTATACTTCTCACGTCTATAATATACGAGATTGGTCTTAGTGTCAAAAAACGCTCCCCCAGCTCGTTTTACACCGTTTAAATGAAGTATTTCATTTATATCTTTTTCTAGCTGTTCATCCCGCGGTTCTGTGTAAATAAATAAACTTACTTCATCGTAGCAAATTT
Source organism: uncultured Fretibacterium sp. (assembly GCA_937915755.1). GTDB lineage: Bacteria > Synergistota > Synergistia > Synergistales > Aminobacteriaceae > JAFUXM01. The sequence continues at coordinate 2,975 of CALGGR010000114.1, read as the reverse complement.
TGCTCATATGTTCAGGATTACATGGATTAAGAACTATATCCCCATTACCTTTCGCTGCATCACAACATAGTGCTCGCCTATCTTTTCCCTTGATTTCTTCAACCGGTTCTTCGGCAATATCGCCACCATAACAAACCCCAAGCATATTTGTATAGTCGAGAGCATCTTTGGTATTATTTGATAACGATTTCCAATGCTCAATTCTAGCCTTCTTATGAATATCTTGCATGCAATAAGCACAGAGTCCATGCTGTTCCTGAATCAGGCATGCCCTTATTTTATCTTTGACTAATAGATCGTCAAAAGCATTTCGAGCAGCTTTAGAATCCCCATTAGATATACGTTCTTTATAACTTTCTTTGGCCGCGTTGAGAGCATTAATGATCTCTTGTGGTATATCCGTGCGCTTTTTAATGTACAACATTAATTTATACCTCGGCTATCCATTTGTTCATCTCGAAAAATTCCTGAAGATTCTTCATGAGTGCAGAATCTTCTTTATGTTGCCTTGTAGCTTCTTCTAGCACAGCTTCTGCACCCTGAATATCGTTATTATTGAGACATCTTGAAATTTTCTTGCGAAATTCTTTAAGTTCTGGCGGCATATCAGTACTTTGCTGACGAAGTTCAAGAACATCATTGACATCAATACCGTAAGCGTTCTCTAATATTTCAACTTCATTAGGACTCGTCATAAAAATCAATCTTGAATCTTTTGCTGATGAAAGCACAATAGGTGAGTGCGTGGCCACTATAAATTGAACGCTTGGAAATGTCGTATGCAATGCATCGAGTATTTTCCATTGCCATTTGGGGTGAAGGTGCATGTCGATTTCATCGATGATGACTATACCCTCCAATGTTTCAAAGTTATCAAGAGTTGGATTCAATAAGACAGCCCTGTATGCAAGCTCCATTATCATACATAGAACACTTTGGTAGCCAGAGCTAAGATTATATAGAGGTTGTTTACTCTTTCCGTCAAAGTATGCGAGCGACCATATTTCTGAGTCGAAATATACATTACTACTGACTTTTTTCTCCTCTATGTACTCAATGAAACGAGATATGTTTTTTTTGAAGTTTTCATACTCAGAAAACTTTTTCTTCTGCTGAAATTCATTGAGTTCCATTTGGAAACACCATTTTTGAACGCTATTAGCGTCAAAAATTCCCGAAAAAGCACCCTTATAACCCTGCCTCCTCTCTATCCTACCAGTGGGGGTCTGCTCCATCTTTTCTTCTAGCAATAAATTCCTTCGATCGCTTTGATAATTAAACAGCGGTAATACGTGCCGACTATCATTTTCCATGAGCCTCAACAGTTCAGCAATAAATCCAGGGGTATTTTTTGTTTCCGATGATTCATTTCTTTTACTGCATACACATTCATACTCTTTATCTTTCAAATGTACGAATGCCTGAATAATCGTAGGAGTGTAGTATGTCATGCTTTGAGTGGCATCGCCAACATTAGCAAAACTGACACGAACATCTTTTTTCTCTATTTTTGCTGAAGCAAAAAAACTTTTCAAGATAGAGTTAATCCCGTTCAATAATGATGTTTTGCCTGCTCCATTATCACCGATTATTACATTCACTCCCTGCGCAAACTCTACGGTTAAATCTTCCATGCCTCTGAAATTTACGAGACGTATTTTGTTTATGTACATTTTATTCTCCTTTCATTGCTTCACATAGTGGCAACAGTTTATTCAGGCGTTCGACGATTCTCTCTTGCTCAGCAAGGGGAGGAAGGGGAATTAATCCGTAAAAAAAATCCTTTTCTCCTATTGCTGGATAAGCAACTCCTTTCGATTTGTCAGGGGCGTTGGCATAGTTATCAAACATTGGTGATAATAATGCACTAAATAAATATTCAGTTATTATTCCACCATAACAGTGCATTACAGCAAATGCTGTACTCGCTATTATTTCCTTTGAAAAAACGCGATTTACAATACATGCGTTGTGTAAATATGGTCTTATAGTCGCATATATTATATCGTTTTGTTTTATGATTTTACGTGCTCGTGACGATGCGTTTTCGGGTTTTATTATTATTTCGTAATTTCCAAGCTGACATTTTTTGTTATCAATAGAACCAACATCAATATAACAAAAATCCCTCTCCGGTTTCTTTTGACCATGATTAAAAGTTATCTCTCCCAACCTGACCCACGCCCAACTCTCCGGAATATCAAATGGCTTCTCTTCGTCAGCAATCGGCTTCAGAGGCTTCTCTGGCTTCATCTTCCCTTCAGCGATTAACCGCTCCTTCTCCTTGCGAATCTCCTTGAGTAGTTCTTCCGCCGTTCCGTCTTCCGGCCTCTGCTTCGTCAACTTCCCCTGAATCGCGGCTTGAAGTAGCGAGTCACGCATATCATCGGGGAATTTCTTTTTGATGTTTTCGAGTTCGTTTTCGGCCTTTTCGAGTTCATCGAGTTTCGACATTATTGCGTCAACTCGTTCGACTATTCGATGCTGCTCGGTGAGAGGTGGAAACACCATTAGCATATTCTTAAAAACATCAAACGACGGTATGTTTTTCAGTGCCGTTCCCTGACTAGCAAATTGAGCCATACCTTTTATCATGAAGTTAAAATAGAGTAGATAAAAATCTTTATAGACTGATTCCATTAAAGATATACGCATAAGAGCTTGATTTATAATTCCTATACGACATTCATCTGGTAATACATAGGTTTCGCCAATAGTACCTGCACAACTCACAATTATATCTCCAGGAAAAACAGTAAAATTTTTCATGTTACGGTTATAGTATTCCTCACTTATAAAATACTCACCTAACTTCCAATCTTTTTTAATAGCGTTTTTTTGCTCATAAACTTTTATTGCGTTGTTTCCATCAGGAATAAAAATACTCTTTGTAAGCGAGCTACCAAAAGGACCTTTTTTATAAGAACCTGTCTTCACAATTAACATAACCTCTGTAACAGAGTATTTATATGTGA
>CALGGR010000113.1 GCA_937915755.1 uncultured Fretibacterium sp. | reverse complement strand
CAAAGTTCTGCAGCGTACCGCTGAGAGCCATGCCGATGGCCATGCCTGCCGAGGCGAAGAGGGCGATGAACGACGATGTCTCGATGCCCAGGATGCTGATGATGACGATGAGCAGCAGGAACCACAGCACCACCCTCACGATGCTGGTGAGAAAGGTGTAGAGCGATTTCTCAACCTTGCTCTTTTCGAGCATCTTCGTGATGAGCTTGACGGATATAGGCATTTATTCGATAAGTTCATGGCCGAACAAAATAGCTAATTCTAGGAGTTCTATTCATGTCTGATAAACAACTTTATATTACTCCGCAGGTTCTCGAAAACTTGAAGTCCATTAAACAAAAAAGATTATCTTTAGGCTTAAGTCGAAAAGCTCTCGGACAATTACTTAATGTTACTGAATATTCTATATCTCTTTATGAGCGAGGGATTTTTTTTCCTAAACTTGGCAATTATTTAAAATTAGCCGAAATCTTTCATTGGAATTTAGATAATGACCCTAATTTTCTTTTTTCTCAATGCAACTTTGAGAATTTAAATAAAATTAAACGCTCTTTAGCTTTCTCTACTAAGGAATTAAGTGACGAAATATTTTTATCCACAAGCATTATAAGAAAACTTTTTTGCAAAACTAAAAACAGACGATGCTCTATTTACACTTACAAAAAAGTTCTCGATGTCCTTAATCACGAACTTGATTTAATTCAATTTAGAAAGGATTATTTACATGTCTAATTCTTTACGCGCTTCGAAAATCGGCTTCCCTTGCAACCGTAATCTTTGGTACTCCGTTAACGGCTTCGAGGGAAATACTAATCACAAAACTAAACGCATTTTTGATGTCGGAACTTGTTTAGAACCTTTAATTGTTCAATGGCTCATTGATGACGGCTGGGATGTTAAATATAATCCAGGCTCTCAATCCGCTGAAATCGAATTATTTTATCCACTTAAAAACGGCTCTCTTGCTGGTCACCCAGACTGCTTTATTTCTAAAGGCGAAATTCAAAATGCTTTAGTCGACATTAAAACCATGAACGATAGAGCTTTTACTTCTTGGAAAAAAGATGGCTCTCTTAATTCCAAACCACAATACGTCGACCAATTACACGTTTATGCAGGGGCTGCTATAGCTGCTGGATATAATGTCGAACATTTAGGCATTGTCGGCATGAATAAAAACAATTCTGAAATTTACATTGACTTTTTCGACTTTGACAATTTCAGATTTCAGGAGATTTGCAATCGCGCTGATTTTATTTTTTCGGCTGATAATCCACCGGCTCAAGGTGAACGTATGCAGAAATGGGGCTGCAATTATTGCGAATTTAATTATCTCTGTGAGTTATTCCAAAATAATAAAAAAGATACTCACGTCGAAAACGGCATTGCTAATACTAACGATGAAATTATTCTTAACGCTATGCAGTCCTTGAAAGATGCTCGCGAGTTAAGCAAGACCGCTAAAGAACTTGAAGATCAAGCTAAATCTGTTCTTGATGAAAAAGTTCGACAGCAAGGTTTAAATTCCGTTCAAGGCGGAGGACTCATCTTTAACATTTCTGAAAGAGAATCCTCTCGCTTCGATACTACCGCTTTCAAAAAATCTCATCCGGAATTAGTTAGCCAGTTTACAAAAAAAACTACTTCCCTTATCTTCGATATTAAAGAAATGGAGTAATCTATATGCCTAAAGCTAAAACTATTGACAGAGTCGCTCTCACTAGAAGCCACTCTAAACACTTACAGGAAAATAATAAAATTAATTCTGCTAATACAGAAAATACGGATACTACTGAAAACAAAAGCAAGGATTCTTTCGGCCGTTCCACTTGTCCAGCTTGTGAGGAAAATACTCTCATTCACGAAGAAGGCTGTGCTCATTGTTTAAATTGCGGTTGGAGCGCTTGCGGTTAATATGAACAATTCTTTCAATAAAAAGCGTTATGATTTAATGCAAGCTCATTTAAGTTCTATGTACCGCTTGTTACAAAAAATCTCTAGCGAAAAAGAAGTCTGGACTATACGTGAAGTTAAAAATCTCCTCAAGTCCATTAAAGACTCCGCTGAATACTCTTACTTTTAAACTATGTTTTTACTGCTGCTGGGTTTCTTCCTATATAAAATATAAAAAATTATCTTGTAAAGGAGGTTCCCTCCTCCATATGAGGTAGGGCGTTTTTTTCGGAAGTTTCTCAGCAGGTTGAACTTATAGAAAGGATTTTTTATCATGGATCAAAATAATTCTGTCACTCTTCGCGAATGGTCTGCTGATGAATTAGACACCATTCGCAAAACTGTCGCTATCGGTGCCTCGGAAGCTGAATTAAAAATGTTCGCACGCATTTCTGCTCAATACCAATTAGACCCCTTTAATCACGAAATTTGGTTCGTTCAAATGGGCAGACAAAATACTATTATCACCGCTCGCGACGGATATTTAAAAATCGCTAATAATAATCCTCACTTCTCTGGCATTGACTCGGATGTCGTCTATTCTGGCGATAAATTCTTTAAAGATAAAGAAGGCATTCACCACTCTTACGACATTGCCAACCGCGGGCAAATTATCGGCGCTTATGCTTTAGTCTTTCGTGATGACCGCTCGGTTCCGGCTTATTTCTTCGCTCCTTTCAAAGATTACAACAGAGGCGCTGGCGTTTGGAAACAATATCCACACGCTATGATCTTAAAAGTTGCTGAAGCTATGGCTCTAAAACGCGCTTTTGCTATTAACGGCCTTGTTACTCAGGAAGAATTAGGCTTTGAGGGGAACCGCAAAATTAGAATGCCTCTATCTCCTCAGGAAAGAAAAAATATTATTGCTCAACTCTGGACTCGATACAAAGTCGTTTGTGATAATATTCCTCACGCTCAAAACGCTATGCGCAAAGTTACTGGCAAAATATCTTCCAAAGATTTCACTGATGACGATATTTATAAACTCCAAGAAGACATTATAAAAAGAGAAAACGAAAAAAATTCTGACGCTATCGAAGCGGCTTTCGTTGAAGATAACGAGCTTTTTGAACAAAAAGATTTCAATTCTCAGGAGGTTTCATTATGAACGTTCTTTTGTTAACTAGCAAGGATTCTTTGTATCGCATGCATTCTATTGCTGCTCAGGCTGCTAAAATTACTCGCGGAATTTCTGACTTTGAAGTTGATTATGAAAAAGAAAAAGAATTACTGCAAAAAATAATAAAGCTCGGTCATGAAAGCATTCTCGAACATATCAATTTGACCTATCGCGTTGAGAATTTGTCTCGTGCTTGCCTTCAGGAATTAGCCAGACACAGGCATATCAGCTTGAGTGTTGAAAGCACGAGATATACGTTACGTAAAGTTATGGGTACAGTTGCTGACGTTATATACAACGCTAGTCAGGCGTTTATGCTTAAGTCTTTCAGGGAATTAGCGCGTGCTGAACCTGAATTATCAGATGATGAGCTGAAGTACTACATTCCGGAATTTTGGCCTACTAACCTAGTACTTACCTGCAATATTCGTGAATTAAGGCATATCGTAAAACTTCGCACCAGTCCGAACGCTTTAAAAGAATTTCAGGACTTAGCTCACAAACTCGTTGATGTTATTCCGGAAAAATTCAGCTACTTAGTCAGCGATTGCCTTTATCAGGAGGTTAAAAATGGCTAATTTCTCTAAAGGTATTTGGGAATTTGACACCGATATCAGCCACTACTCTTACAATATTTGGGCGGTCGGTCATGAAACGGTTCCAGTTAAAATTGCCACTATCGCAGGGCGCTACAGAAATGACAGAATTCCTGTCGAAGAAAGAGAAGCCAACGGTCGCTTAATTGCTGCTGCTCCGGATATGTACAAGATAATAAAAAATATTCAGGAGATTTGTCATGAAATAGATATTGACCAAGATATTAAAAACAGTATTAATGAAGTCTTAAATCGCATTCACGGTCAAATAAACTTATAGATTGTTTTTATTTTTTTTTCTCTGAAATTTATTTTTTGTGTTAGTATGTGGGTATTCTCTTTGGGAACCCGCATATCCTAGCCGTTCAGGGATACGCGGGGGACTGATATGTTCTTGGCTTTATTCTACCACATATCAGCCCTCCTTTTTATTTTTATTATTTTTTTACGGAGGTGTTTTTTCTTTATTATCATGAATAACGATTTTTATATCTCTCCTGAAGAGATCAAGGCTCAATTCCTGCAATTCATGCTTGACAATAATGCTCAACCTTACGACCTCAATTTCTTTGAACTTATTCTTGACGGACAAATTCATCGATACAGATTGCAAGATGATAATAAAACTCACTTAGCTGGCGCTTATTGCGTCTGGACTGATTACTGGCCTTGCGGTTGGGTTCAGAATTGGAAAAGCGGAGATGGTGCTATTTCCTGGAAGTTCGACCGAAAAGGTTTATCCGATGAACAAAATAAAGCTATCACTGACAAGGAATGGGACGCTCTTATTAAAAAATCTCAGAAACACCAACTGGAAATGAAAAAACAAATTGAAAGCATGTTTACCGAAAATTCCCAGATAGCTGAAAATATTTTTGGTCATTTGCATGAAGCTCAAGACATTCACCCTTATTTGAAACGAAAAAAAGTTCTTCATCATGGCCTGCGCGTTCATCCGGATACTAAGTGCCTCGCTGTTCCTTTACACGATATTCACGGATCATTCATGTCTATTCAATGGATTTTTCCAGCCGGCGATAAACGTTATGCTTTAGGCTGCCCTAAAAAAGGCGCTTTCTTTTCTTTCTTTAATCTCGTACACCTTGAGAATCTCGAACAAGAAACCGGAGAAATTCAACCCATCCTTATCGGTGAAGGCTTTGCTACTATGGCCACTGTCTACGAAATCACTAATTATGCTTGTGTCGCTGCTATGGACTGCGGAAATATTAGAACTGTGGCTCAAGCTATCAAAAAGAAATTTCCAAAAAATAAAATTCTCATTATGGCTGACAATGACCACAACTCTTTAGGCAATCCCGGTCTAGTCGCCGCTGAAAATGCCGTCATGGAATTAAAACTTAACGGCTTTATTGCTCCGGATTTCTCGGATAATGAAAAAGGCTCTGACTGGAATGATTTTTGCTCTCTTCATGGCTACGAGAAAACTAAAAAAATTCTTCTTGAGAAAATTAGATTTGCTTTACTTACTCCTGAAGAACAGGAAAGAGAAAATAACAGAGCCAAATTAAAAAATATCAGCGTCTGCTTAAATCCAGAGATATCTCTACCTCCTCAAGAATTTATCGGCGGGCTTTTCCCTCGTAAGTTCCTTAGTCTTTTAGCTGCTCCTTCTGGAACTGGCAAAACTATTTTCATGCAAAAATTCGTGTCTGATACCAGTATCGGCGGAAATATCCTCGGAGGTTTTGCTACTGAAGAGCCAATTAGAAAATCTCTCATCTTCGCTGGGGAAGCTGGCTTTGAAATGCTCGTGCGACGCGGAGCTGCTATGAAATGGCTTATTAATCCTGAAAATGTTCATGTCGTTGACCAGCATGATTGTGAATTACAAGATATTAATGTCATGCTCGACTCTCAGGAGGGCTTTTATAATGTTCAAGAACTCATCGACATTCATAAACCGGATTGCGTCTTCTTCGACACTTTTTCGTCCTTCCATGAAAGCGATGAAAATAAAGCTAAAGAAATGAAACCCATTATCAAAAATCTTGCTACTTTAGCTAGAGATTGTAATTCCGCTATCGTCCTCGTTCACCACTCCAGAAAAAGAACTGCTAAGGAAAGAGCTTTAAAACTCAACCAAGATGATGTTATCGGTTCCAGCATTATCAACAGGCTCGTCGCTCTCATTATAGGCATTGAACCCATGAATAATAATGAAGATTCTGACAGCGAAAAAATTTTATTAGTCCGGCCTCTTAAAACTTGGTTCGCATCCTTCATGCCTTTTACTTACAAACTCTCGGAAGGCTTCTACGGCGGAACTGAAATGCTTTTTGATTTAGCTCCAAAAGAAATTAATAATTCAAGAATTGCTGTTTGGAATTATCTATGCGAAAACTTTAAGCCCGGCGAATGGTTCTCATTAGGTCATATTGTTCTTTCGGATATTAATCCACCTGTCAGCGAACGGCAAATAAAAAGAATTCTCGCTGAATTCCTCCAAGCGGGAAAACTAGAAAAAAGAGGCTCTACACGAAACACTGAATACATGATTATAAGTAATTCAGCTGATTAAAAATAGCAAGATTAATCCACCATTTAATCCACCAGATTAAACCGGATTAATCCACCGGATTAATCCACCTGAAGGGGATTAGTGGATTAATAGGTCGTAAACACCGATGAAACCTACAAAAGATTAATCCACCTAATCGATTTTAGTGGTTTAATATGTGGATTAAAGTGAGATTAAGCCTTGTCAACACTGATTTTACATGGTGGTTTAAATCAACTTTAATCCACTTAAGGGACATTAAACCGGATATTAAACCACCCGGTGGATTAAATTAAATGCGGTGACAGACTGGATTTATAAAACATTAAACCGCAATTCCCCTACAACGGGGGATTAAAACGGATTAAATACAAAAACGCAGACACATATATTTATATAGAGAATATTTATGAATATATGAAAGAGAATGAAAGAATGAGAATCCAAAAGAAAAAATCTCTGTAGCACCTCAAGCCTCATGAGTTCTCATCAAAGTTTTTGCGCCGGCTTTCAGTTTTTCTCTTTGGATTTTTCAAGTCTTTTGTCTTTTGTCTTTTGATTTGCCTTTGATTTTGTTTTGAGATTTGCGCTAATTAATCCGTCATCGCGATAAATGGTTTAAATCAACTTTAAGGCGGTTTAATATTCCGAATGCATTTTGAATGTCCGAATGTCCGAAAAATTGTGTCAAAAGGTTTGCTAGCCTTTGTGAATGAATGCTGATAGAATGACCGAAGGGAGATGATTAAAATTAGCACACTTATTCATTTGGAACTTGAGGGACTTCCACCGACAGTAAATCATATGTACAGAACTTCCGGACGTTATCGTTACAAGACAGCCGAGGCGCGTGAATATCAAAATAAAATCAGTGAGCAAATGAATTCTCTCTGGGGAAAATCTGAGACCTATAACCAGCCTGTGAGCTTAGAAATAATATTTGAGACTTCAGGAAGCCGTCGCTGGGACATAGATAACCGAGTGAAAGCACTTCAGGATTGTTTGAGCATGGCTGGAATAATCAAAGATGACATGCAGATAAATAGATTACACGTAGAAAGGCACAACAGGAGAATAACGAGAACCCTAATAAAATTAGAGACATTTGAGGAAGCAGAAGATGACATATATAGAGAAATGTCTTTATGAGTATTTAGAGAATTTAGAGAAGCTGTCGAATTTTCATTTGGAACAAAAAAAATTAATGTCAGTTCACGGTCAAAGCTACGAGAAACATTCAGCGAATGGAATATCTGATCCGGTCTCGGAAGTAGCTTTTAGATTTTTCTCATTGGAAAAAAAAATATTAAAGACCGAGAAAAAAATAACTCCCGTAACAGAGTTATATAAATCTCTTTTGTGGAGCAGTGAACTTCATATATTTCAAATGAAGGAAATTTTGAAGTTGAGATATTTTGAAAAGAAAAAAGCCGAGCGGGTAATTAGAGAGATGGCAATATCAAGAGCGACATTCTGGAGGCGTTGTCATCAATTATTATCGAGGGCGAAAAAATATTTTTATCCGGAGTATTGAGCCAAAAAAAAAGGAGCCTTTTACAGCTCCAGAAAAAAATTATTTATTTCATTAAGGCATTAGTGAGAGATTGATTGATATGTTTAATAACGCAGTGCATTTCTTTATAAAAAGATTTGAGAGCGATTAAATCAAAACAGCTGATACAATCATCATTGAGTTGCCAAGCCTGCTGAACTAAAGAATTTGAACGCTGAAGAAGAACATCATGTTTCATAAAGTAACCTCCGGATTAAGAATAAAAAAATAAAGCAGGGGAGCGCGAGAAAAAATCCCCTGCGTTTGAAAGTTACATGCGCTTTTCGATTTTTTTAATTGCGTGAGAATAGAAATTGATTAATTCCTTGAGCTTCTCTCTAGTTTCGCAGAGTTTAGAGTACTGATTATTTGCTTCGAGAAAATTCATGAGAACGACGAAATCAGCTTCAAGTTCAGTAGCTCTTTGGCTCATATCATTACGAGCTTCAATTCTCATTTCTTCGGTGCCGAACTGAGAGGCGAAAGTCCAATTGTCGAAAACGCTTTTTGTCCTAGCTAAACTGTTGCTAAAATTTTCTATCATAGTAATATCTCCTTTTTATTTTTAAAAAGCTAGGGGATTTTGACATCCCCTGCAAAATGGATTTTTTACATAGGCCCAAAAGATTTACATTTGAGTCCCCATTCAATCCCCGAAACCAAATTGCGCATTTCTTGACTTAACAAGTTTGCAGTTTTCCAATCATTATTTAAGAAGCATTCTTTCCAAAGAGCGAAAATTTTTTTAGATAAATCTTGAGCCTGCAAAGTTCTTTGTTCATTTCCTAAATTCTTTGCGCGTGATTGTTCACTTAATTTTTTCATGTTATAATTACCTCCTAATTTGGTTAAAAAGGGGAGTTTTTAGGCTCCCGCTTAGAGGTTTTCGTAGTCTCTTTGGTGCTGGTCGATGATTGCGGTAACTGAATTAACAGTGTCCATGATGTTTTGGATGGACGTCCGCTTTTTGTCGACTGCGCTAAGGGTTGCGAATAACTTTTCGGCTGAAGCCTTTTTCATTTTGCTCCCGGAGGCCCTATTGCCCTGAGGAATGCTGTC
>CALGGR010000112.1 GCA_937915755.1 uncultured Fretibacterium sp. | reverse complement strand
GTCCATGTAGCCCTCGCAGAGTATGCTGTAACCCTTCTCACGGATATAGCTTCCTGCGGTGTTGAGCATGTAGAGGTTGCTGCGCTTCTTGTAGGTATCACTTTCGGGGGAGTTGATGTATTTTGCGCCGACATCGGGGAGTATTGCACGTCCTCCGAATGCTACGATTCTTCCGGCCAAGTCTCTGACAGGGAACATTACACGTCCTCGAAATCTGTCATAAATCCCCCTTTCACCCTGAACAACCAGTCCCGACGTCAGCATTGTCTTCTCGTCAACGCCTCTTTTCGCGAGTGTGTGAATGAGGTCATTCCACGAGTCAGGAGCGTAACCAAGCCCGAAAGTCCCAGAATTTTCAGCATTGATTCCGCGAGTTTCAAGGTATGCCCGCCCTGCCGGAAGACGTTTCAAGCATGACACGAAATATTCCTGAGCCATGTTCAGGACATCGTAAACGCTTTTCCCATTACGCTTTCCGTCCGAAACTCCGTAGCTCTTGGGATTTATTCCGGCTTCTTCAGCGAGGAGAGAGACAGTTTCCGGGAAGGAGAGATTCTTCGTCTTCATTATGAACGTGAAAATATCCCCGCTCTCATGGCAGGCGAAGCAATAATAGCTCTGTGAATCCGGGTATACGTGAAATGACGGGGACTTGTCATCGTGAAACGGGCACAAGCCGCTCCAGCCTCGTCCAGTACGGCGGAGTGTTACGGTTCTGCCTATGATGTCCTCGATTCGGAGGGCGTTTTTGATTTTGTCCGTTAGAACATTTCCCATAGCCTTGAATTATAATATAGACATTAAACCAGAAAGGAGATATTAACATTGCGCAAAATATTCACAGCATTAGTTCTTGTTTTTATGATTTCGTTTCCGTCATTTGCTGATCCAGTGGATGACCTTCTCGCTTACTATGTGGGGAAGTTCGGCGTTGAGAAGGGAGAAATTCTTGTTGACGCTCTTCCCGATGAGACTGGACATTTCGGTGATATATACATGTCATTGAGGGGTCTCATGGTTGAAGATCTCAGGCTCGACAATGTAACGGTGAGAATGAAGGGAGTACAGTTCAACGAGCCTTCAAACTGGAAAGCCGGAAACGTTGAGTGCAAAGATGCAATCTCAGTCCAGGCAGTCGCAGAAATCTTCGAGCGCGACATCAACAAGGCCATCGCCGCAAAAACATTCGGGGACGGTAAAGACGAGTGGCATGACCTTTCGCTGGCAATAAAGCCGTCAGGGCTGTCAGGGAAAGGCTACTACAAGTTCGGGATACTCGATATTCTGATTGAGATTGACAGCGGCCTCAGAATCGTTAAGGGAAAAGAGTTATGGCTCAAAGACCCGAAAGTCAAAATCAACAAGATGAACCTCCCCGACTACGTAACGAAGCAGGCACTCGGAAAGATTCAGCCTCTAGTTAATCTCAATGATTTCCCGATGCCGTTGAGCCTCAACAAAGTCGAACTCAAGAAGGGAAGTGCCGTCCTCTCATCGCGAAACCTCCCTAAGCCCCTGCCTGATGGCCTGAAATACACGTATACGAAATAGCCATGAACAGAACAGACAGGAACAGATATATCTGCGTTGCTTTATCAGCGTTGTTACAGGGCATTCTTCTCGGTGTTTACGCGCTCGTAACGTCAGGGCTTCCGGCTCTCTCATTGATGAGGATAACCCCTCCGAAGTTCCTCAACGCCATGCCTCTCACGGTGATATTGCTTGTGCCATCGGTATTCTGGCTCTCGCAGGAACATTGGGGAAGAAGGCTCTGGAATTTCCTTACGGGTCTGACTCTCGTTCTTCTTGCGCTTTGGGGGTATCGTGTTTGGTCATTCGGGAGCTTCGATGCAATGACATCACAGAAAGCCGACCTGATCCGAATATCTCTTGCGGTCTTCCTTATAGTGCCGTTCTTCCAGTGCAGGATTGCCTCGTGGAGCTGGAAATGCCCGTACAGTGATATATTCTTCCAGCTATGCAGAAATCTGTTCCTTCTGTTCCAAGCGTCAATAGTAATCGCGGTATTCTGGGGACTTCTCATAACGGCAGGGCTTTTGTTTGACATTGTTGGGCTTCACATTGTGCCATTGCTGATAATCAACCCGCTATGTGCCATTCCGTTGACCACAATCACAATAGCAGTCTCAATCTCGGTGGCGATAAAGCACCCGGGAATAGACTCACTCGGTCGCTGGCTGTTGGCGGTTCTTGCATGGCTTCTGCCGTTCTTCTCGGTGCTATCACTTGCGTTCCTGATATGCCTGTTCTGGGGAGGAAGCTCCGGGCTTAGTGCATTGTGGAATACGGGTCAGGCTTCAACGTTAATGCTTCTTCTTCAAGCTGGAACGATAATCCTCGCTAATGCTTCATGGCTTGACGGCTCAAAGACAGCATTCAGGACACGGAGCATCGACATTCTCGCGGAAATATCACTCCTTTGCCTTCCGGTTTACTCAGTGCTTTGCCTGTACTCGCTGAACCTGAGAATATCGCAGTACGGATTGACGACCGACAGAGTTCAGGCAGTATTCTTGGCTGTAACGTCTGGGATATGGGGGATTGCTTACGCCGGGACAGTCATAGCGCGGAACTGGCCGCTCTCGATTGGGCGCGTCAACATTGCTTGCGTACTCTTCATGTCAGTGATAGTCCTCTTGATGAACTCGCCGGTGCTTGACCCATTGAGGCTTTCTGCTGAGGATCAAGTTTCGAGGCTGAAGTCAGGAGAGGTAAGCCCGGAGGATTTCGATTATGCCTATCTTGCATCATTGGGACGTTACGGAAAGACCCAGCTCGAACGCCTAAGCTCTGATGACGAAACTGCAAACACGCCGTCCGAGCTGAATCATGACAATATAATAATGGTATTCAGCCCCTCAAAAGTCCAGCTCCTAAGCCAAGACCGAACGCTGATCGGGACGATATACGGATACTTCCCGCCGGCAGTGAGCAGGTCAGTGAGGACAGTGCCGTTACCGCCGGATTACGAGATTGACGGGAACATTTACCGCCCCGAATATTCGCGCTGATCACTTGCTGAACATGTCTGGGTAAAGCGGTATCCAAGCTCTTGACTGTATCAATCCCGCGTCAAGGTAAACAGCAAGCATTGACCTCCCCGGGTAGCCCGATGACGACAACTCTTCGGGAAGAGGGATCTGAATCTGCATGTGAGTCCTCTGAACGGGGAGTTCGAGAGTGTTTCCGAGTGCGTAGAGTGTCTTTCCGCCGGTGAAAGAGCTTGCACGAAGAAGCCCCAATGACGGAATATCACGCGCGTAAACGTCAAGCTCAAGCCCGTTGAGTATGCAGAACTTCAGGAGCATCAGCATGTCTTCGTCAGTGAAAGGAATTGAAGCGTCAACAATCACGTTCGTCAGCGTCTCCCTGTGTAACAGCCACACCGAAGCAAGTACGCTCTGAACATCTCTTCCCGAAGTAACCTGAGAAGGCCTCACGTTGAGCGGGAAGAGTGAGCCTCTTGGAACTGGCATGTGGAAGAGAACTGCATCGAATGCTCGGGGTCTCTGCCATATTACGTTGCATCGCATGTTTCGGTCATTCCAGACGGATTGCGCGACGATCCGGGCGTTGTTGGCGTAGTGCATGAAAGGCGACATCAAAGCGGCCTCAAGGACGAAGCTCTCACGGTTCTCTGTGTCAGAAGCTATTGATGGATTGTATATGCTCAGGAAGCCGGGAACTTCATCCCTGGCTGGCATCATAATGGCCTTGTAAATTCGTGAGACACTCATGTCGAGCCAGCTAATATCGCCCTCAGATGACTTGAAGAATGTCCAGGCGTTACGAATGCCATCTCTCCAAGCTCCTGCGTTTCTATTGGCGTAAGTCCTGGTTCCGAAGTCAACGATGTAATTGTAGATACTCCCTTCGTCCGTAAGCACAAAGAGTTCACCAGTCCCAGACCAGATTAAATCACGGGGCTTTCTGATGTTCCTGATGTCGAAGTATTCATGGCTTATGACGTTGAGCAGGTATATGCGGTCATTCATCCTGTCAGCAATGGCTAACCAGTCAGCATAGCACTCAATCGCTACTGGCTCAAACAAGAAATCCCCGTCCATCAAAGGCGGCCTCCAGTATCGAACTCGAATGTCGCCTCTTGCGGTGCTGTAGAAAGCTATGTTACGTTCGGCTGGGTCTGAGACTGCAAAGAGATTCTCGGCAATGATTTCAGCGTCACTGACAACAACAGAAGGAAGTGTTGCAACGTAATCTGCGGAAACATTCGGCTCACTGAGACTCGATGATGCGAAGGAATACATGTCGCCGTCATCGTTGAAGATTCGGAACGTACCGTCGCCCATAGGGATAGCGATTACGGGTGATTGAACGCCGACTTCACGCATGTTGCCCGTTCCGCCCATGAGATTGCGGCCGTCCTGCCTGATGTAAATCTTGTTGCCGAACTGGTCAGGAATGCAGATTGTGTTGCCCAGCGACCTCGCTTTTCCGAGTCCCCGTATGCTGAACGGACGGGTGTATCCTGTCTGCCATTCGGATTGTACGTTTGACTCTGAGTAACGCCACGATACTGGAATCGGTGCAGTCCCCAAAACGGAACGCAATACTCCGTCCTGTTCGTCAAAGTTGCGCTTTATTCTCGGAGCTGAGACATCAAGAGGTCTGACTTCAAGATAGCCATTCAGGGAGGTCATGGCCTCGTCGGTGTAGCCCATTCGGTTAAGGTTAAGTGCAGCAAGAAGGTAGTAGTCGACCATGTATGTGTTCTGACGGATTGCTTGGTCGAGGTAGACTTGAGCGTCCCTGTAATCGCGCCTCATGAAGTGTATGTATGCATTGTTGAAGTAACGTTCGGCCTCGTCAATGTCGGCTCGCGGTACTTCTGCGGATTCAGCCGGAACTGTGAGCGTCAAAAGCAACAGAGCTGTGAGAAATTTTCGCATTCAAAAACTCTCCTTACGTTTATGTGATTTTGGTGATATTATAGACCGCACTCAAAGAAAGAAGGCAATTACTATGAGCGTAGAAAGCATAGAGAGCAGCATTCAGTCAGCAGAACAGTACAAGATTCGGGCAAAGCGCCAGGAACAGACAGCCCGGCAGATCCAGGAGGCCCAGCATTCCGAGCAGGTTCAGCAGGAACAGAGAGTGCAGGCTCAGAGAGCTGAGGAAGTTGACACGTACGACAAGAGCAATCCTGTTGGAACAAAGGCTGAAGGGGTTTACAGCGTATCGCATGACGAGTCGGGGAATCTCAAGGTGGATTACACTCAGCCAGCCTCAAAGTCAGACAGCGCGGAAGAATCAGAGTCTTCAACGCCAAAAGCCGAGTCCTCAAAGCCTGCCGGAGGAGCAGGAGCAACGTCAGCAGTCTCAAGCACAAGCAGCGATGACGATGATGACGAAATTGAGGAGCTGAAGAAGCAGAGGGACGCAATCCGTCAGCAGTTGAACAGGGAAGCAAACGAGGACGTTAAGGCACAGCTAAGGACTCAGCTTCAGAGCATTGAGATGCAGATTGCTTTGAAGTCAACGGGTGTTGAGGCGTAATTCGGCTTACGAAAAGTGTATCCGCAGAGTTGCAAAATTCTGTGGGTACACGATATTTCTCAGGCATATTCTAATTCTGCATTAACTTTCAGTCTGGGGCTGTAGTGAACTACCGCCACTTATAGAAGTGGCAGCTTCCTAATTCAACGAGGTCTGCGCTCCGATTCTAGGTCGGAGTCGTCTTGCCGAAGGAACGCAGTACGTCCTCTCCAAAGGCGTTTATGGCTCGAAGCCAAGGTTCCCTACGCACCGTCCCTTCGGGGCTACGCTATGGTACCGAATTTATATTCAAACTACATTGTGTTGTCGGAATCCACTTATTCCTGTTATTCAACGAAAGGAATTATATCACACTTAACTTAACTTAGCGCAATTCATCTCCAACTTACAGAAGTGGGAGCCTTCTTGCGCGTTACGGTAAATCCTGCTGAATATCATAGAACAGCATGGCCGAAACTCCGAAGAATCTCCCCAGCTTCTCTGAGATTTCTGGTGTTATCTCAGCATCGTCAGCAAGCAGTGCCTTAATCTCATCGAGGGGTATTCCTGTGCCTTGTGATACTTCTTCTGCCGTCAGGTTCATGGGTGTCATGAACTCTCCGCCAATATAGTCACTCATGTGTGGCAAGGGTATCAAGTCCTCGCCATATTCCTCGTAGGTGTCTATCATGTTCCTGTTACACTCCTATCATTAAATTCGCAAGGATACCCGCGATTTGTGCTATTTAGCTTTGCATTATATAATATCATGAGCAGTTAAGCGTTCTGTACAAAAACGGATAACATACTCAACGGTCTTAGAGCCGTTTTTAGGTTTGACAAGCCCCCTTTGCGCCGGGCGCATAAAAATTGTCAAGGCAGAGGCTGGCGGAGGGACTGAAGGCGAATAACGTAAGCGGGTGAACTTCAACGTTCTACCGTATAGAGGCTAAGTAAACTAGCCATGGCGAATAAGGGTATTCTGAGGTGGAAGTTTCAAGCTCAGACGTTTAGGCCGTGTACCAAACTTCACTAAAAGCTCTCGACTTTTGTCGTGAGTCGTTTGCGTTCCTTTATTAGACAGGTTTAGTCCTCGCCAAGCCTCCGCGCAATCTTGAATATCACCGAAGCGAGTTTTTGGGAGTCATGCCTTAGAACCCGTTTTTCTTTCTCGCTGTCAAACACTGACATAATATCAACCTCAACGCATTCACAGCCCATTTCACGGATAATCTTCCTCTGTTCATCGTCAATGTATAACGGATTAGCTCCCTGACCTTCGTAGCGTTCGACAATATCCTCAGGGATCGAGCCGGAGTTCACGATTACGAAGTCGGGGGTCTTCCCGATTGCCGCGCTTACCCAGTCGAGATGCTGAACGATGTTCATTCCTGCAGTCTCGTCGGGCTGTGTCATCAGGTTGCAGATGTATATCATCGGGACGTTCGAGGTCTTCAGCTTGTCGGAAAAATCCTCAAGAAGAAGGTTCGGTATAACGCTCGTGAAAAGGCTTCCAGGCCCGAGCAGTATCACGTCAGCATCGTCAACAGCAGAGAGAACATCGGGCAATGTCTTAGCGTCAACAGGCTCAAGCCATATCTCGCTGAGTTCATGGCCGTGCGCTGAAATGTCAAGTTCTCCCTTCACCTTGAGGCCGTCCTTAGTCTTGCCCATCAACGTTATACCTTCGGTCGTTACTGGAAGAACACGCCCCCGGATTGAGAGGAGGTGGTTCATTCGTTCAACGGCACGGGAAAAATCCCCGCTCATCTCTGTAACCGCAAGAAGAAGGAGGTTGCCCAAGCTATGACCCTTCAATTCCCCTCTGTCAAACCTGAAATCAAGTATCCTCCGAAGCTCACTGTCATTCTCGGCAAGAGCGGCAATGCAGTTCCTAACGTCTCCCGGCGGAAGCATTCCCCATTCGTTCCTGATTCTTCCCGATGAACCACCCTCGTCAGTAACTGCGACAACAGCCGTTATGTTCCTCGTGAATGACTTTATGCCACGCAGTAATGTTGACAGCCCAGTACCTCCTCCGACTGCGACGATATACGGTCCTTCCGAGAGCCTTCGGTTGATAGCACGCTCGATTACCGGCCTTCCTGATGAAAGTTTAAGCCTTCCGAACATGAAGAGTATGATCAGCGTTGTTAATACCCCTAGAATGAATGTTGTCATTGCCGGCCATGCCCCTTATCCCGATGAATAACACAGACACCGCTATATGCCCGCGAGCAGTATTCTCCGAGCCATTCGGCAACAGCTACGGATCTGTGCCTTCCGCCAGTGCAGCCTATAGCGACATGAAGCTGACTGCGTACATTGTTGAGGAACTGAGGAACAGCGAAGTCGAGAAAATTTTTGACCAGCTTTAGAAATTCCGAGGTCTCTGGAAAATTCAAGAGGTAATCCTGAACTTCCTTGTCTTTTCCGGTTAAGTCCTTCAGGCTCTCGACATAGTAGGGATTAGGCAGGCAGCGAACATCGAAGACGTAGCTTGCATCTTGCGGAACACCGTATTTATATCCGAACGATGAGATTATGATTGACACACCGCCGTCGTTTCCGAAAAATTCACGGACTAATCTCTCTCTGTGCTGGTGCAAGTCCATCATTGACGTGTCAATTACTATGTCAGCTCTGTCTAGAACAGGTGCAAGCATTTCACGTTCAGCCCTTATGCTCTCGCGTATCGATAATCCTTTGCTCAACGGGTGAACTCTCCGCGTCCTCTCGTAGCGTCTCAGTAACTCCTCGTCCGAAGCCGTAAGGAATACGACTTTTGCGCTTCCACCCCAGGCCTTCGAGACATCATCAATGACCTTAACGAAACCGCCTGAGACATTACGTACGTCAACAGTAGCAACGACACCCCTGGCGTCAGATTTTCCGATAAGCGTGAATATTTGCGGCAATAATTCCGGCGGAAGGTTGTCCATCGTTATGAAGCCGAAATCCTCAAGGACCTTCAGCGTCATTGTCTTACCTGCTCCGCTCATTCCTGTAACAATAATAAACTGCTTCAAAGCTCTGCCTCCTTTTGCTGCCATTGTACACCCGATTTTTGCTGTGTTATAATTCTAAATATTATTTTATACGAAGGAGTATCCAGTTCATGAAAAAGGGAACATTTCAGCCTCACAAGTTACCCAGAAAACGCAAAATAGGATTTCTCGCCCGCAGTGAAACACCATCAGGCCGCAAAGTCCTCCGAAACAGAAGGCGCAAAGGCCGCAAATTCCTCACACGTGCCTAGAATCTCAAGGCTCAGAAAAGGCTGGGAATTTGACCAGATATTCCGCACTGGCACAAGATTAAACGGCGAGCTGGTGCGGATATTGTATTTGCGGGACAACAGTGATGATGTAAAGTTCGGTTGTGCTGTCGGCAAACGTCAGGGCAAGGCTCACGTACGTACGCGTGGACGAAGAATACTCCGAGAGGCTTTCAGGGGAGTATCAGATAGAATTTCCGACGGAATGAAGATCGTTCTCATGTTGCAGGACAAAGGCTTGCGTCTCAAGTCAACCGAGATTCAGAGCGAATTGGAGCGTCTTCTTACCCGCCGGAAGCTCATCACAAAATGACCCGCATCGCAATAATTTTAATCCGCATATATCAGGCCGCTATCTCTCCGTACTTAGGCCAGAACTGCCGCTTCTATCCTTCATGCTCGAATTACGCCATAAGCGTTTACAGTGAGTGGGGATTTCTTCGGGGTACATGGCTGACGGTCAGGCGGCTGATGAAGTGCGGGTTCTGGAACCCGGGAGGCGTTGACCTTCCGCCAAAGAAAATCAAGAGGTGAATAATTCAGAATGTGGGAACAGGCAAAAGCATTGTTACTCGGTCTGCTTCAGGTAATTCACAACGGAATAACATCAATCGGAATTGGCACTAGCTTCGCGTGGGGGCTTGCAATAATCGCGCTAACCCTGCTCGTCCGTCTCCTGATGCATCCATTGACGGCAAAGCAAATGTCAAGTATGCAGAAGATGCAGAAGTTACAGCCGCAGTTACAGGTCTTACAGGAGAAGTACAAGGACGATAAGGACAGGCTCAATCAGGAGACTATGGCTCTCTACAAGGACAACAAAGTCAACCCTGCCAGCGGCTGCCTTCCGTTAATCATTCAGCTCCCGATATTCATATTGCTCTACGGCGTACTCTATGACCTCACTAAGACAGAAGCTTTCACGGACGTTACGTTCTTAGGCGTGAACCTGGGCGGAAGCGTACTCACTACGGTTGCCAATGCTCTGAATCTTGTTGACGAGGCTGGCGTTAGAATACCTGATGAACAGCTAGGCTTCGTGATGGTCTTCCTTTCATCGTTCACGAACTTAGGGCTGCTCTTTTCGCACTTGGGAACATGGATATTCAACTTCATACTCCTCATCCTCATTGCGTATCTGACGTGGCTTCAACAGCATTTGACATCAGCCGGTAACTCACAGATGGCCATGATGAACTGGTTCATGCCGCTGTTCCTGACGTTCATATGCTTCGGGCTTCCGGGAGGAGTGCTGTTGTACTGGGGAGTGTCGTCTCTGATGGGAATTGTCCACCAGTTGAAAGTCTCAAAGAAGACGAGCGAGGAAATGAGCGTAAAGCCAACACTGTACAAGGAGAAGCCAAAGACGAAATGACGCAGGAATTGAAAATGACGCTTGAAGTCTCCGATGTAAATGACGCTTTGAACGAGGCCTCTAATCAATGGAAGCTTCCGGTTGAGAGCATTCATGCTGAAATTCTCAGCATGGAGCGGGAAGGTTTCCTGGGACTTTTCGGGAATAAGAAAATCCGCGTTGAGCTTACTGCAGAGAGAAAGCTTGACATCATGGAGAGAAGCCGTGAGTTTGTCGATGAGGTGTTGAAGCTCATGGATTTTAACGCTAATTCGGTACAGTCTGAGACGGAACGCAACATGCTCGACATTCAGGGCGAAGATGCCGCAGATTACGTTGTCGGACACTACGGGGACGCTCTCAAGGGAATGGAGTACATCGTGAATCTGGCTCTGAGAGACCCTAAGGCTGAACCGAGGGTGAGAATCGACTCCTGCGGTTACCGTGAGAGGAGGACTAAGAGCCTTGAACGTTTGGCTGAAGCTACGGCCAGGCAGGCTTTGAAGTACGGGCGGCCTATGAGGCTTGACCCTATGGCTTCGTGGGAACGCTGGGTCATTCACACTACACTCAAGAACAGGAACGATGTAACGACCGAATCAGTCGGCGAATCTCCGAACAGGAAAGTCGTAATAATCCCGAAGTTTGAGCCTGACGAAGTGAGGACGCTCGGGCCTGCTACTATGAGATTCCGGGCGCAGAGGGAACGAACCGAGCGAATGAACAGCAACAATAATCCGCCGAGAAACCGTTACCCCCGCCGAAGAAACAGAAGAGACAGGGACAATCGGGACAACATAGAGTCTCAAGAGTGATAACAATTTTGCCCCCCTTGCGGCTGTGAGGGGGGTATTTTCATAAAATAAAGCGTCGGAGACCCGCGACTTTAGTCGTGGGAGGAGACGCTCTTTGTTACTTTTTGTTTGTTGAAATAATTTTAGAAAGGAGGTGCAATCAATGCAAAGCCTCACAAAAACTATAAAACTCCGCCTTTACACTTCTGCTGAACAATCTGCTATGTTCCGCCAAATGTCAGAGCAATATCGGGAGGCTTGTAATTTCGTCTCTCAATACATTTTTGACCACGATTTTGAACTTAACTCTGCTAAACTCAACAAAATACTTTACAGGGAAGTCCGTTCCAAATTTGGGCTGAAGTCTCAATTAGCGCAATCAACATTCCGAACTGCTACTGCTCGTTATAAAACTACACAGACACAATTAGCACAAAAACCTTATCGCTACAAAGATCAACAAGGCGAATATCAGAGCATTACTCGAACACTAGAATGGCTTGTGAAGCCGGTATTATTTCGCCGCCCGCAATGTGAGTTAGTTCGAGATCGTGATTATAGCTTCGTTGAAAACAGCGACGTGCTTTCAATCAATACGTTAGACAAACGCGCTAAAGTTAGATTCGCTGGTGATTTTTGGGCAGAATACCTTGATGGCTCGTGGAATTTGGGCTCGGCTAAACTGCTCAATCTTAAAGGCATTTGGTACTTGCATATTCCTGCTACAAAAAGTTTTGAAGAATTTAGCAGAGAGAATGTCCAGCATGTTGTAGGAATTGACAGAGGCTTAAGATTTTTAGCTGTAACTTACGATGAACATGGCAAAACAGAATTTACACGCGGCAAACAAATACTTCGTAAGCGTCACAGTTTCTTGAAAGTACGCCAGCAACTTCAAACAAAGTGTACAAAATCAGCAAAGAGAGTGTTGAAGAGACTTTCTGAACGAGAGAACCGCTGGATGAGCGATGTCAACCATTGCCTGTCTAAGACACTCGTTGAGAAATACGGTTCAAATACACTTTTTGTACTCGAAGATCTAACTGGTATATCTTTTGAAGAAACGAATCTTAATCGAGGCAGTAAAGCCAATAACGACTTGAGGTCATGGGCTTTCTATCAACTTGAGCAATTTCTAGCTTATAAAGCACGTGAACGGTGCAGTGAAGTTTTGAAAGTATCTGCGCGATATACGAGCCAGAGATGTCCTAAATGTGGCTCTATCAGCAAAGAAAATCGTCATCACCATACGCATGAATATATTTGTACGTGTGGTTACCGCTCAAATGATGATAGGATTGGCGCAATGAATATACAAGTTTTAGGTACGCTGTGGATAAGCGGTGAAGACCGACCGCATTTTGAAAAAGCAACAGCTTGCGAGTAATACTTGTGAGCTAAACGGGCGAAAGTCAGCCGCCCGATGATGTCTGACCTACGAGGGAGCTTAGGCATTTGAACCTCGCTAATCGTAAAGACGATTTATGGTATGGACAAGCCCGCGACTTCAGTCGTGGGCAGTTGAC
>CALGGR010000111.1 GCA_937915755.1 uncultured Fretibacterium sp. | reverse complement strand
GTATCGTTCAACTTTTAGCTCGCATTGACGGAAAGGAGGTGAACAACAATGCTTAAGTTCTTACGCAGACTTTTCACGCGTCATGAGGTCGTTCACGTCATTCCTCGCTTGCCTGTTGGTTTGGAGCTGTCTGATGGGGATAGAGCCGCGCTATATGGGTGGCCGGACTGCACCGTTCAGGAAGTTACTCGCAATGTTGGACGCTGATGTGCCGGGTACTCTCAGGCAATTACGCTCTCTTTTAGGCGTCACTCTAGCTCAGATGGATAATTTAATCGGTCTTACTTACGGGAGTGTTGCTCATTGTGAACATGGCAAACTTACAGGAGCTCGTAAGTCTAAGTCGTTCGCCAAAATTAAACTTTATCTCGAAAATACGGGCTGCATATTCTCGATGAGGCTCGTAATCGGCTCTTCTCTGGCAAGTTCATTGAATGTCATTACTACTCCATTTATAGCCCTCTTACTTCGGGCAATAAATACGACTCGTCTACAGTTTTCAATAATGCTACTTTGGAACGCTCTTTTTGCTTCATTTACTTACACAAGATGGGCATTCATCACGTTTTCAGAGAGATTAACGGCGGATGGACGCGCACTTATACCGACGCTCAACTTGTAGGCAAAAGAATACAGGAAGTCAATCAATGAACGTTCCAGATTTTATCAGCTCCATTAGTAATAATGCTATTGCGGGCGCGTATGCTAAAACTTGGGACATTCTAGGCAGGTATTTTCACCCCCTATGCTCCGTATCAGGCGGTTCAGATAGTGATATTGTCCTTGATATTGTTCACAGTCTCGATGAGGAACATAAGGTGCGCTATGTCTGGTTCAATACGGGCTTGGAGTACAAAGCTACTAAACAACACCTCGATTACTTGGAGCATAGATACAATATTCATATTGAACGCGTACAGCCAGTTAAATCTGTTCCCGTTTGCGTTAAAGAATACGGCTACCCCTTTATCAGCAAGCTCGTATCTCAGAAAATTCACTCTCTACAGATACACGGCTTTGACTTCAAGGATAGAACTTTTGATGAGGATTTATGCCTGTTCCCGCAGGCTAATGACGGTCTTAAATGGTGGCACAATATCGGAACTGTCCATATCTGGAATATCGATTACTACAAGCACTTGAAACACTTTCTTATCGCTTATCCCCCGCAATTCCTCATTAGTGATAAGTGCTGTTACTATGCTAAGAAATTACCCGCTAAATTCTTTGTTCGCGACAATAATATTGACTTGCAGATTATCGGCACTCGTAAGGCTGAAGGCGGTATTCGCTCCGTTGGTTCGGCTTGCTTCTCCAATGGCAAGGATTACGACACTTTACGCCCAGTCTTCTGGTTCAATGATTACGATAAACGCGAGTATCAACGCATGTTTCACATTCAGCATTCGGACTGTTACAGCGTCTACGGCTTGAAACGTACGGGCTGTGCGGGCTGTCCCTTTAACCGCTATCTCTTTACTGAACAGCAGCTTTTAATCGGTCATGAAGACGGCTTACTACGTGCTGCTCATAACGTCTTCACGCAGGTTTATGAGTATACAAAACTTTATCGCTCCTTCTGTGCTCAACAGGGGGAGACTTTTTCACTCTTTCAGGAGGTTAGTAATGACTAAAGCTAAAACTATTGACAGGCTTGCTTTAACCCGCTCCAAGTTCAAGCACCTTAACCACGAACAACAGCAACCACAACAGCACTTCCTAGGAACTATACTTAGCGGTATTGGCTCTCTTGCTGGAGGAGCTTTAAGCTTAGCAGGAAAAGCAGCCGCAGGTGTAGGCAAACTCGCTGTTAATGGAGTTAAAGCTTTAGGCAATGGCGTAAAGAGTCTTGCTGGTAAAGGTGTAGAAGCTGTTAAGGGTGGAGTAGGTGGACTTCTTGGAATTGGTCAAGGTGGCGGTGGAGCTACTGGCACTGGATTTGGCTCCGACATTGACGAGGATATTGACATTTCGGGAGGCGAACAATAATGACGGATT
>CALGGR010000110.1 GCA_937915755.1 uncultured Fretibacterium sp. | reverse complement strand
TAACTCCGGCAAATATCACAGATCGAGAGGGAGCAATATTGATGATGGACATTTACAAGTCCTCCGACATAGATGTATTTCCACGATTACTCAAATTTCTGGTTGATGGCGGTTATACCGGCGATAGCTTTGCGAGAGAAGTGAAAGAACTCACAGGAGCTGTTGTTGAGGTTGCTAAACGCAATGAGTTACATAAATTTGAAGTTATCCCTAAACGCTGGATTGTCGAAAGAACTTTTGGCTGGCTTGACAAATATCACAGATTTTGGAAAAACTGCGAGCGTAAAATTTATAATACGCTTCAATTGGTCAATCTGGTGTTCATACGTCTCATGTTAAAGAGATACTGAACGGGCTCTTACTAATATTGTTATTTGAAATATGATCTTCCGGCTGGTCAATTAAGAAAATACATTTATCCGTTTCATGCTCTGTCATGTATTTGAAATATGCTAATGACAGCTCTCCAAGTGTATTTCCCAATGCTTCATGATTTTGTGCTGTATCGACGATATATTTTTTAGTTGAGCACATGTCATCAAGAAAAATTGTCAAGTTCCTTTGATATTGATCATCTATCTGATCTACGGCTCCACAACGATAAACGGCCGTTTTCAATTCTTCATATGTTTCGATTGTTTTAAGCGCATCGACTGATCTATAACCAGCAGTAAACATCTTGGCAAAGAAATCATCAAGCACATCTCTATCATTATATATCGCTTCTGCATTGAAGCTAAAGCCATATACTGGGTTAGAACTATATCCGTGAATCACATTAGGTGAAGAGGGGAATATGAGTTCTTCCGTATTGTTCTTCTCAGCATCCACAATCAATCTAATGAACGCGCTTCGAGCTTCGATATAATCTCTCTGATCGCGTTGTTGAGAAGTAGAGGCTTCTTCAACCTTTCGGTCATATTCAGATTTTGCAGAAATAATACAGTTTTTGACTAGTCGTTCTATGACTTTTTCATCACTCTTTAGATGCACATCCCCATAAATCTTACTGAGAAGATCCAACACCTGGGTAAGCTCCTGTTGATACCCCTCATAGTATTCATCAGAACGCATTAGGAAGATTTTCTCTATAAGGTCTTTCAAATCTTTATCATATAACTCGTGAGGATTTACAATACTATCATATCCATCTTCTGCAAGAAGATTTATATAGTACGAAGAAATATGAATAAGTTCGTTATAAGATAAGCCTTCTCTAGTTAAACGGTTGAGAGCGTCCCTTGCTTGAATTCGTTTCTTCACATAAGCAAGTATTCCATTGGCAAAAGATGTATATTCCTCTCTGAATTCTGTATGATCAACTGCCAAAAAATTATCAGCGGGAAATAGATTTCCTTTCCCAAACTGATCAACAATTTGACCCTGTTCAATATACAGTCGTTTTGTATCATCCGTATCAGAAAAATGGATTTCATTTTTGTCCATAATCCTTTTTACGAATGGCTCAGATGTTTTTCCATGAAGTATTTTAATAAGAGACGATTTTCCGGATCCATTTTCTCCAACAATAGCTATAAGACCATTCACCAATGGGATCTCTTTTCCTCCAATGCGAAGAGTCTGTACATACTCTCGATTGCGATTCACTTGCTGGTTTATTCTGGTCTCTGGAGATGTTACGGCCATCAGCAAACCCTTAAACGTTGGAAGAATGTTAGCCCTCGAATGCTTAAACTGTGGTTTTCCATGTTTACTGTCATGATTTGGATAGGCCAACCATTCATGGCAGTCACTACCCATTACAAGGCCAACATTATTGGGGATCTTCTTGAGGTTATCTCTTAGAATACCTTCTACATTTGGTCTTTGAAACTCAAGCGCATTAATGTATCCAGACAAAAGGAGTTCTTCTGGTTCCCTTGTTGATTCGCTGAGAGAATTGTGATGTCCATCATGTCCTTCTAAGCTATTCCTTTGGCAAGCAATCAAAATAACGTCAAGGGCTATTTCACGCAATAGATATTCAAAATTCTGTTTTGAATATGCTCCATCTTGACTGTCAATTCGATGAGCATCAATAGCGGAATAAATTTTTTGATAGTTCTCTATCTTATTTTTCGCATTAAATATAGTTATAATATGGCACTTTCCCATCATAGGATCAAATTGAACATCAAATTCCACTCCAGCAACGAGACCTTGAACAGTTGGATACTCTCCCGAAACAACTAATTCATCAAGTCGAACATATAGCTCCGGCCAGAATCTATTATGATCGGTTACCGAGAACAATCCAACATTTGACTCCTGAAGCTTTGACATAAGTACTGCGGCATTTTCCACGGTTGAGTTATCAACTATACCTTTTCCTTCCTTATATTTACTGGCATAGGAATGAATATGAAGGTCAAAATTAATCGTCTCGGTCACCTCCCCTCTGTCTGTAATATCGTTCTATTTCCCTCTTCGTTGCTGGTCTGGCTGAGATGATTCTCACAGTTTCATTTCGTATTGCGTAAACCACAAATATAATATGAACAAATATAATATGAACATTTACAGCACCGATCAGATTATATCGATCCTCGTCTTCTGAATGCTCCTCATCGTAAATGATCACAGCTTGCGGATCATCAAAAGCTTTGCTTGCTGTTTGGAATGAAATGCTGTGTTTGCGGATGTTGAGAGAGTTTTTGGACTCGTCATATTGGATTAGCAGTTTCAATCACCGTTTTTATACCCATTTCTGAAATCTCTTATCTGCAAGCAATGGCTTGTGACATTCAAGAAGATCGTCCGGGAACTTATCAAACCATTTCAAATATCCCTCATCGGTTTCAACTTTATCACCATTATCAATCTTATAATCTTCCGGAACTCTGCAACTATAAATCAGAGCAATATTGTGAGCCCGTTCCAATTGATTCTGAAGTCCATCACGGTGAGCCCTTATGATATTCTCATCTCCAGAAATACTCTGGCCAAATGGGACGAGATGAATACGTAGCAATGGAAATCATTGAGCGTATCTGCAACAAAATGAGATTGAATGTTTCAGATGTTATTAGTGTGAAAACATCGATTGCCAGCCGAGCCGGGCCAAACCCTAAAGAAACGTAAAGCAAACAGGCCTCATCGAGGCAGATGTTTTGAAGGAGGTGCTAACCAGCTTGGGCTAAAGGTTCCAGAGAGATTGAACCATCTGCTACGAGTCCCAGAGAAACAAGAAGTTTCACAGCATCCTTTGCTGCAGCAATGGTGCGCTTCTTCTGGAGTTCCTCAGGCATATCGTATTTCTGAAGGTCGCTCGGGCAGAAAGTCTCACCAGTCTGAAGCATTGCAAAGATAGAAGTCAGAATCATCCGTGCAATAGCAATAATGGCCTTCTTTTTACCGCGGCGTTTCATGATGCGTTCGTATTTGGTTTTGAAATACGGAGATTTCTCAGAGGCTTTTACTGCAGCGTGTGCAGCTTCTACCAACGCGGGTGATCCGGACTGACTTCTTCTTCCCTGCGGACTGATTATTGCCAGGAACTACTCCCGCCCAGCTGCACAAGCGCCGAGAAGTACCAAACTCATTCATGTCGATACCTATTTCCGAGAGAATCGTTATGGCAAGGCGGCGATCAATCCCGGGAATTGTACATAAGAGGGAAATGGTTCCTTCATGCTCGGCAACAAGCCTGTTGATGATTTCATCGAGTTGACCAATTCGCTTGTCGATATCAGCAAAGTGGCCCTGAATGATGCGAACCCTTTCCTTCTGTTCTGGAGTCATGTTGAATCCCTCGACCGCTTCTTTCACTGCTTCAGATTTCTTCTTCAGCTGACCTCGAAGCAGCGACACGCAGTGTTCCGGATCAACAGCATCTGTTGCAAGCAGGTAGTTTTCGATATTCGTTGCAGATACACCGAACATATCGGAGACGACAGCATCCAGCGTCATATTGCACACAGTGAAAGCATTCTGAAAACGATTCTTTTCACTGGAACGCATGGATACGAGCTTGCTCCTATAGCGGGTGAATTCGCGAAGGATGCGAATATCCTTGCCAAGGATGTAACTGCTGGGAACCAGACCCATCCTGAAGAGGTTTCCGATCCATTTGGAATCCTTCTTATCGTCCTTGTTGCCCTTGACAGCAGAAACCCATTTGGGATTTGCGATGACGACGTGGAACTCTCCCTCAAGGACATTCCAAATGGGAACCCAGTATTTGCCGGTGCTTTCCATACAGACTTCCTTGCAGTTGTTGTCAAGGAGCCACTGCTTAAATTCAAGCAGGTATCTGTATGAAGTACCAAAGTGCTTTTGCTTGCACTGGGGAATCAGGCCTTCCCCTGTTAAGAATTGTGGCGACGAGAAATTTCTTATGTACATCAACGCCACAGCAGACTGTGGATTATTTTTCCCATAAACGACCCTCCCTTCTGATTTGGAAGAGGGAGGCAGTGACTGAACCACCACACATTAAACTAAGAAAGTTCAAACAATTCTTAGTGTGCGGACTGGATCGTCTCACTTATTTGTGCTTGAAGGTGGCCCTTACACTGATTGAAATACTGCCTTTGCAGCTGAAGAGTTGCGTGCAACTCACCTCACCGTGCTTTGTAGTGTACCTCCCTCAAGTACAGTATACCAGAAAACGGGAAATTTTGCGGCACCCCGTTTTCATTCCTATTTGTGCCGGTGCCGCACCGGCATGGAGATTGAGATGAGAAAAGGTAGAATATAAATAATATATAAAAACAAAAGCGGTAAGTGCTTCAAAAGAATAGAACGGAGGTTATCATGATTATAGGATTCCTTGGCAAAAAAGTATTTGTTATAATAAATATAGATAAAAATATCTCTACTTTCAAATAGAGATATTAAAAATCAAGGCGTAAAAAAGGCCATATAATAGTGTATAATACCCCGCACAACGTCCGCTTCCTATTTATATTCCCCATAATTAAGAAAGCTTTCAAGACAAAATATACTTTTTGTCTGGCTTATCAGTATTTTTCATTGTACTTCTGTTCAGTTTCAAACGACGTATCCTGAATTATGTTAATATAAAATTCATCATTGGTGGGAGAATCTAGCAGATGACTTGTTCCAACACAGTAAAAAGATTTTTTACATGACGCAATAATTCATTTGCCTCTCTTGAATTCTCCAGAAAAAACTGTCTCTCGTCAAATTTCTCCAATGTGCGGCAAAGCATATAAAGAGATTTATAATAATCCTCTCTCCGAAGCCATACTTTTTATCATGGATCAATGTAAGAGAAGTTATAAAGCGTAATAGAAGCAAGATTTGGTGCCCGCAACAAATCAACCTCAGGATAATTCAGTTTTAAAATACTGTAATTCTTTGGTATTCTTTTGCAAATCTTTATTTTCTATATAGTACTATGTATACTCTTTCCTTAGGCTTTTCTTTGATTACCTGATATTTAAGGAATGTTCTCTATCCGCAAAACAAAAGTAATTTTACTAATTACCATGGAGTTTAATCTTTGTCAATCACTCTATACTTATGCTACACAAAAAATACATTTTTAGCCTGTCTGGGCTCTTTTTTCAATTTCTCTGATAAAATACTGAAAACTAGGTGACTATTATTCCTTATATCAAGGTGTTCTCCGATTTTACATGCCCATTCGCATTTAAGTTTCCCAATTTCTTCATAGCTCGTACTATATTTTTTAAGTTTCTGATATCCACCTTTATAAACTATATCCGCTAAAACTTCCCATGTTCCGCAAATACTATCTTGTTTATAACTATGAAGAAATTGTATTTTTGCTAGTGGATATGCGACTAACAAAGCTTTTTCGTCTCCCAATAACCATGCTTCCAATTCTTCAATTGCGATACAAAAAACATGATTCACTGTAATGAAGTTCTCTTTTGCAACTTGATTCAATCTTTTGAGAAAATCTTCCGTATTTCGATCATCATTGTCTAATACAATAACAATCACAGCAGGAAAAAGCTTCAAACTCTTGTCAAAGCCACGAAGGTAAATCTTGAGATCATTCAAAATCTGCCCTGTTTTAATTTCATTTGCGTCATTGCCTTTAGGTAGGTGGCCAATTCCATGAAATGCCTTGCAATCATATTCTATTTGTGGATAATTTGTTTTTATTTTTTCCATGATCTGGTGGATAAGCAAAGAACCTGACTTATCCTCGATCAAAAACTGATAGTACATCGCAACCCCTTTCACCCGAAATATTTGCTATACCAAAGATCTCCAACAGAAGCACCTTCAGAAATAAGCTCTGTAACAAATCGATATTCTGATGCTCTCTTTGCTTTTGAAAATCCCTCGCTATCCTTTTCAAGTACCCAGACTTGCTCTGGGTTTAGAGCATTCACAAAAAAAGGGCTATGCGTTGTTACAAATAGTTGTTTACTATAGCCATTCCCGACATTTTTAGCCATTTCTGACGCAAGATCAGATAAATAATGATGATATAAACCGTTCTCTGGTTCTTCAATAAAAACTAATTGACGAGGATTCTTTTCATGTAGCAAAAGATAGTAAGCAAATAGTTTTAAAGTCCCATCTGACATTCTCGAAGAAAAGAATGGTTCTGTAAAGCCATCTTGAAAGAATTCTAATACCATTTGCCCGTTCGACAATCTTAGTGGTTCTATTTTGCTAATATTGGGGATCTTAGACTGAATTTCATTCAAAATCTTTCTGAATTCGCCAGGATTCTCCCTGTACATATATTGTGCAACATTATTCAAATTACTTCCAGTCCTATTCAAATACGGTGCAGGAGCTGCGGTTTGGATTTGTCTGGCATTGTCTGGCGAAAAATAACATAAATACCAGCTTTTGAGGAATGATAAGAACTGTTCAATCCTTGAATATTGTTTCATTGCACCTAAGGTAACAATTCCCAGTTTTCTATTGTCGTTTAATTCCACGGGGATTTTTATTCCCTCAACTTGGCCTGTTTCTTCATTTTCTCCGCCTTTCGAGCCTTCAAATGCAAATCCTTTACCTTCACTCAAGTACAGGAAAGAAAGCGGCCAACCTCTTTTCTTTACACGTTGGCGGAGTCGTTCTTCTTTAACATATGGTCTACCACTTTTATCCGCAGCAATGGTTAGCTCATAAGTAATTGGTCGAGTATTACTGGTTTCTCTATAATACAATTCAAAATGTATAGTTTTTCCACTGCCCTGTGAAATAATTTGTTCAAATCCGCCTCGATTATTTGAATCGCAGGCTGTCTCAACATCTGTAGCTAGGCAATCTGATATAAAGCCAAAGACATCCGCAAGTGTGCTTTTCCCATTCCCACTTGGTCCAATAATGGCAACTATATTCCCTAACGGTGTATTTTCACGATCAGAGAACACTTGTCCCATTGTTATATCTTTTAACGAACCATAATTCTGTATCTTTATACCAAGTATTTTACCCATTTTAATTCTCCGTTAAGTTTTATCCCGTTTATATCTCCATTATATATCATTGATTACACTTTTTAACGAAGTTTGTTGATGTCAATGACTTTAGTTTTTATGTTGGAGAAGTAGTCCATTGCCACTTTTGAGGTTTATACTTGCTATCACTTTTGTGATAGCAAGTTCGTTCCCTGCAGGTTATCTCGCTGAGGTTAGAATGCAGGTAGGATACCAGAGTCGTAGCCGGGGGCTTAATCCCTAAAAGGGATCAATTCATCTTTCACAAAAGCTCAGAGGAGACAGCGGTGAATGATGTCGATAACCTTGTCCTGGCCGGATGGGGTCATTTGTTGTAAGAGGAGAGGAAGAGACTGCGGCTGAAGATGTCCGCGCTGATGGTAGAGACGCAGTTTGTGCGGATGGCTTCATCCTACCAATGTTGTTCTTCGCCATGCATTATAGGGTTCGACAGCCACACTTTGTATTCGAACGGTTAAGACACTCGAATATGCTGCCACTTACAGGTTCCGACGGACAGTTCGGACTCTTTTTACTTCTGACTTGGTTTTAACTTAAACAGTTCCTTCATACAAAATCTTGTCTCCCACATGAACTAGTTTAACTCCCTGGATTTTCTTCTTATTGAAATTGAAGCTAAGCATATAGCCTGTTGTCAGTTTCCAATAATCCAGATACTCGCTGATCTGCTTTTCTCCCTCGGCATTGTATCGCTCTCCACGCCAGATCTTCAACTCAACAACAAACTGTTGTCCAAGGTAATCAACAATGACATCTGTCCTTGTCTGATCTCTGGTCTGCGCTTCGATATAATAATTTCCGGTTCCGTTTATGATAGGCTTCAGATAAAGCAGGAATTGTTCTCTTCCGTCCTTTTCCTTAAATCTTCCCTCCAGCGGACCGAAAACCTGTGTATATGTTTCTATAAACTTTGCCAGGATCATACGCATGTTCAGTTTTCCATCTTGTATAAACATGCTCTTTGCCAGGCCGCCTTCACGTGAGAAGATATTAGCTTTTAACTCCTCATCCGACAGGAAAAGATTATACAATCTGGTCTCAAAGATCCGATTGGATACTCTGACCGTATTGTGATCATTCCGAATCAGGCCGTACATCTGCATTTGCACGATATCCTCTTGGTCGGGATTCCATGTCAGCTTCGTTCCTTCCATCAGAATGCTGCGGATAGCGGCTTTCAATTCAGGATAATTAGACAGCTTGCCTGTGATTGACTGGAACAAAGTGTTGTCCTCTTCCAATAATAGTTTGACAGCTTCATCTATTCCGTATCGACTCCAGGCTTCGAACGGTTCTCTGAATGTCATTGCAACTTTTGCAACTTTCTCATCTATGAGCTGGCAGATGCGGCTCACCAGGTAAGGATACCCGTTTGTATATGCTCTGATTTCCTTCGCTATAGCCCCTGTGTCCATCCCCGTATGATGGTCAGCTTCATACTCCTCCAGCATCCCCTGAATACCGGATTCCGAAAGGCTCATATCGATATCAAAGTCAGCCGCGATATTCCACGGACTATTGACCTTGTGCTGATCTTCGTCTCTGATCTTGCTCTTCAGATGCTTTACATCCGTGACGCCGGCGAGTATGACGGATTGGAACGTCACAATATCATCCGTATCTCTGGCAATGTATCTGTCTCTAAGCTGTGCCAGAAAATCCAGAAACACTTGATTATTTGTTGCGCTGTCAACCTCATCAATCATTAACACAATTGGTTTTTCCGATATTATGCACCATTCCCCCAGCGTTAAGAATAGTTCATCCATTCCAGCCTTATCTTCTTTTCTGAGAAGATAATCATCAAACTGGTCTCTGACGTTATCTGGAATACTCTTGTATAGATTAGGATTCTTTTTAAACAATCTGCAAAACGCTCTCACAAAAGATTGTTCGTTCGAGAAGTTTGCCTTTGAAATTCCCTCAAAACTCAAGTTCAATACAATATATTCATTTTGCAGAATTGTCTGGAGTGCTTTTATTGTCGTAGTCTTCCCATATTGTCTGGCACGATTGATGGTAAAGTACTTTCCAGCGTCAACCATCTTCTTGATCTCTGCTACACGTTCGGAGAGATCAACCATATAATGCTTCGACGGAATACACACTGCTGTTGTATTAAACTTCTTCATGATACTCTCCTTTCCTGTGAACATTCTCATCTGTTTGCGCTCATATCGCTGTACGTAATCATCCGGGCAGTCATATCAACGTAAATCAATTATCCTTTTTCTTTGGAAACGGGTATCAAGCACCTACACACTACCGCATACCAATTAGCCTTTGTCAGTTCAAAGGTAGTAATGTGCATACTAGGAAGAATTCTTTCTTCTGGATTACAACACATGATACCACCCCCTTTACCTTATGCTTTTTCTGGATGGTATCACAGCCGCCTACATCCCGTCTTCCGCAATTTTATTCAGACTTCTTCCCGATATGCGTCAAACTCGGCAGGGTCAGAAAGCGACTCCGCCTACATCACAGTAACGAGAGCGTCCGTACCTATGTTGGAAATTAAGGAGAGAGCACAGTAACTTTCTACTTATCTCGTCCTTTTGTTTGATTTAATTACCTTGAACTGTGCCCTCCGTGCGATAATCACACTCTCACTTCTTTTAGCCCTTCTTGATAAGCGTCACTGTTGGAATTTGATTCAGTGAATAGCATCACGGGCATAACCGCATACCGGGCGAACGAAGTCTTCTATCTCACGGTTACCTTCTCATGTCGATTTATCATCGTATTGACATTTAGAGCCGCATCCTTGGTAAATTGTTTATTTTACCATGTTCCTTCTCCATTATGGCATTGCTGCTCTTGCCTTAACCTCGTTACACCATGCATCCAATGTCGTCTCAGCATTCCTTATCCCTTGCAAATTTTGCAACACGTGGCGCTTATTTAGAAGATAGATAAAGCAAAGGACCTCTTTCGCCGTTCTTTTCTTCTCCGCTTCTGATATCAGGCCAAAGAACTCATAATCCTTCATAGCCTTTATCTGTTCTTCCTTATGGCTGCTGACGTGAAGAACTAATCTATACATCAGATTTTCATAGTATGACTGATACGCAGGTTCAGGTAACAAGGCAAGAATGTCAGGATCTGTTGAAACATCTTCTATGCCTTTCTTGTACTTGTATTGGAATGTTGCGAAGGCTTCAAGTGCCTGGCGCATCAAGTTTCCAATAACAAGATCATGCTCAGTAGTGTTGCCATGCCCATAGCCATAAATCAGTTTGAGAATTTCAGTGTATTCCTGCCGCTTATTTGTGAATTGAGATAACTCTCCGTCATCCAATTCGAATCTGTTAAACTTTGGAGGAATAGCATATCCTTTTCTTTTACAACAAGTCAATATTTCCTCAAACAGTTTGTGGATCTTCTGTAGAAGCATCTTATTGAAATAAGAATGACACGTACTCAGATGGCTGAATGGATAGGAAAGTTTAGGCTCTTTATTAAAAGCATTAAAAGCTGGGGCATACCTGATTTATAAGGCAGAGTCGCGACGTTCTACCTGCTTCGCGATTATTCTGCCTACATATTGCTTATAATTATGGAGCACATACTCTCCAAATTCATGAACTACCCTCCACCTAACGCTAGTTGGCGTTTGAGATGAGAGCTTCCTAATTTTATGAGGACTGCGTTCCAACTCTTTGGCTGGATACGTCTTGCCAAAGGATGCAGTACACCCTCTCCAAAGACGTGACTTCCCGTAGCCCCATAACGTACTCCGTTCTACGATATGCCCCCGAAGGGACGGTACAAGTGAATTGTACCACACCATTCATCTCCCACCTCACGATTGTGAGAGACTTCTGACGAATTTTGTTAAACTACATACACAATAAGTAGTATAAATAATATAGTTACCCGAAACACATAAAAATATCAATGCTCCGAATTTTACAGTTAAAAACTGCTGGCGTACTACACACCTCTATCAAGTCCGCAATTTCTTGCATTCCTGACTACTTGTTATATCTGCACCTTTTCTGTTGGTCTGTCATAGTTCATTCAGTCCGGAGACCATCCAGTCTCTAAATGCTACGCTGCGAGCAGAGGAAAGTGCTCCCCCAAAATTGACTCATCGAATAAATTTCGATGTCTCCTTCTACCGAATTGTTACGATACTATCATATATTTACGTAATAAAACAAGTAAAAGAATTTTATACTTCTATAATTCTCTTTGAAGCCTCTATATTTGGTTTTCAACTTACGTCTTTCTTTACGTTCATGACCTTTATTCATTACCTTTGAATTATGTGATTCAGTGAACTCTATTGCTACTTACGCAAGTGTTACTTCCAATAGCCCTACCAATACCCTAAGGGCAATAATTGGATATTTTGAGAAATTATATCAGAAAATATAGCAAGTAAAAACCCATCGCAAAGAAGCGCACAACCTTGACGGCAAATTGACTGGCAACTAAAATCATTATTATAAATTCACAAAGTACTGGAGAAAATTACTATGATAGAAAGATATTCCGAGCGTGATGTTTCAGCCTTATGGGACGAGTATAACAGGCTGAAGGTTATGCTTGATGTTGAAATCGCCGTATGTGAGGCATGGTGCGAGCAGGGACGGATCCCTCAGGAAGCTCTTGAGGACATCGTGGCTCATGCAAGCTTCACGGTCGAGCGTGTTCAGGAGATCGAGAAGAAGACGCAGCATGATGTCGTTGCGTTCGTCAGTGCTGTCGCCGAAAACATCGGGGCTAATGGCCGCTACCTTCACTTGGGAATGACCTCAAGCGACATTCTCGACACTGCAAGCTCGATAATGCTCCGTGACTCTCTCGACATAATCATTGCTGCACTCGATGAACTCGATGAAGTTGTCGCCGAACTCGCAAAGAAGTACAAGCACCTCCCAACAATCGGAAGGACTCACGGGATCCATGCAGAGCCAACATCATTGGGCCTGAAGTTCCTCAACTGGCACGCCGAACTCCTCCGCGACAAGGGAAGACTCGAATATGCCCGCAAAGACGTTTCAGCCGGAAAAATCTCAGGGGCAGTCGGGACTTACGCAATGTGCAATCCTAAACTTGAAGCAAGAGTGTGTGAGCTTCTCGGCCTCGAACCCGCAAAAGTCTCCAACCAGATATTACAGCGCGACCGTCATGCAGGTGTCCTCAATGCCCTTGCAGTAATGGGGTCAACACTCGAACGCATGGCACTCGAGATCCGAAACCTTCAGCGCACAGAAGTTCGTGAGGCGTTTGAACCCTTCGGCGTTGGACAGAAAGGATCGTCAGCAATGCCGCACAAGCGCAACCCAGTCAAGTGCGAGAGAATTTGCGGAATGTCGCGGTTACTCAGGGGCTATGCTTTGACGGGAATGGAGAACATCGCTTTGTGGCACGAGAGAGACATATCACATTCCTCAACAGAGCGCGTAATTTGGCCGGACGCTTTCAACATTGCGGCATTCATGACACGAAGCATGACGAAAATCCTGCGTGGCCTTGTTGTTGACGAATCAAGAGTCCGCCACAACGTCAACCAGACAAACGGCCTCGTGTATTCGCAGAGGGTTCTCACATTCCTTCTCGATGAGCTGAAATTGTCCCGTGAAGATGCTTATGCTATTGTTCAGGAGAACGCAATGAAGACTGCCTCAAGCGGCGTTTCGTTCCTTGAACTTCTCAAGAGCGACGAGAGAATGAAAGATGTTGACCCTGAGAGGCTGAAGGCGTTGTTCGAGAATGATTTTTACCTTCGATACGTTGATGAAGTTTTCGCGAGGTTCTTCGGAGAGTAATGGGCGAAAGAAAATTCTGCGTTAAAGTCTACGGCTGTCAGATGAACGTCTACGATGCCGACAGAGTAAGGACGGTATTATGTTCACGGGGCTGGCAGGAAGTCCCGGAAGATGAGGCCGACATAATCATGATCACTGGCTGCAGCGTCCGCGCAAAAGCCGAGCAGAAAGTCTGGAGCGAACTCGGACTCTACGACTCATCGTGGAAGAAGTCCCAGCGTCCATTAGTCGTACTCACGGGCTGCATCGCCCAGAGAATCGGCCTGAACGCTCTTAACCGTTTCCCGTATGTGAGACTTGTAGCAGGGCCGAGACATATAGGGCTTCTTCCTGATGCAATCGAACAGGTTTACTCGCACCCAAAATCGCGGATTAACCTTCTCGATGATGACCCGCGAGAGTTTCACAGCCTCGACTTCGACTCTGACAACATCACAATAAAGCGAGCCAACAAGCACAAGGCATACGTTACTATTGCTCATGGCTGCGATAATTTCTGCACTTACTGCATTGTCCCGTATGTTCGGGGACGTTTCGTGTCGAGAAAGCCTGAAGATGTCATTTCTGAATGCGAGATGCTCATTGATGACGGAGTGAAGGAAATCACGCTCTTGGGTCAGAACGTAAACAGCTACGGAAAAGATATTGGCCTGAATTTTGCGTGGCTTCTTGAGAAGGTTGCGGGGTTTGAAGGGATCAAGAGGGTAAGATTCGTGACGTCATTGCCGCAGGATTTCACGCCCGATATTGTCGATGTCATGGCCGGAAATGAGACTGTGTGCCCGTCGCTGAACTTGCCTGTTCAGTCTGGAAGCACGAGAGTTCTGCGAATGATGAACAGAAAGTACACCCGTGAGGAATACATGGCAAAAGTCGCAATGACGCGTGAGAAGATCCCGGGCTTGGGATTGACGACGGACTTAATCGTTGGATTCCCGGGCGAGACTGAGGAAGACTTCGAGGATTCGATGAGCTTATTGCGTGAGATAAGGTTCGACCTCGTACACAGCGCAGCATATTCGGAACGCGATGGCACTCCTGCGGCAACAATGGAGGGAGCATTGCCCGTTGAACTGCGCCTTGAACGCCTGAACAAACTCAACGAGCTTCAGGACTCTATAACGCTCTCGATAAATCAGGCATTAACGGGGCAGGTATTCGAGGTTCTTGCTGACGATGACGCACCGAAAGGCGAGGGCCTCATTCAGGGACGGACACCTTCGGATAAGGTCGTAATCTTTGAGGGCGACAGGTCATTGCTGGGCCAGTTCGTGAAGGTGAGGATTACTGAGGCTGAAGCTTGGTGTCTTCACGGCGAATTAGTCTGAGAATGTAATCGACATCAAGGCATTCGGACAAAGTTTTTGCCATTATGTTGAACGATTCGGCGAGTGTGGCGCTAGTGTCATGCCCGCCGTTTATTTTTGCTCCACGTCTAATGAGGCTGTCTTCTTCAGGAATTTTTGTGTCCTTCATGAATGGCACGACCCCGAGGACTTTAACGCCCGTATAATCCTCCGTCCATTTAACGGCGTCATTGAAGAGCGAAATATCTCCGCGGAACATGTTGAAGATTATTCCTTTCACGCGTTCATGGTCAGAGCCTAAAAGTTCAAGTGTTCCAACGACTGCCGCAAGAGAGCCTCCCCTGTCAACGTCGGCAACAAGAATCACAGGTACATCAGCTTCGCGGGCGATTCTCATGTTGACGATTTCGGTTAAATTTAGGTTGACTTCCGCCGGGCTTCCAGCTCCCTCGATTATTACGGCCTCAAAATTTCGTGCAATGTGAGCGAGAGCCTTACGTATTGCCTCGATTCCTGTGGTCTGCGTGAAATGCCGGTAGCCTGCGGTTGTGTCGGCAATTTTCCGGCCATTGAGGAATACCTCCGATGACTGGTCATGACATGGCTTCAGGAGAATAGGGTTCATGAAGACCTCAGAAACTAGCCGGGCAGCCTGGGCTTGAAGGGCTTGAGCAACGGCTATTTCGAGTCCGTCATGAGTGATGAATGAGTTGCTGCTCATGTTCTGGGACTTAAACGGGCAGACGCGAAGCCCCATATCATTGAGTAGCCTGCATAATCCTGTAACGATGAAGCTTTTTCCCGAACCGCTTGATGTACCTTGAATCATTATGCCATTCATTAGCGTTTCCCCTCCGTGATGAAAGGCGTATAACTTCGCACCTGTTCCTTTTTGAGTTCCCAGAATGTAGCCTGTACTGTTTCACCGCGCCTTGACCATCTGTTGTTGAACTGAGTTATGTCAAATACGCGCTCCCAATTCTTTGCGAGAAATTTCTTCTGTTCTTCGGAATTTAGAGAGGCATAAAATTTTTCGAGTTCATTATATTCCTGTTCTGTATCAGAGAGAAGGCAATTATTCAGAATGATACCTGCCCAGCTTTCATAGTCAGACAAGAGCACATCACTGTCAGGAATATCAACCTCAAGCCTGTAGAATTTATCGCCCTTCCGTCCCCACCACCATCGAATCCCGCGCAAGTCAGGACGCTTCTTAGTGAGACTCCATCTGTACCACGCCCAGACGGGATAGTTCACGCCTTCAGGTGGAGGACCAATGCGCTTCTTCATCTGGAATACAAGCCAATTATATTGAGTCTCTGCAAAATCAAGCATCCATGTTCTCTTCGGACTGTAACGGTAATGCCCTCTCGTATATATCAGCTTGAAGACCGTATCAGGCTGTATCGTCCACAGTACCATTCTCATTCTCCTTCATGGCCAAAATCAGCATACTATTCTCCTCCGGCCTCCTTGTTGCAACCCGTATATATTTTCCCTCAATTCCCGCGAAATTCCTCGTTTGCCTCACAACAATTCCCCGCGTGAGCAAACGCCGTATAGCCTCCATGTCATCATCGACACTCACAAGGAAGTAATGAACGTCCGAGTCCATAACGTCGAACCCTGCCTCCCTCAATCCGGCCATAAATATGGGAGTATTCACCCGATAAAATTCCCGTGTCCTCGCTAAAAATTCCTCGTCAGCAAGAAAATGCAAAGCCAACTCTTGCGCGAAGGCATTGACGCTCCATGAAGGAATACGGGATTTCAGCGCGTCGATAATATTCTCGTCGGCAATAACGTAACCTATTCTTGCGCCTGAGAGGTGGAATATTTTCGTGAGTGAACGTAGTATTACAGCATTGGGAAAATCGTAGAGCCTTTCAGGTTCGTAACTTGTCAGGAAATCTATATATGCCTCGTCAATGATGAAGGTTGTTCGAGGATTTTCGGAGATTATGCCTGAGAGATTGGGAATGAATTTCCCCGTAGGATTGTTGGGATTGCAGATTACGACATGGCCGAATTTTCCCGCGTCGCCGAGTGTGAATATGCTCCTCGCGTTCGTGAATGCCCGGGAGTATTCTGTGTAGCATGGCTGAAATATTGCTGCGTCATCACCAAACAGTCCGGCAAGAAGGAAGATTGCCTGATTGATGCCGTTCACGAAGAGTACTCGGGACATTGGGACTTTCTCACGGGCTGAAATGATTTCGCGCAGAGCCGTGCATTCCGGGTCAGGATAACTCGATGCAAGTCTTTCAACATCGAGGCTTATGTCCGGCCATGAAAAAACATTGGTGTTCGTGCTAAAGTCGAGGATATTTTCGGGAATTGGTATTCCGAACACGCGGTATAGATTTTCTGGGTTGGCTCCGTGAATTGTCTTCAAGAAAATAGCTATCCCTTATTTCAGCACAAGAACACAAATCCTAATCAGGCTTCCGAAATATTCCAGCAATTGCCGTAACCGACTTCACTGGCGACATCATCATCGAGCGCGTAACACCAAGTCCAATCCTCTTCGTCGCGTTGAGTATAGTGATAATGTCCTCCGTAACTTCCATCTTCAGATCCCCATATCCAGGGCTGAAGCGGTGCGTCAATTTCTCGCCCTCAAGAAGCTTCGGGGCGATCTCGCTCCTCATGAATTGGTCAATATATGCGTCAACCCTGACCGAAGCACAAGCATCAAGAGCAATCCCGTCAAGCATGTTCCTGTTCTGCGCGATAGTAATCTGCCTGTCCGTCTCATGCCCCAGAGTCGCCGCAAGTAATATGCAGT
Source organism: uncultured Fretibacterium sp. (assembly GCA_937915755.1). Classification (GTDB taxonomy): domain Bacteria; phylum Synergistota; class Synergistia; order Synergistales; family Aminobacteriaceae; genus JAFUXM01. The sequence continues at coordinate 35,388 of CALGGR010000110.1, read as the reverse complement.
CATCGCCCCTTGAAGTAAGCCTCGCTATGTCATTGCTGTAAATATACGCTCCCTCAAGTTCAAGTCCTCCGTCCAAATGTATGACGTGAAACCTTCCCCAAACGCATCGCGGCGTGACGCAGCCCTCAAGCCTCCCGAAAGCCTCAATGACTGTACGCACTAACTCGTCATTCCGGCCCTCAGGAGGCACTCGCATATATCGAAGGGCATCAGTAATCTGTTTGTCAGTTGGCGTGAACTTCATAACGCTTCGTGTAAAGCACTGATCTTATTCCGGAGTCAATCCTCCTAACAGTGTCAGCCTGGTTCATCGTATAAAGGTGAATGCCCTCAACTCCACGCGCAAGTAAGTCAATGATCTGCTCGGTCGCATATGCTATTCCGGCTTCTTTGACGGCTCCCTGATTGTGTCCGTAAGCATTCACGAATCTCCGAACTCTCTCAGGAACAGACGCTCCGCACATTTCGACGACCTTGCTGATTTGTGCGGCTGATGTTATCGGCATTACTCCCGCGATTATTGGCTGAGTTATCCCCATTGAACGCGCACGTTCACGCCAGTTCCAGAATATATCGTTATCGAAGAAAAGCTGTGAGATTAGCCCCTTAACTCCGAGTTTGCATTTCTCACGGAGGTAGTGCAAGTCATCATCGACTGATTTTGCTTCCGGATGTTTCTCTGGGTAGCAGGCTGCGAAAATGTCAAAGTCATCGCCGTATTCCTCATGAATGAATGAAATCAGCTCTGATGCGTGGTGAAAGTCGCCAAGTTCAGCCCCTGCCGGCAAGTCGCCCCTGAGTGCGAGGACGTTGCGGACGTTGTTGGCCTTTAGCTCGTCGAGAATGGCCTTGAGTTCAGCACGGGTTGTCCCTACGCATGTTAGGTGGGCGACACCGCACGTGTTGTAACGGTTCTGAATGCCCGATGTGATTTCAACGGTGTTGTCGCGGCTTGAGCCACCAGCGCCGTATGTTACGCTGATCAGGTCGGGGTTGAAGCTGACGAGGCTGTCTATTACCCCGTAAGTTCCTTCAGTGCTCTTGTTGCCCTTTGGCGGGAAAATCTCGAACGTATAGCTCGGCGCGAGTTTGTCAAAAAAGTTATCCATTTATCTATTTGTCCTCCTTTTTTTGCGACAATAGCCAATTTCTTGCCGCCTCAATCCTGTACGCATAATCGAATGATGTCATATGCTCAGAATATTCTCCTTCTGTTGCGTCGGGGAGTGTCGTTCCTTTCCTGAACATCACGAAGTTCACGGGCTGTGTGTGAAGTATGAGGAGGTCTGAAGATTTTGCGTTGACGTCCCTGTACTCCACGATTTCAACCTTAGATTCCCTCTTGAACATTTCCGCAACCTCATTTAGCCCGACTGATGCTTTAGGGTCTCCTTCTGAGGCTATGTACACGAACTTCTGCGTTAGTAATCCTTTCAGCGCGTTAATGTCCCACTGTCCAGAAACGAACATGCAGGCTGTGAAAAGTTCAGGATACCTTGCCGCGAGAACAAGCCATGTCATGCAGCCCATCGACTGACCTGTCGCATATACACGCGATTCGTCAACGCTGTAATTCTTCACTGCCCATTTAACGAATCTCGCTGTAAGTTCGACGTATGCGCTCTCAGCGAAACCGTTGTGGTCGTCAAGGACAATCTCAGAGTATGCCGGAACGATGGCGATGCAGTCATTCTTGCACCAAACCAGCCCGCCGAGTCCTTGAGTGAGGGAGAACTGAGGCTCTTTTCCCGCCGAACTTCCGTCAGCAATGAAGAATACTACGGGGAATTTTCCGCCCTCAGAATATCCGTCAGGAAGGTAGACGCTGTAGGGCAGTTCGAGTCCTGTAACGTCATCGCTGTATTTTCTGACTGTGAATTTGGGGACGTATTCGGTGATGAGGGACTGCAATTCTTTGTCGCCGGATTTGTCTGCGTGAAAGAGGTTAGTGCGCTCATTCTTGCCTGAATGGAAATTTTCATCCGCGCTTGAAGCGTAACACGCTGACGCTATCATGAGCATTAATGCCGTGAGTATGAGCCGCTTCATGCTTTTACTCCGTCCTTTCTGTCCTCTTCCCATGTGATGAAGGAGTGGTAATACTTCTCGTCATTGTCATCGAGGCCGCGCGTTATCTCCGTAACGTGAATGTGCGAGGCTTTGACTTTTTCGAGGACGTAATCGACCGCTATCATTGGTTCAGTGTGTGCGCCGCAAGTGTAAATGTCCAATGCCATGTAGTTGACCTCGGGCCATGTGTGGCAGGACAGGTGCGACTCGCTTATTACGACGACTCCGCTTACGCCGTTGGGCGGGAACTTGTTGAACGATACCGACCAGACCTGAGCATGTGCTCGGTTGGCGGCTTCAACGAGAATGTCTTGGAGCTTGGAAACGTTGGTGATGGTGTCATCACAGCCGGAAACTTCAACGATATAGTGAACACCTTTTGGGGACAATTTAGAATCTCAGCCTCCCGAAAAAAGATATGTTATAACGTCTGAAAATTTTATCACAAATATAAAGCTAACATAAACCTAATATCCCCTTCATTTCCTAATTTAATTTTCTGTGATGATAAAATTATATTTTTAGACTGGACTATTCATAAAATGCTTTTTGTTACATGATTACTTAATTACTATGAATTATTGCTTATAGTTGAAATCACAAGGCTGTTACAGGTTATAATTAGCTTTAATATTTAATGACGGAGGAAATCTAGCCTTGTCTCTCAGGAAAGGACTAATCATCTTCATACTATTAGCGTTCGGAATGGGTGCGTTGATAATATTCCGAAGCGTTGACCGCGAAACCATACGTTCGCTTCTTGCCGCCGATAAACTCAAGCTCTTACTCGCACTTTTCGTTGTCTTCATAGCGTGGATATGCGATGCCGGAAGGTTCTGCGCCCTCTCATACGCAGCACACGAAAAGGTCTCGTTCCCTCTAGGAATTGTGCTTACGTGGCTGAATTATTTTGGGAGTGCAGTTACACCCATGCAGTCAGGAGGAGGGCCGTTTCAGGTTTACGCGCTCTACAAGAAGGGTATCCCGGTCGGCAAAGGAATCGCAATCACGTTGATGCGTACGATGCTAACGATACTAATCCTCACTCTCGCAGTCCCTACAGTTATGATGCTTGACCCCGAAATTCTGGAGGGCAGCCCGTTCCTTAAAGGCTTGGTGTTCTATGTACTAATGGTGATACTAGCGACATGGGCATTCGTAGCCTTCACAATAATGAAGCCGGAAATGATAAAGAAGCTCGCCCGCGTTGTTGTAATGTGGCTTCGACGTTTCAGGTTCATGAAGTCAAACCGGACTGTCATAAAGATAGTGCAGTGGCTTGACCGTGAAATCGACAACTACATCTTGAACTTCCGACTTGCTTTTCATTCCGGGAAATTGTGGGTTGCTGCTGCTGTGATTCTCTCGGTGCTTCATCTTCTGGCACTGTTCAGCGTTCTTCCTGTGTTGATGTCTGCAGTAGGACTTCCTTTCAGGTACACTCAGACTATAGCGGTTCAGGCAGTCTTCATGTTCATACTGTACTTTGTGCCGACACCGGGAGCTTCGGGAGTTGCTGAGGGCGGAGGAGCATTGCTTTACTCGGTTCTTATGCCTGAGAACATGGCCGGAATTATGTCGCTGATATGCCGCTTCTTCACGGACTACATATCAATCTTCATGGGCGTAATCGTAGTTGTGAGAATGCTGGGCTGGGGAGTGAGTGAAAATCTCCACAAGGGGGCATCAGTTGAAGATGCGTGAATGGATATTCAAGATGCGCGGGGGAATTTGGACGCTCCTCTTCGTGGCGATAATATTCATGGTTCGCGGAACGTCCCCAACGGTAATGGCGTGGTCGGTTGTGGTCGTCATACTCGGTCAGTTATGGCGGTGCTGGTCAGCTGGAGTGATAGGGCTATATCGCGGCGAGAATGTCAAGGCATTGAAGCTCGCAACATCAGGGCCATATGCAGTCATGAGAAATCCGCTGTACTTCGGAAATTTCGTGATTGGCTTGGGGTGGAGCATGATTGCCGGAAAGTTGGCGGTGATAATCTTCGCGGTGAGCTTCTGGTTGCTGTATGTAATGGTGATAATACCGCATGAGGAAGAATTTTTACGCAAAAAGTTCGGCCAAGAATACGAGGTGTATTGCGCGAGGGTAAAACGCTTCTTCCCCACGAAACTTGACATCAACGACCTCAAAGCTCCAATTGACTGGGACGTAGTGAGGCGCAGCGAGATACACACGATAATATCAACTGTAACAGGCACAGCGATAATCATCACAATATCATGTATAGCAAGTTGAGGAGGGATTGAAAATGCTGTTGAAACTCTACATGCAGTTCTTGAAGTTCGGGGCTTTCACGTTCGGCGGAGGGTGGAGCATAGTTGCCCAAATGAAGGAAATCTATGTGAACCGCGACAAGGTAATCACCGACGAGGAACTACTCGACATAACGAGCATAGGCCGCAGTCTTCCCGGAACAATGATAGGGAACATAGCGATGTTCTTCGGGCATAGGATGGCGGGATTTTGGGGCGGAGTTGCCTGCATGTTCGGAATGATTACAGTCCCCATGATAATCCTCATAATGATAACGAGCTTCTACACAGCGTTCCAGAATAATATTTGGGTAGCTTCAGCAATGAGGGGAGTGCGTACAGCCGTAGCACCTGTAATACTTTCGGCGTTGATGGGAATGATTAAGAGCGCGTTCAAGTTTCCGCCTTGCTACGCGATTGCGCTTGCGATGTTCGGGCTGTATTTCTTCCTGAAGGTGAGTCCTGTAATGCTGGTAGTGATCGGCGCGGTGTTGGGGCTTGCTGTCTGCGAATACTATGAGAGGAGGCGTCATGATGCTGTTGCTTGAACTTTTCTGGAGCTTCGTTAAAATCGGCTTCACGAGCTTCGGTGGGCTTTCAATGATTCCGCTGATTTCGGCTGAAATGATTTCTCACGGCTGGATGACGGCTTCGGAAGTTTCTGACATTGTGGCAATCGCTGAGATGACTCCCGGCCCTCTGGGTTTGAATTGCGCGACGTTTGCAGGAATGAAGGCTGCGGGAATTTTGGGTGCATTCATTGCGAACATGGGTACATTGAGTCCAACATACACACTCTGTGTGGTTGCGGCGGTATTCTTCGAGCATTTCCGAGACAACAAGAGGCTCGGACAGATCATGACGGGAGTGCGTCCTGCGTGTGTTGGAATGGTTGCGGGGGTAGTGATTGACCTTGCGCTCGTGAATTACACTGAGGCAGGGGCGGTTCATGTTCCGTCGGCGGTGCTGGGAGTTGTGGATTTGGTGTTGCTGCTAAAGTTCAAGCTGTCGATTCCGAAGGTGCTAATGCTGAGTGCGGTTGCGGGTGTGATAATGTTCGGGGTAATGGGGCTGTGAATATAATGAAATATCCTCGCAAAATTCATCTTCCGTTCATGCGGGCGAGAAATAATAACCCGGAAAACAAAAACACGCTAAACCTATAGTTTAATGACAAAGAGAGAATACGCTGGTAAAATTTCACGTGTACTCGTTGAGGGACACAGAGAAACGAACTCAAAGAGGACAAGTACCGTAGCGGTTTTTCATGACTGCATCATACTGTATAAAAACAATATAACATTACACATTATCGCGTTAGAGGATTTTCCGGGCCGATGAAATGTTATCGGCATACGTTTTCCGAGAACGTTACAACTCGGACGGCCTGACTGATTCAGGAGCGGCGGACGCACCAACAATGTATACGCCAACTGTCATGAATGATATTCGCGGTATCAGCGTCCGAATCTCAGGAGAATAATCCGGGAGCTTCGGACGTTTTTGTCATAAATCGCAAGAAGACTTCCGCCTCTTCAGGTTGGAGATGAATTGCACAAGTTAGCTGTATCATAATTCCTTTCGTTGAATAACAGGAATAATATAAATTCCGACAACATGAAGTAAAAAAATAAACGTGGTACCATAGTGTAGCCCAGAAGGGACGATAAACGCCTTTGTAGAGGATGTACTATGTGCCTTCAGCAGGACGACTTCGACATATGATCAGAGCGCAGACCTCGTTAGGCGGAGTAGTTCACTTGTCGGAGAAAGTGAGAAGCTGTGCGGAAGGAGTAGCGAAAAACTGCACAACATGGTAAGTGTTACGCGGCAGGATAAGAGACCTCCCGGTTCTCATAAACCAGAAGGTCCTCGATTTTTATGCCGAATAGAAGAGCGAGCGCAAGAAGATTGTCCACCGCAGGGAGGCATTCCCCGTGCTGCCACTTGTAGATGGCCTGCGGGTACTCAAAGCCGAAATACTCCTGCAAATCCCTAACTGTGAGGCCCGAATCTTTGCGGTACTTCTCGATGTTGCGGCCTGTTTTCTGCAAATCAATAACCGGAAAAGTCGACGTAAGAGTCATTCATGCTCCTCCTGATTTTGACGTAGCTATAATTTTTTGGGATACTATAAATTTATATGAAGCCAAAATTTCCAACTAGAGAGAAATTCTAGCATACGGACTTATTCCAAGCAAGAAGCAAAGCCTGAGAGACCGGCTAATTCTCCTCAGGCCTCCTGCTTTCTATCTCGTCCCAAATCCTGCGCATTGCGTCAGCGAAAATTAACTCCTTCCCAGTCCAGCCGTAAAGGACAGCGATCCTGTAACCATATTCAGGGACTACAGTGTTCGCGTAGCCTGCTGTCTGAATACAGTAGACGTTGACTTTAGGGTTCACCATCTTCCTGTATACGTTCAGGATGGCGTTCAAGTCAAACCTTCCCGACATGCCGCAAGCCACAGATTCAAGCCTGTAGTCCATCGGCATAGGCATCAAGAGATGTCCCAGCTGCATATCCGAGTAAATGAATATGTTGTCCCAGTGCTGGTTATGAAGTATTGCTTCCCTGAAGAACGGCCATGCTCCGTCCGACCAGCCGCCCAGAGTAATACCAACTTTACCCATACGCTTGGCCTGCTCAAGTATTCCCCTGTTTCTATTCACGGGCATCGCCTGGATCATGTGCGCAAACGGGAACACAATGCCCTCGTCAGACCGCATTGCGCCTATGACACTGCTCAGGTTGTCGATGTCGGCTATGTTAATGCTGCCGTATTCTGACGTGAAAGCTGACCATGCCGAGCCAGAATTGTCCGACAAGAAAGCACTCCTGCCCGGAATCTTAGGCAAGTTCCCGCAGGCTATGTTCATGCATTCTTCAAGAGCCTTCTGTACCTGCCATGCCCAGTCGGCGTGCGCTTCCTGAACGGCATACCACGCGGAAAGGTAGCGGAATGGGAACTGTTTTCCCTTCAGCACCCCATCTTTGAGCTGTTCAAGAACTTTCGATCGTGTTTCAGCTTCACCAATCTCCGAGAATATCCCGCGCAGGTTTCTAAGCAATGCCATGTGCGGGAGCCTGATAGTTCCGAGAATTTCACGCCAGCTTTTTCCTGACGACCTCAACCGCTCCCAAGTGTCAGAACCTTCCGGCATTGAAACCCGGCCTTCCTTCATGAGCTGGTCAACAAGAGGTCCTTTAGCGTGTGAGATTCTTACAGCGTCAACGAGACCGATCCCAGCATGGCCGTACTTCGACATCGAGTATGCGTTCATCGTGCCGATTTTCTTCGCCCATGAGCGCTTGAGGATTCCAGGAATGCCACGCTTAGACCCTTTCGAGGCAAGCCAGTATTGTATCTGGTTGATCACGTCATCGCCGCGCACCATGACTCTTTGCGCAATTTCCGCGAACTTTCCGGGATTTGCTTTCGTGAAGGCTTCCCTGCCAGGATGCTTTGAGGCTCTCACCATTATAACTTGGGGATTAAGGCGCATGAGGTAACGTTCACGGAGTTCAACTGCCCAGTCGAGGACAGCCCCGAAATCTGCGGACAAAGCATCGTCTATTGCCTTCTCCATGACCTGGGACGTGCTCATTCCGTTGAAAGCGTCCATGACACGGAGGCTGTATTTCACGAAGTCCCGGTAAGTTCCGTAAACGCCGTCGAGACATGTAGCCTTCGCATTCTCGCCGTCCCTGTAGTATTGGGGCTCGCCGAAAATGGAGCTTGCACTCACCATCTTCAGGGTGTCGATAGGATTGACGCTGTATGACACTCCTCCCGTGAAGGTCAGCCTGTTCTCACGAATTATTTCCGCGATAGTTGCGACATCTTCGGAAACTCCCTCTATTTTTGTTTCCTCCACTACAGGGTTGTACACGTATAAGTAATCTTTAGCGTCCCTAAGACGGAACCTCTTCCTGTCAGCCAGCATCTCCTCAATCTCGCTGGAACGCGGTGAAGTGCCCGATATATCTCTTACAGAAGACGAAAGCTCCCTCAGTCTTTCAGCTTCTTCCGGAGACCATGCCTCATATATATTTGCCGTGTCGTCAATCTCATCACAGAGCGCACGGAGATTATCCGCTGCCTGCCTTTCAGCTTCAGCCTGAGACTGTGAGGCTTCAACCGCCAATATACGCCGCTTCATGTACATGCGGTTCCATCGCCTGTAACCCTGCCCGCCTCTTCCGCGCCTGTGGCGTTTGGCCAGCGTGTCTTCGTCAGCAACATTCCTTTTCTTTATGAGCCGTGTCAGTTCGGTGAATTTTCTGCCCTGATATGTCATTATGTTTTCACCTCCTTCCGTTTTGATACAAGGGGCCTTAACGGCACGACATCATCAGAATCTCATATATCCGTCCGTAGAATCCCTATCATTTCAGGTTCCGCAAAGACTCCCGGCGAGGTAGGCCTTCAGGTGGTCTCAACGGATAATGTTACTCTGAGTCTGTGATGCCAGCTCCGTGCATCTTCCGTTCGTGTTGCGCAAGGAATGATAACCTGGAAAGTAAAAGCAAGCAATAAACCTGTAGTTTAATGGTACGCTGGTAGAAATAGTATTAGGAGGCCGCAGCAAAACAAGCCCCGCCATCAGATGGGCTGCTCATGTTCTGCGTTTACGATCGTCATTGCTTTCTGAATGTCATTGTTTAGCCAAGCCGTTACAGCTTCTCCGGCCTGCTTTATGATTTCGGGGAGCTTCTCGCGCTCATCTGGATTGAAGTGTCCGAGAACGTAATTTATCATGCTTGACGGAGCTTTGCCGATTCCTATTCTCAGTCTCGGGACATGCAAGTCCCCCAACGCTCCAAGAATCGAAATCAGACCGTTGTGTCCTCCAGCTGAACCCTGCGCCCTCATTCTCAATTTTCCGAAAGGAAGCGCCATGTCGTCATAGATTATTAGAATGTCGGAAAAATCTATCTTGTAGAAGTTTACAGCCTCACTCACGGAAATTCCGCTTGAGTTCATGAAGGTTAGGGGCTTGAGGAGGATTACGTCGTTCCATTTCCAGAACTCGCCGTGAAATTTCTCCTGAGGCCGTCCAAGATCGTTATTGACCGCTAGGAAGTCAACGCATAGCCAGCCCATGTTATGACGGGTGAAAGCGTATTGTTCTCCCGGATTACCAAGGCCGGCTATGAGTCTCATGGTTGATTACTTCTTCTCCTCTGAATCTTCTTCCTTTGCGGCCTTGCCCTTTGCGACAACCTCAACATCAGCCGCCGCAGTCTCCTCAGTCTCAGGCTCTGCGTCCTCAACTCCGCGCGATGTTACGATGATTGCAACAACTTCGTCAGGGTCAGCAAGTGCCGTAACGTTCTCAGGAAGTTTGAGGTCGGAAACGTGAATCGCATCTCCAACATTGAGGCCGGAAACATCGACCGTGATAACATCGGGTATGCTCATCGGTAGCGTCTCGACTTCAAGCTCGTGGACTGCCTCAAGAACACCGCCGTCCTTAATGCCCTGTGATTCTTCGCGCCCTGTAACCTCGACAGGAATGTTGACGTTGATCTTGCGTCCTCTTACGAGATGGAGGAAATCAATGTGAAGCGGCTGGTCAGTGAGGGGGTGCCTCTGAGCCTCGCGGATGATGCAGAGTTCCTCGCGTCCGTCGGGAAGTTTAACGTTGAGGCGTGTTGACTCCCAGCGTCCGGCAAGAATACGCTCGATTTCGCGCATGTTGACTTTTCCGATGATGTTCGGGGAAATCTCCGGGCCGTAGATTACGCAGGGAACGAAGCCTGAACGTCGTATTCTTCCGTTTTCGCCTTTGCCCGTCTTCTCACGGGACTCCATCACTAATGTTACTATGTCTGCCATGAAAATTTGTATCTCCTTTGTTGATTGATATTACGCGTCTAATTATAGCAAGTTTAAGGCTTGAATGTTACCCTTGTGCCTTATGCGGTAAAGAATCTTCCAGACACCCAGAGGCTCAAGCACAGACTTTATTGCTGACTTCGTGCATAATCTCACAACAGCCCATGACGTAACGCAGAGCATTATTCTCCGCCTCGATGGAGTGTAAGTGCCCTTCTCCTTCAAGTGAGCCGTCGTGTCGTGATAGCCTTGAATAATGTTCCGTGCCATTTCCCGGATGCTAACATGTCTTATTGGCTGCCCGTAATGCGCCATAAGCTCAGGGTCTTTATTCCACATTCGCCACCAGTATGAGACATTCTCCAAGAAGAATACATATCTCTCCTTGAAGTACCTGTCCAGTTCTGAGAGTGTGAAAACTCTTGGGAGGTCCGATTCAACCATGTCAAGCTGCTCGAAAAACTGCTTCGTCCGCCTTGGAGGTGAGAAATATGTCTTGCTAATGTCCATTCCGCACTCGACAGACGATTTCACTTTCGCCAAGTCCGCCCCCAAGAAACGCCGGTTAACTCCGCTGCATATAATCGCGCATTTCCCCTTCATGGCCATATCACGAATCACGTAAAGCTCCGGGTACATGTCAGAAATCTCGAAGTAACGCGTCCTGTTCGGAATCGCTCCGAATAAATCTGACCTGAATACGCAGCCTGTAGGGTGGTTGTACTTTATGAAGTCTATCATTGCGTCTATGCCCTCAGAAACTTTGAAGTCCTTGTACTTCCTGCTGTCATCTTTGAGGAAGACTATGTTGTTCTCGCGGGCTTTTATGAGCTGCCCTATTAGGTTGCTGACGCTCCCTCCGTCTATAATGTCCCGTCCCATAATGAGATAGAGCCATTCACCCCTGCCGAGTTCGAGAGAGTGTTCCCAGTTTTTATGCGCGCCGAGATTCTTTTCGTTACGGAAATACCTGAACCTCTCATCGTGAATCCCCGAAAGCAATTTCCCGACATTATCCCTCGAATTATCATCGCTTACTACAACTTCAAAGCGATCATCTTGTGATGAGAGAAGAGCGCCGACGATTTTCACCGCGCCTTCAGCGTTATTATACACAGGTATGCAGAATGATACTACAGGCTTCAAGTCAGCCTCTCCCTTCTACGCAAAAAGCATCGTGAAGAATACCAAGTACAGCAATCCCGGAAGCATGTCCCCGAGTCTCAGCCTCGTAATCTTCATCATGTTCAAGCCTATCCCCATAATCATTAGTCCGCCAATCCCTGAAATGTTCGCGTACATGTCGGCGGTGATAACACCCTCAAGCCACGATGCAGCGATCGTTACCGCACCCTGATATATGAACAGCGGGACAACCGAGAAGATTACCCCGATACCATATGACCCCGCAAACATTGAGCCGGCTATGCAGTCCATTATTCCCTTAGTCATGAGGATTTCAGGGTTATGCCTCAGACCGTCCTCGATTGCCCCGATTATCGCCATTGAGCCAACGCAGAACAGAAGCGTCGCATTCACAAAGCCCTCCGTGAATTTCCCGTTTGACGTGTGAAGACGAGCCTTCAGTCTGTCACCAAGAGTGTTGAGAGATGTCTCAATCCCCAAAATCTCACCTGTTACAGCCCCAAGCACCAAACTCAGCAATACAGCGATTGAGTGCTTCATGCTCAGCATCATATTCACGCCCACATAAATCGTGAAAAGCCCCAAGCAGTTGAAGATCGTATCGTGCATCTTCTCTGGTATGAATTTCCCAGCAGTAAGTCCGATTGTGCTTCCGAAAATTACAGCGAGGCAGTTGAAGATTGTTCCTCCTGCGGGCAAGGTCTTGAAGATTTCCAGCATGATTGAAGATATTTCCCCTTTACATTTTCTGGTAATTATAGCGCGTGATAGAATTGACGCAGAAATTTTCACGAAGGAGTCATTACAATGAAACTCAATAACATTATGAAGCAGGCACGCCAAATGCAGTCGCAGATGATGCAGATACAGGAGAATTTAGCGCATGAGACCGTCGAGGCAAGTGTAGGCGGAGGAATGGTAACGGCAACTTTCACGGGGCAGGGCGACATGAAAGGTATCACCATAGACCCCGAAGTCATTAACCCGGAGGACAAGGAGATGCTTGAAGACCTCGTAATCTCAGCCGTCAATGAAGGCCTCAAGAAGAGCCGTGAGTTAATGAGCGAGAAGATGGGCGGGATTACAGGCGCGCTCGGTGCTATGGGTATGGGGTTCTAGTTCTGACAAATGGAATCCCTCGACAGTCTCGTAAACGCTCTCAAGAAATTTCCCGCGATTGGCCCGAAAAGTGCAAGGCGCATTGCTTTCTACCTTCTTAAGCAGGAAGACTCTGAGCTTGAACGTCTAGGCTCACTCATAAGCGGACTGAAGAAAGATGTCGTAACCTGCTCTCATTGTGGCAACATATCGTCAAAAGACCCCTGCAATATCTGCTCAGATCCGCTAAGGGACAGAAACATTCTCTGCATTGTTGACGACTTGGAATCACTCTCGGCATTCGAGCAGTCAGGAATCTATAACGGGCTTTATCATGTTTTGGGCGGGAATTTTGCGGGAGAAATCACGGACGAATCTGCAGACTTCCTCAGCAGGCATATACGCGAGCTTAATCCTGACGAGGTAATCATAGCTTCATCACCGAGAATTGAGGGCGACATGTCATATTACATGCTGATTGATATTCTTCGGGGCTTGGGGGTCGAGAACGTTACGAGGCTTGCTTATGGTCTGCCATTGGGAGGAAGCATTGAGTTTGCTGACAGAATGACACTTCACACGGCACTCGAGGGGAGGCGCAGAGTATGAGGGAGTATTCATTCATCATAGCGGCAGGTGGTCAGGGGACTAGGCTGGGCGGAAAGAAGCAGTTCATGAGTCTTGGTAATCGTGAGTTGTGGCGTTGGAGCGCGGAGAACGCAGCAGTAACAGACTCAGTACGCGAGATAATACTCGTAATCCCTCAGGGCGAGACTCTAAATCCAGAATGGACTCACGATGTCCCGCTTCATGTCGTAAACGGAGGAAGTGAGCGTGCTTTGTCCGTCCTCAACGGTCTTAACGCTGCGACGTGCGATTACGTAATGGTTCACGATGCTGCCCGTCCGTTTGCAAGCCCTGAACTTTTCCGGCGGCTTATGGATGCTGTGAGCGAGAATGCCGGAGTCGTTCCTGTTCTTCCTGTGAGCGACGCGTTAAAGAGGATTGAGGGCGGTGAAGTCTCATGCGTTGAACGTGAGGGACTTTACATCACGCAGACCCCTCAAGTCTTTCCGCGAATGAAGCTGATTGAGGCTGTGGAAAAATTCCCGTCAGCAAAAGACGAGGCCGAAGCGTGGTTCAAATCCGGCCATGAACTGAGGCATGTTGAGGGCGAGAGAATGAACTTCAAGGTTACGGTTGGTGATGACATGACGATTGCGAGGGCTTTGACTGAACGACGAATGACGCGCACGGGGCTGGGCTGGGATATTCACAGGCTCGTCCCAGAAAGGAAGCTGATACTCGGAGGCGTTAGGATTGATTCGCCTTTGGGGCTTCTGGGACATTCTGACGCTGACGTTCTCACTCACGCGCTTATGGACGCAGTACTCGGAGGGGCTGGGCTTCCTGACATCGGCAATCTGTTTCCTGCGAACGATGAGAGATTTCGTGGTGCTGACAGTCTCGAACTTATGCGAGAGGTAATGAGGCTTGTGAACGCTGAGGGCTGGAACGTTGATTTTGCCGACGCTGTGATAACCGCGCAAGTCCCACGCCTCAACAAGTACCGTGATGATATTATCCGTAAACTTTCAGAGTTTTTCCCGTTAAACATAAAATTCAAGTCAGCAGAAAATATCGACGACTCAGGGCGCGGACTTTGCATAACGTGCCGAGCTGTTGCGACATTAGGGAGGTCGGTTTGAGATGTTGGCATTCAGACATAACAGGGAATGCGACAGTAAATTGTGGTTCGGCGAGATTGCGCTTAACGGCTTTGAGCAGTTTATATTCAACGATGAAGTTATGATGCCGCCGATTTTTGATGCTTACGATGATTTCATTGATCATTCATGGCCGGAGTTCGTTCAGGATAATTCGTACATGTAATCATGCTGACACTTGGAATTGAAACGAGCTGTGATGACACGGGGGTAGCAATACTCCGGGACGAGCGCGAGGTATTGTGTGAATTTCTTTCGAGCCAGATTGCTGACCATTCAAGATTTGGCGGGGTAATCCCTGAATTTGCGGCGAGGAAACATTTGGAGAATCTTCTTCCTTTGGTTGATGCGGCATTGAGGGAGTGCGGAATTTCCGGCCATGACCTTGACCTGATCGCTGTAACACGAGGGCCTGGTCTCATGGGTTCGCTGATCGTCGGCGTAATGACTGCGCGGGCATTGTCTCAGGCGTGGAACGTACCTTTAATCGGCGTGAATCACCTTGAGGGACACCTTTTCGCGCCATTGGTTGACGCTGAGGACTTGGAGCCTCCATTCTTGTCGCTGATAGTTTCGGGGGGACACACGGAGATAATCAGGGTTGACGATTTCGGGAAGTATGAACTTTTAGGACAGACACGCGATGATGCTGCGGGCGAGGCTTACGACAAGGCAGCGAGAATCTTGGGCTTGAAGTATCCGGGCGGGCCTGAGATTGAGAGGCTTGCGAAAACGGGCGATCCTCACGCTTTTGATTTCCCCATTCCGCTCAAGAACACTGACAAAGTTGAGTTCAGTTTCAGCGGATTGAAGACTGCGTTGCTTTGGCAGGCGCGGAAATTCGAGGACGGCAAGATTCCCGTTGAAGACCTTTGCGCATCATTCCAGAGGGCTGTTACTGAGGCTTTGATGTCGAAGGTGAAACTTGCAGTTAAGATGACGGGGATCCGGAAGGTCTCGGCTTCAGGCGGAGTGTCAGCTAACGGCGCATTGCGTGAGGCTCTGGGGAACGCTAGGGAGTTTCGGGCGTGGCTTCCGTCGAAAGGAAGATGCACGGACAACGCTGTCATGATTGCGATGGCGGGGCGTAATTCGTGGATTAGGGGAGTGAGGACGAGCGAGGTTTTTCCTGACCCGTCACTTCACAATTTAAGTTAAATGGAGGTTGACAAGATGGATAAAAGTATAATAGTCTCAGAGAGCAGAGAGCAGAGAGCAGAGAGCAGAGAGCAGAGAGCAGAGAGCAGAGAGCAGAAGCCACTACTTTGACTTTTTGCGGGTAGCAGGGGCTTTCGCGGTGATGATGCTTCATGTAGCTTCGCATAATTGGGGCACAACAGATGTCCATTCACTCGAATGGCAGGCAATGAATTTCTACGATGCGATAGTTAGATGGGCAGTCCCCGTATTCGTGATGATAAGCGGTGCGCTCTTCCTCAATAAAGACATTCCCCTTCGAAAGATTTACAGCAAGTACATATTCAGGATATTCACGGCATTCGTGTTCTGGTCATTCGTGTATGCAGTTGCATATTATGCGACAAAACGGGACGCGGTAAAGGCATTGGGGCATTTCGTGGCTGGAAATTATCACATGTGGTTTCTTTTCATGATTGTGGGGCTGTACATGATTATTCCGTTCGTGAAGAAAATTGCTGAGTCCGAGTCGCTCACAAAATATTTTCTTGCGCTTGCGTTCTTCTTCGCGTTCCTTTTCCCTGAAATCGTCAATCTCATATCACTTTTCTCGGAGAAATATGGTGAGTTCGCTGGCAATTTGGTCAGTAATTTTCATTCCCAATTTGTTGCAGGGTTCACAGTGTATTTCCTTCTAGGTTATTTCCTGAACAATGCACAAATTTCAACCAAGACTGTATATACTGCGGGCATCATAGGCTTTACGGCAACTGCGTTGATGTCTCTTTATGCTTCAAGGTTCAAGGGTGAAGCATTCGGAGGTTTCTACGGTAACCACACCATCAACGTAATGTGTGAGGCGATCGCTGTGTTCGTATTCTTCCGTGAGAGGCTGAACTTTCCCGCAAGATTCATCAGGGCATTATCGCAGTACAGCTTCGGAGCATACCTAGTACATGCCGGAGTGATTAGCCTCTTGGGGAAATTTGGGCTTCACTCTCTAACATTCAGCCCGGTAATCTCAATACCCGTGATTGCCGTGATAGTATTCGTGATTTCCTTTACCGTCTCCGCAGTCCTCAATCATATTCCAGTCCTGAAGAAGTACATCGTCTAATACATTAGCTCCCTCTCGCTTTTGTGGAAGGGCAAAATTCCAGTGAACGATCTCTGCGCGTAATTTCAGCGGGCTGTTACGATTCGTAAGTTCTCGGATTCCGGCGGAGTTTCAGCAAAGCCAAATACGCCGACAGCTTCGCGCTTGAATTGCTGGCGTGATGTCCGTCCGTGCTGCCGGCATTGTAGCGAATTGCCGTTACTGTTTCATTAAATGGTAGAACTTTCCCCAGCTATAATACGGATTTGACAGTATAACGCCTTCAGGAGCGTCAAGATTCCATTCGACACCCTTTGCTGTCTCGTACCAGAAAACTACATCAACCTTCCCCGACATCAGCGCGACATTCCTCGCACCGGCCTCAATGTCAACAAGCTCGATGTTCACCTTGAGACGCTTTCCGATTTCCGCGAGAAGTGCTGTATTGAACCCCGAAGGATTCCCGGCCTCGTCAACGTAATCAATCGGCGGAATGTCCCCTGTTACGGCGGCGCGAATGGTCTCGGCTCCGTCAAACTTGTCGAACGTTACGGGCTTTTTACTGTCGTTGTAGATGTACAAGCCCTGAATTTCCGGGAGCGTCCAGTCGTCTTCCATGTCCTGAATGACGCGGTTGAACTTCCACGCAAGGGCAGCGTTGTCCTTCCTGAAACCGAAAGCAAGGCTCATAGGCGACCGAAGAATAGAGACGCAGCATATCTTGTAGGCTGGGTTGACTTTGGTGATGTATTCGGCGACGACATCAGGGAGTGCGATTTCGTCGATGTCGTACTTTTCCAGAGCCAAGAGCATCGTGTTGAGGGAGTCGTAGAATTTCACGCCGTAAAGCTCATGACGGTTAGAGAGGAGATTCCAGCCTGTAAGTCTCTGGCTGTCCTGAATGATTCGGGCAAATTCCTCCTCTGTTGTGTTGAGCCTCCTTAGGAAACCTACCCTCGCCGTCATGACAACGCTGGCAAAAACGCATGAGGCCATGATTACGACGGCTGTGAACGCAAGAATTATCTTCTTCATGATTGATACTCCTTTCGGGAATATTATGCTTAATGATAACACACAGAAGGAATCTCTCCTGCCCTTTAGCATTACATTTGATTCAAGGCTTGCTTTCAAGACTGGATTTTATTGGATTGTCCATTCTTCCTTTTTTATGCAGGTTATATGTTCTGTCCTCACATCGTTCATCATAGAGCATGGAACATTTTCCTTTGTGTACTGGTATTGAAATCCGCATTTCTCCTGCACTCTCTTGGACTTGATATTTCCGTCAAAATAGCCGCACCATACTTTTTCAAGATGCAATTCTTCAAAAGCATAGCGAAGAATTTCATGTACGGCTTCGGGTATCAATCCCTGCCCCCAATATGGAACACCAATCCAGTATCCTACTTCTCCTTCTGTATCAGGAATCCCTATGTTGCTTGCTTTTCCAATCATTAATCCAATGCTTCCAACGGCACACCCTATACGTTTATCAACAACTGCAAATGTTTCTGGCGCTGATAAAACATTTCGGATAATATCAAGGCTGTTTTCTACGCTTGTATGAACAGGCCATCCAGCAATAGGACCGACTTTGGGAGAACTCGCATATCTATATAAATCTTCTGCATCTGATTCTTCTCATGAACGCAAAATCAGCCTGTTTGTATTCCGAATCATCAATATTCCTCCATATCAAAATCTGATTCGACTCCTCTCAAGGGCAAAACCCTAAAGAAAATAACATCTCCCCTGCACATACGCAAGGGAGACAGTGAAATTCATGACGCTTTACTCGTAATCGATCCGTTCAATCTTGAAGATTACCGGCCTAGTTCCGTCTGAACAGCAGGCAATCATCTCATTCTCGCGCTCCATCCAGCCCTTCATGATAGAGCCGCCCTGAAGTCCCGTGTAGATATATCGGCTAATAGCGTCCCAAAGTTCTGAGCAATGCGGCATCTTTGGCCCGCCCGCTACAGTATCGGGGTCAGCATCAGTATGGACGAGCGTGTTCAAGCCACAGTGCCAGAAATCGTCCCTCTCATCATCGCGGTAGAACTCGAAAACGTCGCCCATGTTGTAGCAGGGACATTCGCCGGAGTTTGGGTCGGCGCAGTATTGTGCCTGAAGCTCCGGGTACAGCTTCTTCCCGATGACCGTCAGCCTTACTTTGTGCTTCATCTTGCTACACTCCGAGACCTTCAGCCCATTTCTTCAGCTCATTCACTGACACTGAGGAACGGAATAACTTTCCCTCTCGAATTTCCGCATTAGGCGCGCTAGGTTTGAGACCTTCAACAGCCCTCCCGAAGCCTGAACCTCCAGATGTTGCAAAGAGAATTATCTTCTTCCCGCTGAAATCGTATGCCTCAAGGAAAGTGTTGATGATTGTCGGCGCAACGTACCACCAAATCGGGAAGCCCAAGAATATCACATCATGGCCGGAAATTTCTGCTGACTTGTCGGCAAGTTCAGGGCGCGATGATTTGTCCTTCATCTCGACGCTTGAACGTGAGTTTGAGTTGTTCCAGTTGAGATCTGCTGACGTGTATTTAACCGCCGGGCGGATCTCGTAGAGGTCAGCACCTGTTGCCTCAGCGAGTTTCTTTGCGACTGACCCAGTTACTCCGCTTGCCGAAAAATATGCCACAAGTACCCTGCTCATCACATGCTCTCCTTAAAGACAGCGATGACCTCATCACGTGTCAGCTTCCTGTATCCTCCGTCAAGAATGAACGTAGCATCAGCAAGCCCCTCGAACATATCAGGAGTTACACCGAGTTCCTTCAGGTTCATGACGACTCCGATTTCCTTCATCCATGATTCGAGAGCCTTCAATCCCGCGTCAGCAAGCTCCTTGTCGGACTTGCCATCAGGATTTACGCCCCAAACGTTCACGGCGAAACGCGCGAATTTCTTGAGGCCATCGTTCATTATGAGCCTATAATATGCGAGTGATACGGCTGAGAGAGTCATTCCGTGAGTTGCATTAGTGTACGCACCGACTGCCTGACCAAGCATGTGAACCATCCAGTCCTGAGACTTTGCCTTGCCGATGAGAGTGTTCAACGCCCATGTCGCTGTCCACATTATGTTGCTTCGAGCCTCGTAGTCTTTGGGATTCTTCACGGCGATTCGTGAGCTGTTCACGAGGGATTTCATGAGTCCTTCAGCGAGGTAGTCCGATGTGTTGTCGTCGTTGCCTGAGAAATACTGCTCCATTATGTGGCTCATTATGTCGAAGAAGCCAGCGACCATCTGATACTGAGGGACTGTGAACGTGTATTCGGGATTGAGGATTGAGAATTTCGGGAAAACGTTATCACCGAAGACATGGCCGATTTTGAGCTTCTGCGCGTGGTTAGTAATGACTGAGCCGCCGTTCATCTCTGAGCCTGTTCCCACCATCGTAAGAACACAGCCTACAGGGATAATTCTGCATTCAGGCTCCTCCATCTTGAGGAAGTATTTTTCCCAAGCGTCGCCGTCATAGTACGCTGAGACTGAAACGGCCTTCGAGTAATCGCAGACCGAGCCTCCGCCGACAGCAAGTATGAGGTCAACGTTGTTCTCACGTGCCAGCTTTGCACCCTCGATTAGCTTCTCCGATGTTGGGTTTGACATTACGCCGGGAAGGTCAATGATGTTCTTGCCGGATGATTTGAGGATTTCGACGATTGAGTCATAGAGTCCGCTCTTCTTGACCGACCCGCCTCCGTAAGTGAGCATGACATTCTTGCCGTATTTCGGGAGTTCCTGCTTGAGACCGTCGAGGGCATTCTTCCCGAAGTACAAGCGTGTTGGGTTGCAGTATGTGAAATCGCCTAACATATAAATCTTGCTCCTTTGTATTATGATGAATGAATGATAACACCTTGAAGCATGGTTTATGGCAACAGGTCAGCAGAGTTTATCGCCGTTCTTAGCCTCATTTGGAATGTCTGGGACTGCGAGGACAATTCCTCCTTTGCTGTCAGTCCCAAGAACAAGAACCTCGCTGAAGAAATCCGCAATCTGTCTTGGAGGAAAGTTCACAACACCGAGAATCTTTTTGCCGATTAGTTCTTCCGGCTTGTAGTAGTTCGTAATCTGTGCGCTTGAACGCTTTATGCCTACCTCGTCTCCGAAATCTATCGTGAGCTTGTAGGCGGGTTTTCGAGCTTTTGGGAACGCTTCGGCCTTTATGATAGTGCCGACTCTGATGTCGAGCTTCGCAAAATCGTCATATACTGCCATTGTTGATGCCTCTCTTTGTGCTGGAATACCGGAAATTATAGCATCATGCCGCGTTTGAATTGAAGGCCTCCATGTCAAGCACCCCCATTCTTGACGAAGCAACGAGCGATGTCGATACTATGCTGAAGATATTTACGGGAGTCCGAAGGATAGTCAGCACGGCATCAACGCCCATGATTATGCCTATTGCTTCGGCTGGAACACCTAACTGTGCCGTAAGAACTGCAACGCATATCAGCCCCGTACCAGGAATGCCCGGCGCACTCACAGAAAGTATCACCGATGACGCTATAACTCCAAGAATGCCCGTAAAGCTCAGGTTAACCCCATAAATTCCCGCGAGCGTCAATGAAGCAAGAGACACGTACATCGCAACGCCGTCAAGGCTCACAGTCGCACCCAGCGGCACGGAGAACGAGCATATCTTGCGTGGGATTCCGAGTTTCTCGCAATACTCCAAGTTTATGGGAATGCATCCGGTTGTTGATGATGTGAGCGAGAAGAGCATAACGGGAAAATATTTCTTTATGAACGTGAAAGGACTCACCTTCCCAACGACAGCAACATATACCATGTCCAAGCACAGAACCAGAGCAAGCCCCACAACAGTCGCAACGCAGAATCCTCCTAGCGACAAGAGATTTCGTGCGCCCGCGTCAGAAGTGAGGACGGCTGACAGAATCGCGCAGAAAGCAGTAAAAGGAATCAAGGCAATTAATGCTCTAGTGAAGGCCATGAACATTTTGTTGCAGGCCTCAAAGAAGTCCCTGAGGATTTTCCCCGCCTCGCCTATTACCCCCATTGACCCGCCAAGAGCAAACGCCAAGAATATCACCTGTATCATGTTCATGTTGAGGAAAGGAAGAAGGATATTTGACGGGATTATGCTTGTGATGAAGTCGCTCTGCCGGAACGATGACGCAGGAATTACAGCTTCCGCTGAAGCCGTGAACGAATGAATCTCAGCTCCCGGCCGGAAAATCATGAACACTCCCGCGCCTATTGACGACGAAAGGAACGTCATCGCAAGGAACAGCGAGATAATCAGCCCTCCTGTCTTGCCGAGTTCAGAGAAGCTACCGAACTGCGCGAGGCATGTGATTATTGAGAAGAACACGAGCGGAGTCACGGCGGTCTTGAGGGCGTTCATGTACATGGTATTGAAGCGTTCGAGGAAAATATTGTTGACGGACACGCAGAAATCTACGGGGGCAAATGACTTCATTAGTACTCCGATTATGACAGCCGCAGCCAGTGCCGCAACCGTAATGTACACTCCCTCCAACGTAGACTTCACAGCGATTGCCGTAATCGTATTCAGGCCGTTCTTATGGGAATAAGTCAGCCTGTCCTCGAACGAGCGCATGATGATATTCTGGATTGCTTCCTGAGTTTCTGGCATACCCTCGTCAGCAAGAGCGTTGTCAACTCCAAGCGTCTCAGCAAAGTTGAACTTCTCACCGGGAACTCTGAGAATGATTTTGACGTTCCCGAAAACACGAATAACTTTCACAAAAATTGCGCTGACCTTCGAGAAGTCAGAATACTTCATGAGACGGAGAAGTGATTCTTCGGCCATTAGGGAAGATTGAAGCTCGTCTTTGTGTTTCAGACGATAAGATTTCAGGCGGTCATTCACGTATTCAAGGACAGATTTAACGGCATCTTGTGTGTTTTCTGGGTCAACGGGAAATTTCTGCATTGTCGCAACCTCTCTTTGTGATTATTTTCTTTTGCCAGTAGAAATAGTACCCCTTCATTATAACCGCGCATAATATCCACCCGGCAGGATACCCGAATCCAACAACATAAACATTCCCCGGTATCAGCCTCGTAATCACAGCGAGATATATCTGCCTGAAGAACACATGAGTGCAAAGCGTAATCACCATAGGCATACGTGAATTTCCGTCCCCTCTCAAATACCCCGACAATATCTGATTGAAGCAGCATGTTACGGCGATTGGGGTACACATTCTGATGAAGAGCGTACCATACTCAATGACCCGCGCGTCAGGGCTGAAGAATGACGATAAAACGGGTGCGAGTAAGTACAGCGTTGAGGCAATACCCGACGAAATCACGAGCATCATTGCCAGAGCCGTCCATGTCCCGGAAATTGCACGGTCTCGCTTTTCCGCCCCAAGATTCTGTCCCGTGAAGACCGTTACAGCCTGCCCCATGCTCTGAATCGGAAGCATCATGTACTGATCCAGTTTCATGTACACTCCCCAGCCAGCAATGCACGCCGTCCCGAAAACGTTGATATATCCCTGCACAAATACATTTGAGAACGCCACGATGGCCATCTGTATCCCGAATGGAAGCCCTATCTTCAGAATCATCCGGGAGATTTCGCGGTCAAGCCTCCATCTTCCAGAAAGCCCCGCAGTTTTTATCACCGTGTAAATCACAAGACATGCCGATAATGCCTGAGCGGTTATTGTTGCGATTGCGACTCCAGCGATTCCCCAGCCGATTTTTACGAACGCCAAATCAAGAACGATATTCAGGATGCTGCAAACTATCAGGAAGAACAACGGCCTCCGTGTATCACCCATTGCCCGCAAGATTGCACCGCCTATATTGTAGAAGAGAAGCCCGGAGATTCCGCCGAAGTATATCTTCAGGTACGTGTCAGCCTCGTCGATAACGTCAGGGGGAGTCGACATCCTTTCGAGGAAGAAGCGCGACATAGTTACTCCGAAGACAGTCAGAATCACGCACCCTGTGAGAGTTAGAATGAGCGAGGTCTTTATGGATTCATTGAGACGTTCCCGGTCATTCGCTCCGAACGATCGGCTGATTACGACACCTGCGCCTGTTGCCGTGCCGTTGAAGAATCTCACGAGCATTCCACAGATGTGAGTTGTTGCGCTTATTGCTGCTAGTGCTGAGACTCCCACGTAACGCCCGACTATAACGCTGTCAGTTGTGTAGTATAGAAGCTGCAGTATGTTCTCAAGAAGAAGCGGCCATGTAAACGCAAGAAGAACCGTCCATATTCGCCCGCTTGTCATGTTAAGTTCATATCGTCTCAATTACTTCCACTCCTCTGAAATTTTCTCTTCAGGAAGTCCACAGGCTTTGCGGAATATTCCAGGAAGAATTTATCCCTCATCACGAAGAGCGATGACATGTATACCGCTGCCCCCGTGAAGATCATCGTGAACGTGTGAATTGCTGACGGTGTTAATCCCCTGCTCATGAATACTAGTACAGTGAGCATAATCACGCCGGCAATGAAGTAATTTATCCCAGACTTTACGACTCTCACGATGCTGATTTCTCGCCGCATGAGGAAAAATTGCGTTGACGTTACGGCTATTTCTGCGACGACCGATGCGAACATTGCACCGTATGACTGATACATTCGGATTAAGAATATGTTCATCGAGAAGTTTATCACTGCTCCGGCCATGACTGAGTATGTGAACAAGTTCTGCCTTTTCGTTGGGACAAAATACTGACCGCCGTTTGTACTTCCGAAACCTATTATGATAATCAGGAAGCTGGAAATTTTTAGAAGCCCCGCAACTTTATCATAGCCAGGTCCAAAGAACCAAGGGACAAAGTTGTCCGATATTCCGATAATCCCGAAGCATAATGCAACCGACAAGAACCAAACAAAGCTGTAGCTCCCGTACATGTAGGCCCTGATCTGTTCATGTTCATTCTTCTCGAAAAGGTAGCCTATTCTTGGAACCATAACGCCGACTAACGATGTTATCAAAGCCAATGTTAACTTTGACAGCTTCATTGACTGCTCGTAGTAACCGTTCTCGAACGTACCCTCAGTGAACCAGCCAAGCATCGATTTGTCCAAGACCGTGTAAATCTGAATCGCTATTGTCGGAAGGAAAAGCGACAAAACCGTCCTGATGTTTCGGAATGGACGAAGAGTTTCAAGCTTAGGTTTGCTTACGTAAGTGTGAACATCCCGCCACATTACCAGGCTTCCGAGAAGTGAGAAAAGCGATGCGCCACACACGTAGAGCGGGAGTTCAGACTGTGATCTTATGAATATGAACACGAATGCTATATCAGCAACTCTAACCAGAATATTGCGGAAAATAATCTTTCCGAACTCCTCAAGTCCACCGAAGAACCATGAAACATCAAAGGCTACGTTGATGATATTTATAGTATATATCAGGAAAATGACCCTGTAAGACTTCACGAAGAATATAACCACAGAAAGATAAACCGTAAGTGCAATGAGTGAATTAAATGCACGGAGGCTGAACGTTTCCCAGAAAGCTGCACTGCGTTTATCCACGTCATCGCGAGAGTATGAGATTTCGCGCTGGCCGTAGCTTCCTGTCCCGAAGTCAGAGAATATGATGAAGTACTGAACGACCGAAGCAACGAAGCTGACAGTCCCAACACCGTCAGCCTTGAAAACACGCGAGATATACGGAGCTGTGATTAACGGTGTAAGAAGCATAAGTACATTGTAGATTGCGTTGTAGAAATAATTTCTCTTGATACTCTTTGCTGCCATGACAAAAATTCCTCCTGAAAAAATAATTATAGCCTGTTGCAAAAATAAAAATCTCAGCTATAATTAGTTAGGTTTGGTTAAAAGGGGTGAGATTAAAATGGACGCTAACAAATTAACGCGAAAGAGTCAAGAAGCATTGAACGCTTCACAGGCAATAGCATCAGAATATAATCATCAGCAGGTTGACTGCGAACATTTATTGTCGGCGATGCTCAGGGATTCGGAAGGACTGATCCCCCAGCTTCTCCGAAAAATGAATATAGATCCCGCCGAAATCTTGAAGGCTGTTGACGAGGAACTAGCAAAACTTCCCCGCGTAACATTCTCAGGGACAGAGCAGGGTAAAATCTACATCACCCAGAGGCTCGAACGCTTATTCACCCGCGCTGAGGAACGAGCAAAATCCCTCAAGGACGAGTACATTTCGGTTGAGCATCTCTTCATGGCCATGCTCTCAGAAGGCAATAACACCCCATGTGGAAGGATATTCTCACGCTTCGGCATAACTGAGGAAAGATTCCTGAAGACTCTGAATGATGTCAGAGGCTCACAGAGGGTACAGAGCGCAGACCCTGAGGCAACGTATGAAGCTCTCGAAAAGTACGGGCGCGATTTGGTTCAGGCGGCGAGGAACAATAAGCTTGACCCTGTAATTGGACGCGATGAAGAAATCAGAAGGGTAATACGAATCCTCTCACGTAAGACTAAGAACAACCCCGTGCTAATCGGAGACCCCGGTGTCGGAAAGACCGCAATCGTTGAAGGATTGGCACAGAGAATAGTTCGCGGTGATGTCCCCGAAGGCCTGAAGGAACGTACTGTCTTCGCGCTTGATATGGGCTCACTTGTTGCGGGCGCAAAGTACAGAGGTGAGTTTGAGGAAAGACTCAAGGCCGTACTGAACGAGGTCAAGAACAGCGACGGAAGAATCATTCTGTTCATCGACGAACTTCACACTATTGTCGGGGCTGGTGCTGCTGAAGGTGCTGTTGACGCAGGTAACATGCTGAAACCCATGCTTGCACGCGGAGAGCTTCACTGCATTGGCGCGACTACGACGGACGAATACCGCAAGTACATCGAGAAGGACGCGGCACTTGCACGAAGATTCCAGCCCGTTGACGTTGAACAGCCATCGGTCGAGGACACTATATCAATACTCAGGGGAATACGCGAGAAGCTGCAGGTTCATCACGGTGTAGTAATCAGGGATAATGCTCTAGTTGCTGCTGCAGTTTTGTCGAACAGGTATATCACTAACAGGTTCCTTCCCGACAAGGCTATAGATTTGGTTGATGAGGCTTGCGCTATGATAAGGACGGAGATTGACTCGCAGCCTTCGGAGCTTGATGCAGCCTCACGGAAGGTAATGCAGTTGAAGATTGAGGAAATCTCGCTGAAACGTGAAGATGACGAAGCAAGCAAGGAACGTCTCAAAGTTCTCCAGAAAGAGCTTCAAGAGGCAGAGGAAGAGTATGAATCGCTGAAGACTCAGTATGAGAACGAGAAAAAAGCGATTGCTGACATACAGAGTTTCAGGCGACAGATTGAGGACACGAAGGCGAAGATAGAGTCTGCACAGCGTTCGGGGAACTGGGAACTTGTCTCTGAATTACAGAACGGCGAACTTCCTAGACTTCAGCGCGTCCTTGCAGGACAGGAGGCAAAGAGGGCTGACATTCTGAAAGGTTCGGACGACAACAAGCTGCTACGTGAGGAAGTTACCGATGACGAGATTGCTGACATAGTGAGCAGATGGACGGGAATACCTGTAACACGACTCCTTGAGGGTGAGCGTGAAAAGCTCCTGAAACTCGACGAGATACTTCACAAGCGTGTTGTTGGGCAGGACGAGGCTGTTCAGCTTGTTGCAGACGCTGTATTACGTGCGAGAAGCGGCATCAAAGATCCTAAGCGACCAATAGGCTCATTCATATTCTTGGGGCCTA
The DNA here is from genome assembly GCA_937915755.1 of uncultured Fretibacterium sp. Classification (GTDB taxonomy): domain Bacteria; phylum Synergistota; class Synergistia; order Synergistales; family Aminobacteriaceae; genus JAFUXM01. The sequence continues at coordinate 8,308 of CALGGR010000110.1, read as the reverse complement.
CAGGCGTGGGAAAAACGGAGCTTGCCCGAACGCTTGCAGAGGCACTATTCGACAGCGAGGACAACATGATTCGCATTGACATGAGCGAGTACATGGAGAAGCATTCAGTCTCAAGGCTCGTCGGAGCACCTCCCGGCTATGTGGGCTATGATGAGGGAGGCCAGCTTTCCGAAGCAGTAAGGCGGAGGCCGTACAGCGTAATACTCTTTGACGAAATCGAGAAGGCTCACCCTGATGTCTTCAACATACTATTGCAGGTGCTTGATGACGGAAGAATCACGGACTCGCATGGCCGGACTGTGGACTTCAAGAACACGGTAATCATAATGACGAGCAACATAGGCTCACAGGCTTTAATAGAGGGGATGACCGGCGGAATGATTCCCGTGAGCACACGCGAGGAAGTAATGCAGACATTGCGTGAGAATTTCCGCCCTGAGTTCCTGAATCGTGTCGACGATATTGTGTTCTTCAAACCGCTGAGTATGGACGAGGTGAAGGAGATCGTGAAGATCCTGATCTCGCACCTTCAGGAGAGACTTGCTGACAGGCAGATTGAACTGAAATTCTCGGACGATGCCCTGAAGTTCATTGCTGAAGCTGGCTATGACCCCGTGTATGGCGCAAGGCCGTTGAAGCGCTACATCACGCACAACGTTGAGACGAAGCTTGCTCGGGCAATGATAGGCGGAGGAGTTAAGGAGAAGACTCTCGTGAATGTTGACGTTAAGGCGGGGAATCTCGTGTTCTCGTTCATATAGGCACTGACAGGACGTGGTGGGAAATATGCCTAGTTTTACCATGCTATTATATTTTTGTGGTAAAAAGTGAGCAACCACACTCAGGAATAACGAAACTCAGGAGACGAAAACCAAGTGCCTGAGTCAGACAAAAGAAAATAATGTACCGTCCTTTCGGGGCTGCGCTGTGGGACTACGGGAAGTCAGGCCTATGGAGAGGGTGTACTGCGTCCTCCGGCAAGACGACTTCGGCCAAAACATCGGACTGCAGCGCAGTTTTTGTTGACTTGCTTCGTACGCTGCGCCCAGGAAGCTGCCCATCCTATAAGTGACGGTAGTTCACTCTCACGACCAAAGGCATCCTTCCGTGCAGTATCTGATAAAAAGCCCTCCGCACTTTCACGGAGGGCAATGATGTTTACGCTTCTACAGTTCCGAAAATTTCTCCGGCCTCGTACTTGTCGCCTGTCTTGAAGTCCATCAGCTTGCAGTCGTCGGAGTTTGTGATGATGAACGCGCTTATCGCAGATTTCCCGGCTGTCTTTATCGCGATCATGTCGAACTCCATTATTTTCTGACCGGCTTTCAGCTTGTCGCCCTCTTTCACCAGAGGCTTGAAGCCCTTTCCGTTCATCGCAACAGTGTCAAGCCCGATGTGAATCAGTATCTCAGCTCCGTCATCGGATTTTATCCCAACAGCATGGCGAGAGTCTGCAACCGATACTACCTCGCCGTTCACGGGTGAGAAAACCGTACCGTTGTCGGGGATTATTCCGCAGCCCTGACCTAGCATTCCTTCGGAGAATACGCCGTCATTGATTTCTTTGAGGGTAATATATTGCCCAGAAACAGGAGCATAGAGCATATTCTTCGCGGCATCAATGGCCTTGTCATCATTAGCTTTCGCCGCAGAGCCTCCGAGAACGAACGCAACAATTCCAGCCACAACTATTGCTGTTGCTATTGCCACAAGTATCCCTATGATAGTATCCTGGAATATCGGCACAGCGAGAATCGTCGAGTAACCCATAACGTATGCCCTCGCTCCTAAGAAGCCGGCTACTATTCCTCCAGCCGCACCTCCGGCCATGACGCCATACATAGGGGTCTTCTTCGGAAGGTTGTTGCCATAGATTGCAGGCTCTGTCACTCCTGCGAAGATACAGCCAACTCCGAGCGAGAATATTTCCGCACGCTTCTCAGGGTCTTTTTCCCTTAATGCCGAACCAATGCAGGCTCCTCCTTCTGACATGTTGTGAAGAATGAAGGCTGGACGGAATATCGCATCATAGCCGGGATTTGAGATTGACTGAGCCATGAAAGGAACTAACGAATGATGCATACCCGCAATGATGAGCCAAGGAAGGACGCACGCAAGTATTCCGACTGTTACGGGACCGATGTTGTTAGCGAGGAACGCAAAGAGATTCCCGAGATATATTCCAAGATAGCCGCCCAACGGTGCAAGTATCGTGAAGCCGAAGACCATTGTGAGAGCTACCGTACCCATTCCAACGAAGATGGCCTTGAAGATTCCGGGTACTACCTTGTTGAGCCACTTCTCCATTTTCGCCGCGCACCATGAAAGCAGCAGCGCAGGAACGAGTGACCCCGAATAGCTCATAAGCCTCACGGGCACCATGAGCATCGTTATTGGCTCTTTGGCACTCAGAATCGCGAGCCAGTTGTTGTGGAGGAGGGATAACGCACAGATCATGGCATACGCAGGAGTACCTCCGAGCTTGTTCGCAGCACCGTAAGCAACGAATACAGGAAGGAAGTAGAACGGTGCATCACCCGCAATACTAAGCAGACGATAAACGCCTGTTCCTGCGAATGACGACGATATTAGCGTCCCAAGTAACAGAAAGACCTTCAGCATACCGCCAGCAATGAGTCCTAGAACACACGGTGCTACTGACGCTGAAATGAAGCCTATTGTGTCGGAGATTACGCCGGAAATTGTGAGGGGCTTTTTCTGCGAAGGGTCAAGATTTTCATTGACGGTATCGCCAGCAGTGAAGTTGAATTTTTTCTGCACAGCCTCATACACCGGAAGCAAGTTCGCTCCAAGTATAACCATGTATTCGCCGCTTGTTCCCGTTGCATCGAAAACTCCGAGAACTCCCTGAACTGCCTTGACGTCGGTGGTGTTCGCCTTCTTCGGGTCTTTCAGAAGAAAGCGAATACGTGTCATGCAGTGCGCCACAGCCTTGATGTTCTCCGGCCCTCCAACGGCCATGACAATATCATACGCTGCCTGCTCATAATCTAGTTTTGCCGCCATTTTCTCATTCCTCCCATAATGATTCGCCGTTGCTCTTAATGACCTTGCTCATCCAGTAGAACGACTTTTTCCGTGAACGCTTAAGAGTACCGTTGCCCTTGTCGTCCATGTCAACATATATCCAGCCGTAACGCTTCTTCATCTCGCCCGTACTCAGCGATACGAGATCCATAGGCCCCCACATCGTATAGCCCAAGCATTCAACGCCGTCAATGCAGATAGCCTTCGACATTTCCTGAAGGTGAGATTTCAGGTAGTCTATCCTGTAATCGTCGTTAATGCTTCCGTCAGGCTCTACTTTGTCGACAGCACCGAGTCCGTTTTCGACGATGAACAGAGGCTTCTGGTAGCGGTCGTAGTATTCGTTGAGGAGGAATCGCAAGCCTATGGGATCAATCGGCCAGCCCCAATCGCTTTTGGGAAGGTAGGGGTTGAGATCTCCACCGAGAACGTTGAAGTTCTTTGTCTCCGTGCTGATTATGTTGGAACGGTAGTAGCTGAAGCTGATGAAGTCCAGCGTACCCTCGCGTAGAATCTTGTCATCGCCTTCCTGAGTGTGAAGAGTAACGCCTCGCCTTGACAACAAGTCTGCACTGTATGACGGGTAATAGCCTCTTGCCATTATGTCGACGAAGTAGAGAGTCTCACGCCTTGCTTGAAGCCTTCTGAAAACGTCCTCAGGTTTGCATGTTGCGGGGTAAAGCTCACTCGATGCGTACATTGCGCCGAACTTTGAGCCTGGCATCATCTCATGGCCGAGCTTAACGGCTAATGCTGAAGCAAGGAACATGTTATGAGCGGCATTGTAGTGCGTCTGGTTGTCGCACTTGTGAGTCCCGCATGCAACGAAGCCACGAACAGCGTTAATCTCGTTGAACGTCAGCCAGTACTTGCACCTCTTACCATAGCGCTCGAACAATGCGCGGGCGTACTTAACGTAGCAATCGACAACATGCCTTGATGACCAGCCGTCATAATTCTCGGCCAAATACACCGGCATTTCGTCATGCTGGATCGTGATGAGTGGTTCCATTCCGTGAGCCTCAAGTTCGGTGATAACGTCATCGTAGAATTTGAGGCCGGCCTCGTTGGGGGTATCTTCCTCGCCTGTCGGGAAAATCCTGCTCTAACAGATTGAGAAGCGGTAGACGTTGCAGCCCATTTCGCCCATGAGAGCAATATCTTCCTTGTAGTGGTGGTAGAAGTCGACTGCTTTGTGACTGGGGTAATACCTGTCATCGCGAATGTATGGTTTTGCGCCGTCAGGTATGCTGCTTGGGTTGAGGAACGAGCTGGGTGCTTCACCGGTTGAGCCGTCGGGGAGTCGGTAGGTTGTGCATCGCGGGTGTTCAACGCTTCCGTCGGTCTCGAAGTCGTGGGTTGACATTCCGCGTCCGCCTTCATTGACTCCGCCTTCGCACTGGAAATCTGCCGTCGCTCCTCCCCATAAGAATCCATCAGGTAATTTTATCCGCATGGGTTGAGTCCTCCTTAAATGTATAAAGTTGTCATGTTTTATAGAGGCGAAATTAGTATAGCATACTCAAGGCCATGATAGTGGAAAAGCGAGCGATTGTGTATAATTCTCATGTACATTTTCAATCAGGAGGAATGTAATCACATGAAGAAAATTCTAGCCTTAACGTCAGTACTTGTACTCTTATTCGCGAGTGCATCGTTCGCAGCATCAACAGCAGACTCGATCATCTCCGGCGCCGTCTCAATGATTGAGGAAATGTCTGCCACTGATGATGTCTCAGCAATGGCCGACACCGTGAAGACCTCGCACGCAATCGCAATAGTTCCCTCGATGGTGAAAGCAGGTTTCATAATCGGCGGTGAATATGGCGAAGGTCTCATTCTCAGGCACGAAAACGGAAAGTGGTACGGTCCCAGCTTCTACAACATAGGCGGAGGCTCTTTCGGTTTACAGTTGGGAGCACAGAGCGTTGCACTTCTTCTCGCGGTGATCAACGAGCGTGGTGTTGGAGCTTTCATGGGCAGTAAGACCAAGCTGGGCGGAGATTTCGCTATTGCCGCAGGACCTGTCGGAAGACGTGCTGAAGCTGCTACTGATGCTCAGGCAAAAGCGTCAATATACAGCTACTCGCTGAGCAAGGGACTTTTCGCGGGCGTTTCGCTTGAAGGCTCAGTGATAAGCATAAGTGTGAAACGCAACAATGAGTATTGGGGCGGAAAGGTTTCGGCAAAAGAAGCGTTACAGAAGCCAGCCAACGACAAAAGGATTGCCCCGCTGGTCAATGCCCTCAACGCTCTCATGAAGAAAGCAAATTAGAAACTGAATAAAACATTCACATTGAGCTGTTAAAATTTTCCCTGTATGTACGAGTGAGTACATCGGGGAATTTTTGTATATTATGCACAGAAGGAGGGGATGAAATCATGAAGGCATTACGGATATTGATTGCGGTCTTGCTGATAGTCCCTGCATTTTCTGCTTGGGGGTCAGAAAATAATATGGGTGAAGTCCTAGTCGTTCTGAAAACTCCGGCGGGAATGTCTCTTACTGAAGAAAGCTTGAAATCCGGAAGAGTCCGGCAGTACATTGACCTCACATCGGAAGAAGCTGGCGCAAAAGTCATCAGCATATTCGACTCACTTTCACTCACGAACAAAGAGGGACATATCTTCGTGTTCATGTCGTCAGACACAAAGACTTCCGAAGAACTTGTGTCATCACTGAAGGAAGACCCGAACGTTGTGTCAGCGTCCCCGAACAGGAAAGTGAGAATGATGAAACATGCGAGATGAGAAGGCTTGACAGAATGAGTATAGGCCTGTAGAATGTATAACTTGTTGAGGCCGGTGTAGCTCAGTTGGTAGAGCAGCTGACTTGTAATCAGCAGGTCGGAGGTTCAAGTCCCCTCGCCGGCTCCAGTGAGTGAAGTAAATGGCGGAATGGCCGAGTGGTCAATGGCAACAGACTGTAAATCTGTCGACGGGAGTCTACCATGGTTCAAATCCATGTTCCACCACCATAATAAGCCGATTTAGCTCAGCCGGCAGAGCACATCCATGGTAAGGATGGGGTCTTCGGTTCAAATCCGAAAATCGGCTCCATACGAAAAATTACAGCTTCGGGATTGAGTATTTCCGGAGCTTTTATTTTTGCCCTTTCATATTGATTAGTTTATAATTCACTGCGTAAAAATCTTTTCATTTGATAGTGAGCGTATGTCATGAAGAAAAATTTATATTTAGTCTTTACTGGAGTGCTTATAGTTATATGTCTTGCATTGTGTGCGGGCGTATGGTGGTCTATCGGACAACTCAAGACTTACCGCGAGGAATATGAAGCATTGGAGAGCGACAGGAAAAATTCAAATGAGCTTATGGCACAGCTCCGGCTACGCAACAACAGCCTCAATCAGATAAACAGGCTCAACATAGAGAATGCTTCTGCGGCTACGGATTTTGTTGAAGTTTTCTCGCAGGTCAGGCAGGCAGCAGACAGCTACAAGGTGAATATAGTATCAATGACGCAGGGAAGTTCAGAGAATATATTGCATATGCAGCTGCAGGGCAATTATTACTCACTTGCGCATGTTTTCGCCAAATGGAGGACAATGCCTTTTGCCTCGCGTATGACATCACTGAAGATACGCAGGGCAGCATCATCCCCGGAATCACAGGTTGAGGCGGACGTAATTCTTGAAGCTATGAGGTCAGACGGATAATGATAGAACAGTTTATATACTTCAAGGAAATACTTACGGGAGTTCAGAACGACAAGACTGCAAAAATCATCAGGGCTTTATGTCTGCTCGTACTTTTCGGCGGGACTGCGTGGTCTGTCTCTAACTATCTTGACGCGTCAAAACTTTCTGATACGTCAATAGAGATGAATATACCTTCACGCGCAATGACATCGAACCCTCAGGAACTCGACAAGGTTGTATCACTTGCACAGAGCGTAAACAACATGAGAACCAGCGGAGAGAGACTTGCGGCCCAGATGACGAACATGAACAAAAAGCTGTTTAACACAGACGCAATGGTAATACCTGGAGTGGCGACGGAGGAATTTATTGAGCCTGAAACACCAGTTGATCAGATACCGGCGGTCAAAGTCAAGGCTGTAATGCTTGTGGGGAAAAGTGCTGCTGCTGTCGTGAGTGTTGGAGACCGGCGCAAATATCAGGGGCTTATCGTTAGGGACGGCTACGAGCTTCCGGATAAGGCAGGAAAAATCATCAAAATCAATCCTGAGGGTATCTTAGTGAAGGTTAAGGACGAGGAAATATATTACTCGGTTGAAAGCAAAGACCAAAATGAAGACAGCTATATTGATATAAGGACAAGAGACGGCAGACCAATTATATGAAACACGTAGTATAATATAAACTACCTATATAAAATTCATAAAAAAGTGAAGTGAAAATCAGTTATGATACGTAGACCCTGCTTAATATTAATTATAACGGCTTCAATTATTTTATCTGCTTTCTCGTCTCATGCCGCCGAAAAAAAACAGAAATACAACGGCCCTTTGCTTACGGGGTGCAGCCTGTATCAGATAGGTTCTGAAGAGTTTATGCTGAGTTTGAAAGGGAAAAAATTACCTGAACCAAAACCTGAATTTAGTGAAGACTCTATGTATATTCTTCTTGATAAAACTATGGCTTCAAACCCGGAGCAAATTACTGCTTCTGTTCTTGATGTAATTGAGGCATCCCCGATTTTGTTTTCGTTCATTGTAGAGAATGTATCAGGCGACAAAGTATCAATCAAAATGCAGGCAAATGCAGGACTTGAGCTTCTATCAGTAAAGCATACATACGGAGGCTACTCCATAAGAATTATGGCGGTAAATCAGGACATAAGGGAAGATGAAATTGCCGCTGTTTTTGCCTCAAAGCAGAAGCCCTCTATAGCATATCCCGATAATGTTCTGCCTTTTGCGGTGGATACAACAATTACAGTAGAGCTTAGAGATGCCGAGCTTAGGGACGTTTTGAGGCTTCTCATGTCTCAGGCCGGGCAGAATATTATTATTGATCCGTCTTTTCCTACTGATGTATTAGTTACTTTGAGTCTTTTTGATGTCCGTATTGATGACGTAATCAACCATCTTATGCGAACGTATGATATAGCTTGTTATGATTCCGGACAGAACACTATGGTATTCGGGACACGCAACGGGCTGTATAAGCTGACCGGAGGAAAAACGGTAAAGTCATTCAACATATCTTTTGCTGAGATGGGACAGGCAGTTGCTATGTTGAGGAGTCTTACGGCGATTCAGGACGGGGAGCTTATC
>CALGGR010000109.1 GCA_937915755.1 uncultured Fretibacterium sp. | reverse complement strand
GAAGTTAGTCATGAACACTCCTTTCGAGAAATAAGTGGCCGAAGGTGAGAAACCCTCCAGCCATATCCAAAACAGAAAAAAATTAAAACGAAGGCCCCTTATCGCATATGAACTTTTTCGCATAGAGCGAGGAACTCCAAGAGAATGGCGTTCACGAAAAGTTATTTGTCAAGTGGCCTAAACTCACCCAGCCTATGATGGTTGGGGAACTTGAAAGCGAAATTTATAAAGCGAGTTGAGAATTACGCAGGAAGCAGTCAACGAAGAACAACTGCCCTTTACCGGTAACTTTAGTAGTGAAAGAGGTGAACAAAGAGCCGTCAGAGTGGAACATAACATTCTCCTTAACCTTGAACAAGCCGCGCTCAATAGCTTTTTGAGTAGGAGCGTTGTACATGTCGCCTTTACGGGAGCATAAGAAGCCGTTATCTCTCAGCCATTGAAACAACCTATTCTGCCCGATATTAACGCCGTTCTGGCAGATGAGCTTTGCGAGATTACCGATTAAGATACAGCCGTCTGAAGCGTCAACGGCATTAGCGAAAGCGACTTTAGGTTTATCAATTTCGGCCTGCTGTTCAAGTTCAATACGCCGAGCCTTTTCATTCTTATATTCTTGGAGAATTTGAATGAAAGCGTCCGGATTACCGATAATATTCTCGACGGTCTCCGGAGTGGCGTAAAAGCCGTGTTTACGAATGGAAGGAACGACATCGCCGGCAATCCACATTTGATAAGGCACGGCCTTTTTCTTGTCGGAACGTCCGAGAAAGAAGTATAAGCCTTGTTCAGTTAAGCAAAGCATATCTTGTTCGCCGCCAGGGGTGGCAATCCGTTTGCCCCCCTTCCAAATATCAGGGACGTTGCCGAAAATTCTGTTCATGCCGCCGTCTGTATTGTAATCGAGAGCTTCAGCAATATCACGGGCGACGAACCAGATAACTCCGTCCTCCTCGAAGGACCGAACGGAGAAAGTATCGTTATGAAAGCGCGTTAAATTATTAGGCATTTTTTATTTCTCCTATTTTGAAATATAATCTCCCTAAACTTAATTAGGAGATGGATAGAATGACAGCTGAGATTATTAGTTATAGTGTTTGCGGTGCTATGTTGCTTTATGACCTTTTACATATACCCGCTGTTGAAGTTGGAAATATTCTCGGAGATTATTTACGCAAATTCCGACTGGAAAATCTCGAGAATATTAACCAACAGCACCAAGAGCAAATGAAAGCTAGAGGCTTAAGACATGAAGATGCAAGGTATATAGAACCAAAGTTTGGTTTACCTCTTCTTGACGCTGCCTCACTAGATACCGATGAAATTCTTCAAAAAGTGTGGAGTGTATTATTGACGAACGCAGCTGATTTTAATTTTAAGAGTGAAATAAAGACAGCTTTTATTGACGTAATAAAAACCTTAACACCAGTTGAAGTAAAAATATTAGAATATTGCAATGCTCTAATGAGCCAAGTTAAAGATGATGAAATGACAGAATTTATATTCTACCTAGACCGAGAAAAAATTATAAAAGCGATGAACATATCTGCCATATCATTTGAAGCAGCTATTCAAAATTTAGAAAGATGTCGAATATTAACTGAAACAATGGATAGATGGTTTGATGTAAGTGAGAATGGGAAAGACCCATTAATGCGGAAATGTCTTACATCATTTGGCATATTGTTTATCCGAGCATGCATTTCTGATTTTTCTTTTGGAGATGTTGAGATTGTTTCTTAGCCCAAGATTGCATAGCCGATGAGATTAAATCAGCTTCGTCAATAAAGTTATTATCATATAGCCAAGTTGTAAAGCTAAAAATGATTTTAGTGGACACGAACTCATGAAAAAGAGTTTTAAGCAAAAAATCGCCTTCTTAAAAATTCAGAGTTACCGAAATAGCCGGAGCGGTATTGATTAGTCTTCTTTAGTA
>CALGGR010000108.1 GCA_937915755.1 uncultured Fretibacterium sp. | reverse complement strand
AGGTGAGTTTTGCATCTGGTGAGTTAAACCCCCTGCTTCATGCACGCGTTGACTTGGCACGGTATGCTACTGGACTTGCGGAATTGAAGAATATGATTGTCCTGCCTCAAGGCGGTGTAACACGGCGCGGAGGGTTCAATAGTATAAATGCTGCTTTGAGTGTTTCAGTGAAGCTAATTCCGTTCGTATTCAATTCGACTGACTATATGTTGTTAGAGTTCGGGAATTATACCGCCCGTGTCTGGTCTGGAAATTCATTGCAAGCAACATTCACAACCCCTTACGCTATAGCAGACGTTCAGGCATTGAGATATGTACAGAGCGGTAATATGATGTTCTTTGCACATAGGAGCTACAAACCTCAAATATTGAAACGCAATAGTTTAACGTCATGGACAATGTCAGCACTGGATTATTCCGGCGGGCCGTGGATAGATGGTGCTGAATGGTATAGTGGCGTTAGTTTGTGGCTGTCAGGTTCAGGTGATACACGTACAATCACAAGCTCCAATGCAGGGATATTCAGTTCTGGACTTATCGGAACGCTGTTAAAGGTTGAATATGCAGTTGAACCGCAAACTGCAACATTTCACTCTGAGGCAATGCCCGCCACAGGCCGCAGCAGTAACTATGAGGTGAAAGGGACAATGAATGTCCAGACAGCGGGGAAATGGAACGGGACAATATCAATAATGAGGAGCATTGACGGCGGGGCTACATGGGTATCAGTGCGGCAATATTTGAGGTCAGATTACGATACACAAGGACAATGGGATTTCACCATATCCGAAGCAGAAGAAGGAGTGCTTTACCGTGTAGAGGCTCAGCATGTCCCGACGCAAACCGAAGAAACAGCAATGAATTATCCGATATGGGCGGCAGGCAGCAACGGGCTGAATTACTCGAAACAAGCAGCAACGGTTACTGTGTCAGTGTCAGGCTTCCTGAAGTCCGAAGTGTACAAGATAACAGGAATATCAACAATACAAACAGCAACAGCAGTAAAGCAGGGTAGTACAGCAGTAACAGCCAATAACACATTCAGCGGTCGTGTATCATTCTGGGCTATGGGGGCTTGGGGTGGTGTTCAGGGCTATCCGGGAGCTGTGGCTATGTATCAGGACAGGCTCATATTCGCAGGGAGTACACTTCAGCCGCAAACGTTATGGATGTCTCGGACTGGTGATTACGCAGACTTTTCGGTAAGTGAGCCGCTAAGTGATGATGACGCTGTGAATATTACACTTGCAGGAACTAAGGCAGATAGAATACACAGCCTTGTTGCAGGTGTAGATTTGCTCGCATTCACGACCGGCGGTGAGTGGCGGATAAAAGGCTACGGAGACAGCGGTGCTATAACTCCAACGGGAATAGTTGCACATGAACAAACGAATATCGGTACGAAAGAAATACAGCCATTGCAGATAAACGGGCGGATAATCCTAATTCAGACACAAGGTCAGAAAGTATATGCGCTGGGGTATGACCTGAATACTGACGGCTACGCAGGGAGCGAAATATCAATACTGAGCAGCCATATATTTGACGGCAAAATAATAGTTGGCATGACGTATAAAAAAACGCCACATAGCTTATTATGGTTCGTACTGCATGACGGGACAATGGCAGCCTGCACGTATAACCCTGAACATGAAGTAATTGGCTGGTCTAGGCATTCAGTTATAGACGGCGTGAAGTATATACAGGCAATTGAAAGTGAACTATATGCTACGGTTATGCAGGGTAATAACTGCTACCTAATGTGGCTGGTTGAAGGAACGTATTTTGACGGCGGGGCTAATAGCACGAGTTACTCATACAACAGTATAATGCGAACATTGCGGCTTAATACAGGCGGGGACGGAAGCATATACACCAACAAGAAACTAATAGCACGCGTTATAGTGTCAGGTCTGGATAGCGGCGAGGCATGGGCTGCTCCAGGCGATTTAAACGATGAGGCTACAAATTGGGAATGGGAGAGGCTTAGATTTCAGCAAATTGTCCGATTGAAATTACATAAATATATAAGTAAAATCGCAAGCCGTAGCGGTTGCGATTTACAACTTATATTTAGTAATGAAGTTCTATTCCGTTATTAAAACGATGCTTGAAGAACAAGTGTTACCAATGTACGAGAATCAGAAGTATGACATCAAGATGATTAACGTACGCCAATCAATGCAGTTTATACGCAGAGCAATCAAGGAGATAAAACTGCAGGAAGCACTTGATGACTATGATGCCGGTAAGATGACCTATATGATAAAAGATGGCGAAGTAATTCGTAAGGCCAGTCGAGCCGAAGTAACGAAAATGTTAATCAGAGAAATGGAGAACAGAGCATGATAAAAACACCAAAACGAAACATCAACAATATAATCAACACGCGCATTAAGACATATAAGATAGCCATCACTGAAGAAAAAATATGCTCCTGATATAAGGTAGGAGCACCGTAAATAGCAATCGCTATAAATCTTTTCTTGGACAGATTATAACACAATTTCTATTTCTTAATCTCCAACAATATTAGTACAGAAGACGCAATCAATGAGGCAGCTCAAAGCGTAAGTGCAGATTTACGGCATGAATGGGCGGCTACACTTGCGGAAGTAACATCAAAGTCCGGGACAGTAACGAATGCACTTCAGACTATGGAGGCACTGAAAACAGAAATGCAGGGGATTGTATCAGCTTCAGCCACACAGACAGCACGGGAGGTTAAAGCTGACATACTCGAACAATGCAGCAGTGTAGTTGACGCATATTCAGAGATGGTACGGCTCAAAGATGAAATACAGATACTTCGTGATGACGCTGAGTATGCCGCTCAATCCGCAGCAAGAGAACTTCAGGGCGTTATGACACGCAAGGTTAATGAAGAACTTGAATTGCTCAAGAGTTTGCGCGTTAAGATGGAAACTGACTACGATATGATGAATACTAGAATAATGAACAGGTTTAAGCTGCTGAAAGGAGGGAGACCATGCAGGACTATGAGAAGGTGCTGAACTTACACCCTGACGCTTCCGGCAATATGTACTTCCGAGGCGACTGGAAATATAACCCCGAATATCATACCGGCGATGTCGTGCTGTTCAGCGGGAAATTATACCTTGCACGAAAACATAATGCAGGCAAAGACCCGTCAACACACCCAGAATGCTGGCAGAGGGTAGGGCTTGATTTACCGAAACCACCTAAACCTGAACGCAAGATACTTTACGGAGGCTCGGCTTCACTTCAGGAACAAACCCCAAGTTATGAGATTAGATTACGCATAGACAGCGCATTGAACTGGGAGGCCGCTAACCCTCAATTAGCACTAGGTGAGGCCGGTATTGACATCACTAATCATAAATTCAAGATTGGCAACGGTATAGACAACTGGAATGAACTGCCTTACATGAATGAAGATATATATGACATGCTAGAGGCTGAACAACAGGCTAGAGAAGAAGCGAATACCGACATCACACACCAGCTTGAAGAAGATAAACTAGAAACAGAACAGGATATTGCAGACCTTCAGGCTCAAGACCGCGTAATACTATCAAGGATAATCACCGCAGAGGATACACGGCGAGACTATGAACAGCGGGTTAATGCTGAACTGGAGGCAGGGCAGGAGACTTTAGCACAGGAACTTGCGGAGCTTTCTGACTTACAGAACACCATTAACGCACGGCTTGACGCGGCTATAGGTCAATTCACTGAGGATAGCGAGATACTTGACGCTAGAGTTGACATAGATAACGAAACATACCCCAATGCAGGAAGTAATATCAGACATACTCAATCAAGGCTGATAGATTTACACGAATACACACAGGAACTTCAAGAGCAAATCAATCAAAACGCTTCAGGTGTGCTTTCACTCGTTAATACTGTAAGGAATGCCACAGTGCGGGAAGCCCAAAATAATAATGAACTGCTCGACTATATCAGGCATGAAGAATTATCACGGCTCGATGACAGAAATAACCTAATGGAAGAAACACAGCAATTAGGCGGGGTAGTACTGCAAATGCTGACCGAAACAAACCCGCTCTCCAATGATGAAGTAATACAGAGTATCAACAACATATTCACTTAAAGGAGGTGGGACTATGAGCATAACAGCAACACAGAAAGCTACCGTAAATCAGCTATTGGCACTTGCTGAACGTGTGAAACAGTATATCGATGACGCGGCGGAAACTGCTACCGATGACGACGTTGAAGACGCTCTTGACGCAATATTCGAACCTGAAGAGGTTGAAGAGAATAACCCCGAACAGCAAGAAGAAAACCCCCAACAGCAGCAAGAAGAAACCCCAACATAATAAACAGTAAAGTTACAGCACTATCGTTTTAGTTCAGGACTGGATTTAGCGTTCAGCCCTCTTTCGTTTTGGAGGCTTTTTCATGAATAAGAAAATCAGAGTTAAGGACTTGGCTGCACTCGCTCAAAGGGTAAAAGACATTACAGATGACCTTGAAGTCAGAGTTGCAGACCTTGAAGCACTGGCTATGTCCTTATTGGGGCTAACCAGCTCACTAATTGATACTATAGGGATTGGAGGAGAAGAGGCTTAATGACCACTTACAGCAGATGGTACAGGGTCGGCACTATCTCACTGACTAACGGAAGCAAGAACGTTACAGGCAATCTCACGTACTGGGAGACAGCAGGATTGAAGGCCGGAGATATGCTCACCATAGACAACGGCGACCACTTCCTTGAGATTGACGAGATAACCGACAATACACACCTGACACTAGCAAGCAACTACACCGGAACTACAGCTACAGGGATTGCATACGCGATAATCAGAAACTTCACATCTACACCACTCGCTAGCGTTGCCGCTCAGACTGCCGACCTGTTAGGCGACTTTCAGCGGTATATCGATACTGACATGCAGACACTAACAGGCAAGAGTGCCTATGAATTGGCTGTAGAGAACGGCTACACAGGGACGGAAGCGGAATGGCTCGAGAGTTTGAAGGCTGCCGGTGAGATTACTGACCATGCAACCAGAATAGGAGCACTTGAGACCGGACAGGGTACACTGTCATCACTGACTACCACGGCGAAAAGTAATCTTGTCGCGGCTGTTAATGAAGTCGATGGTGATGTAGGGACGCTGTCATCACTAACCACTACGGCGAAAAGCTCACTTGTCGCGGCGGTCAATGAGGTCGACAGTCAGGCGGACACTAACGCTACGAATATTGGAACATTAAGTAATTTAGATACAACCGCTAAAACTAATCTGGTAGCGACAATAAATGAAATATTCGGCTTCACGAAGGTACTGAAGGAAAGCAGTGGAGCAGGACTTCATAACTGTTTGTACAGAGGAAAAAGTCTCGGAGCAGCATTGACAGACGCGCAGAGTGCGGCAAT
>CALGGR010000107.1 GCA_937915755.1 uncultured Fretibacterium sp. | reverse complement strand
ATATAAATACTCTGTTACAGAGGTTATGTTAATTGTGAAGACAGGTTCTGATATGTGCATGTCGCCACTTATAGCGACTGTAGCAGTTCTCGCAGTAGACGAGGCCGGAGCAGGACAGCTCCAGCTTCCAGACGGCGCGGTTATAGCCGCATACGGGGCAAGTGTAGCGTCGTATCATTGGTTGCCCTTTCTATTCGTCAAAATCAAGAAGCCTCCTTAACCTTGTACACAACATAACTCTGAGGCTTCTTGAACTGCTTGTAAAGCTCAGGGTTAGCAGTCTCGAATGCTTTGCTGTCAAACTTGTTCTGCGTTGTCTCTGATAGGCTTAAAATCAGCCCCCCGGCCTTGATAGACTTAATTCCTCTCTGCCGGACTTTCTCATCGAGGACTGCTTTCGCTTCTTCTTCGAGGTCTTTGCCTGCCTTAGAAAGTTCTCTTGCCTCTTTGAGTAAATCGACAGCGTCAATCACGTCAACATCGCTTGTTACGGCAATGTCATCACCGACAGCCGTATCTTTCTGTGTTGCCGCGAAAATTTCACAGAAGTGATTGTATTCGCAGTAGGAGCAGCACCAGCTTTCAGCAGGGCAATTCTCTTCAGGAGCGTATTCAGCCGTGAAAATCTGAGTTGCTCTCTGCCTGATTTTTGCGAAACGCTTTTCGTCGAAGTCGAAGAAATCAATGTGCATGGCCGAAGTGTTTTTGTTCACACCGATAATGGCAAGTTTATTGACTTCGTACCCTGCCCAGAGTGCCCCCATTGCGTAGACGTGAAGCTGATCCACGTATTGCGGTTTGTTCTTCAGACTTCCTTCTCTTTTCCAGCGCATGAATGAGTTTTCGTTCATGGTCTTAATGTCTGCCAGAACGTTCTCGCACCCATCACGGGAAATGAAGCAGTCAGGGTGTCCTGTGATTTTCCCGCCTTTGACTGGAATCTCGAATGCCAGTTCCGCGTCCTGTGAACCGGGATTGTATGCGACTTTCCAGCCGTCCTGTCTGAGCCAGTCAACAACGAGAGGCTCAAGGCAAGTTCCGACATCAAAAATCTTCTGCGTGTGCGCACTGATAATGCCATGAACGCCGTTAATCGAGTACCACAAATTACGGGCGCATGGGAAACCTGCTTTTGATGCTCTTAACGTTTTTTCCATGATTGATTTCCTTTCTGTGATTAAAAGTGCCGGAAGGCTCATCACTTTCCGGCATGACACAAAAATATAGACATAACTCCCCGCCGTGAAAGGGGAACCACTCTCCTTTCCAGTATTTTTGACGGGGTAATCTTTTATCGTTATTCAGTGATTTCTGGTTTTTCGGGGGTATACTTGTGAGCTAAGTCCCAAGCTAAATCAAAGTAACTTTTTGCTTCGTCCCATATCCTGACTGTAAATAGCAGTATCAGCCCTGAGAGTGTAAAGCACAGCCCTGACGCTGTGAGCAGTACGAAACAAGCCTCAGTCATGATCTCACCTCCTTTTGTATTACGCCCAGCGGATTAACCGCATCTACTCCAGTCCCGATTTGGGCATTCGAGGCAGCCTCCTACGTGTCTCAGTTCTGCCCCGCAAATGGGGCAATGCTCTCCATCGTCTACGATTTGCGCGTTTGTCTCATCAGCTCCGGGATAAGCGGGCGGCAAATCTTTACCTTTTCTTATGTCCTGCAAAAGTGTTGAGTGTTTTCGCGTCATTGCTAGACGTTCTTCATGTGTCAATACTCTTGCTTTAGTCATAAAATTCCTCCTTTCTATGTATCTTTGACGGACGGCCTCGGTGCTTGGTAGAACGAGTTTCGATGACGTTCACAGCGGGGCTATTCCGTTTTCCTTCCTGCCATGCACGTATATCAGACATTCGCCAGCGTTTAGCTTTTGCAGAAAACTCACGTCCAGGCGGAAGGTTGCCGTTTCGCAGCCATTCAAAGAACGTCGTATAAGCAATGTTCAAGTGTTTGCAAACCTGCTTCGGCGTTAGCCATAAGTCAGACTCAGGCTGTATAATCGGCATTGCTTGTACGGGCTGTGCTTCCTCAAGCGAGATGACAAAATCAACAAGCTCGTCAAGTTCTTTTCTGAGTGCGTAAATTCGCGTCAACAAAACCGTCTTGTTATGCGTCATGACTTAATCCGTTCGCCTCCTTAATCCTTGATACCGCCAAGAGCGATACCGTTGCTTCTCATAGCTGGGTACGCCTTTAGCACCTGCTTAAATAGCTGTCTAAGCCCCGCCTCTGACTGCAATTTGTCCCAGCCTGCTTTAACCGTGAACGCGATTCCGTCAGGAGTAACGGTAATCTGAGCAATAGGTTGAATATCGCCTTTCAAGTCAACCACCTCCAAATCGAATTTATCAGCGACATTGATGCGGATTGTCCACTCCCCAGAACTTTCTGGAGGCGGATCATTGAGCAGGTCAGCCTCAGTAACTCCGAGTGCCTTTGCGAGGGCTTTAATCTCCTCAATACGAGGCGAATTTTCACCCCATTCCCACCGTCTTATCGTCATGATGGAATAGCCTGTATTGTGTGCCAGTTCTTCTTGAGTTAGACCTGCTTTTTTCCTGAGTGCTTTTAGTCTTTCGCCAAACGTCATCCTTCCATCACCCTTCATAAGTTTCATCGAGGGTGTAAACGCCGTAACTGACTTTTTTCAGATAGCCTTGCTGTACCATGCGGCGGAGCTGTACCCTTGCCGCACTACAGCTCAATCCCAGTTCGTGGACCAAATCCATTGGGGAAACAGCAATCCGTTCATGCTCCTTTATGTAGTCCAGGATTCTGCGTATCCAACGCGGAGTAGTCTCATAGACAGCTTCTTGCGGGTCTATTCCAGCAATTTCGAGTGCGCTGAATCCGAGATAGTCCTTGTAGATTTTGTCCAGAGCGACAGCCAGTTTTACTCCTCTATAACCCATTGACATATAGACTTCCTTGCCATGCTTC
The DNA here is from genome assembly GCA_937915755.1 of uncultured Fretibacterium sp. Classification (GTDB taxonomy): domain Bacteria; phylum Synergistota; class Synergistia; order Synergistales; family Aminobacteriaceae; genus JAFUXM01. Next base: position 101,881 of record CALGGR010000107.1, on the reverse strand, counting down.
ATAGCACGATCGAAGTCGGCCATGCGTTTTTGGTGATCGCCTGCGTTGTAACTACCTGTTTTGCGGATTGACGGCAGAACTTCGGAAGTTACCCAATGTTTGAACTTCTTTGCGGTCGGTAGCTTACTTGACAATATCAGACTGTACAAACCTGACTCATTGATGACCGTCATGTTGCGCCCCTGATCTGACCCGTTAAATTGACGGGTCAGCTTATCCTCTTTGTCAACATGCGCCCTTATCGCCTGGTCTGTATCTTTGTACCCCAAAATCTCCGCAATATCCTTGCCGACAAACCATGGGTCTCCGTCGATTTGTACCTTTCGTACGGGCATTCCTTCATAGTTGAATATCTGAATTTCGTTCATGATATTTACTCCTTTGCGTATATTTGTTCCGTATTGCCTTGTATGTTGCAGGATTGGCGAGTATATAACTCCAAGTGTCAGGCAAATGAGCCTCATCATAAAATCCCGTCTTATTTGTCAGACCCCGAACCTGTGTCGGGTTGCTCCCGAATGAGGGCTGTGCTTGCGTGTTTCAGATATGTATCTTTAATCCGAATATGAATGAATTATATAATACTTTTTTGGATTGTCAAGTATTGAAAATTCTTTTTTGGATTATTTTTTATTCTTTTTCGTTCTGGTATGTTGTAATTCTTTTTGGTATGATTTTTAAAAATAAGGAGAGGAGAAAATATGAAACTAAATCAAATAATAAGGAGATTACGTAAGGAGAAAGGATTAACTCAGGAAAGATTATCAGAGTTATTAGGGGTTTCTTTAATGACCGTGCGGCGCTGGGAATGGGGTAATACAAGTCCTAATTCAAATATGCTCTTGAAGTTAGCAGAAGTATTTGATTTGGCACCAGAAGAACTATTGACGTATGATACAGATGAGAATGAAATGAGCATATCTTTATCAACTGCAAGCTCGCACAAGGGGAAACTGCCAAATATGGCCTACTGGGGAAGTGTGGCTGATAACGCGAAGAATGTTGCCGAATACGGCGATAACAATGACATAGCTGACGTAACACAGATGTTACTCAGGGCGTTAGCCTCATTGGGAGCGAAAAGTAAAATACCGCAATCCGTCCCACAAGTAAAAGTATTGGGACAGTCATCAGCCGTAGCGATGGCGTAGGGAGGAAGGCAGGGAGAGTAACAATGACATTCGGAGAACGATTAAGACGGTTACGAGAATGTAAATATACACAGGAAGAATTAGCGGATATGTTGCATGTACATAACAACACTATCTCAAAATGGGAGAATGGGACGCAAGAACCACGTGCTAAACGTGTTGCCGAATTAGCAAAAATATTAGGAACGACTCCGGCATATTTGCTTGAAGATACGGAAACTTCAGTAGTGAGTGAACCCATTGGAGGAACAATAATACGGAATCGCCAACAATCAAATCACGAAAGCTCTGAGAATACTGGAATGCTTGTTTATGAAACGGCGAACGGCAATAGGTTTGAGGCTCCTCCAACAGAAACAGGAATAAAATATTTGGAAAGAATGTTTGCTATGGCATTATCTGGGAAGCAAGTAGCAATGGCGTAGGTGGTAATATGCTGAAACTCTTACTTAAATTGATGAAGTATACCTGTTGTTGTGTAATGTTTTTCTTCGCACTCGTATTTATAGTAGGCCCAATTAATGATGCTCCGGGAAATCCTTTTTTCTTGGTTATTCCAGCACTGATGGTGTTAGCAGGATATTGCACCTACAGGGAGGCTAAACGCAAAGCACTTGAAGGGTCTGCGTTTACTTGGTGGCTTTATGGGACTTTTGTTCCCGTTGTATCGTGGATTGATGTCCACAAAGCTCCATCAATTCAAAGCCATACTGTTGAACCTCTGCCTGTTGAACCTCTGCAACAATCAGCACGGTACGCAACGCCAGAAAATCCCGCCAGCTACTATGTGAGCTGGGAAATGTGGGAAATGGAGCACGATAAGCCTGAACAGCGTAAACGCTGGCTGAGAGCAGCGAAAGATTGTTCTCTTGTGAAGATGCTTGATGAGTCGCAGGGTGTAGCTTTAGTCAGAGGCAATAGGGGCGGTGAATATACGACTTCCCTTGTGATGTGTAGTTGTTCAGATTTTGCAAAGCGACACAAGCCTTGTAAGCACATGTATTTTCTAGCGCACCATCTCGGGGTCTTCGACCCGTTCAACATGCAGGTATAAACTTATGAGCAGGGACGAACGAATACAAAAGATATTAGATAGCTGGCGCGGGGCGCAGAAGCTGAAAGAAGATACTTGGCAGAATGTTCAGCTTGTGCTGGATTACTATGGGTTCACGTACGAGCGAAAAAAAGAATGGGTATGTCGTCATGACGATCTGACTGAATTAGCAAAAAATCCTCGTGCGAAAGGAATCATACAAAGTGCTGGATTAGGTTTTCTCGGAGATTTTGCAATCGCTGTAACACACGGTGCTAATCGCAAAGCAGGAATGGTCATTCAGCGTTATCTAAAAATCATCTTGAAAGCTATTGACCTGCTGGAAATTATACGAAGGGGGAGAGAAAAATCATGATGAAAGACTTAGATTATTACATGTCGCTTCCATATGAAATGAAATTAGAGGAATTGTCTGAAGATGATGGCGGGGGAATATTCCTGTCAATACCTTTACTCGGAGAAATGGCAATCAATGGTCATGGTGATACATACATAGAGGCAAGAGAAGCTCTCGAAAATTGCAAGAGGGATTTTTTGGAAAGCTGGATTGAAGCCGGAATTGAGATTCCAGAACCGCAACGTAAAAACTGGATTGAGGACTCGAAAATATATGTGAGGGAGCTTGAGGCGGTCGGCGTTTAACCGACCGTAGAAAGAACCGTAGAAAAAATAAATCATGATTATTCCTAAATGATTGTTATATAGGGATTAAGCGAATATTGTTCTATGTTCCTCAGCTCCATTCAAGCCTTATAAATATTAGCAAAAACTTGTAAAGAAGAAAGCGAAAATCCCTGCAAAGAGCGGGGATTTTTACATTTTGTGTAAAATTTTGTAAACCCACACTCAGGAGAAGCACCAGCGCATGTATCTCTGCGTTGAGCCTACGCTTCATACAACTCGCAAGGATACTGGCGACTTTAGTAGTGAGAGGAATTGCGCCCAGCCTCCTTTACGTGTAAAATTAGCACCTCGCATCCGATAAAGATCGGTAAGGGTATGGACAAACTTGCGACTTAAGTCGTGAGCAGTTGACGTTAATTGTTTTGCTTCCGTCTGAATACAGGAAATTCGCTGCATAGCACCAATTTCTATTGGGCTGAATTTATGCTCCCATATTTCTGGCTTAACCAAGATAATGTAACTCGGAACAGACTGGAATGTGAATGGGATTGCGGGCTACATGCGTTCAACATGGTAAACTTCGCCCGAAAGATACTTCCAGAGAATGGCCTCGTCACTCATCATCATATAACTGCATTTTGATCCGCCTCTTGGAGATGATACGGAGCCGGGATTGACGTAAATGTTGTCCTTTCCGAATCTCTCCCATGCCGGAATATGCGTGTGTCCATGAAGAAGTATATCCCCTCTGCTGATTGGCGGAAGGTGTCTCATGTTGAACTTGTTCCCGTGAGACGCAAAGACAGCCCGCCCTCCAACATATAGCAGGCAGTATTCAGCCATTATCGGAAAGTCAAGAACTCTCTGGGAAGACTCATCATCACAATTCCCTTTAACGCACAAAACACGTCCGCCAAGTTTGTTGAGCATGCCGGCAACATCATCACCGTCATACTTTCCGAACAGCTTTTTTCGCGGGCCATTCCCTAAAATATCCCCAAGAAGAAGAAGCCTGTCCGCTTTCTCGTGCTCAAAGGCAGCAATCATCTTCCGGCAGCAATCCGAAGAACCGTGAATATCCGAAGCTATCATTATGTTCATGCGATAATTCCGTTACAGAAAACTTATAAAATAACTCTTATGTTCCCTTGCTCGTTCACCACGTCCACTTTCACGATGTTCTGCTACTTGCATTTGATATAACGCTCCGGAGCCTTAAATTCCCCGCTAACGTACGGGTATAATTCGCTTCAGAAGCTAATTATTATTTTAGCTGGTATATTATTCGGAACATAAAAGCAAAAATACTTAAATTTTCTGTGAACGGCTTACCTCCTTTCTTAAAAGTTATAAAATTTTTGACTTTTTACAGCGTTTTATAAGTTTTTATTAGATGTTACTATGCATCCTTTGGAATATAGTATAATTGCACAGAAAATTTTTGCGAGTCAATTCGCATTTTTAGGAGCGTGTAATTCATGAGCAGTATTATGGATACGATTATGTATTACAACGGGATCGTCAACAGCTTCGTATGGGGCGCACCCGTTTTGATACTTCTCGTAGGCACAGGCGTATATCTCACCTTGCTTCTCGGAATGCCTCAGTTCCGTTACTTCTTCGATGCAATGTCGGAAGTATTCAGCTTCAGAAAGAAGTCAGATGAGGACAAGTCGATAACGTCATTCGCGGCAATGGCCACAGCAATGGCAGCAACAGTCGGAACAGGAAATGTCGCAGGTGTTGCAACAGCCCTTCATCTCGGAGGCCCGGGCGCATTAGTCTGGATGTTAATCTCGGCAGTGTTTGGAATGTGCACTAAGTTCGCTGAAGTTGTCCTCGCGGTTCACTACAGACAGAAGGACGCACTGGGCGATTGGCGCGGCGGTACGATGTACATTCTTGAGAACGGAACTGTCGAAGCTCTCGGAAAAGGCTGGGGATTCATCGGGAAGATTCTCGCCATACTCTTCGCACTGTTTGCTTTCCTTGCGTCATTCGGAATCGGCGCGGCGACTCAGGCAAACTCAGCGGCTGAGGCTATGTCAATGGGCTGGGGAGTTGACCACCTCTACAGCGGCATAGCAATGGCGGTTCTTGTCGCTCTCGTAATCATCGGCGGACTAAAGAGCCTTTCAACCGTAACGACATATATAGTCCCGTTCATGGCAATATTCTACATTGGCGGTTCTGCCTATGTTCTCATCATGAATGCTTCAATGATTCCTGAGACAGTTTCGAGAGCAGTGCATCTTGCGTTCAACAATCCTCTTGAGACATTGCCGGGAGCATTAGCTGGATGGGGAGTTAAAGAGGCCGTACAGAGAGGAATCGCGAGGGGCGTATTCAGCAATGAGGCTGGTATGGGCAGCGCGCCTATGGTTCACGCTACTGCTAACGTCGAGCATCCCGTACAGCAGGGCTTCTACGGAATCTTCGAGGTCTTCATGGACACGATCGTAATCTGCACGATGACCGCGCTTGTCGTAATGGTAACCGGAACTCTCACAAACTCACCGGATCTCACCGGCGCACAGCTTACGCTTCAGGCGTTCGAGAATGCCCTGGGTACTCCGGGAAAGTACGTGCTTTCTGTGGGGCTTTTGCTTTTTGCGTTCACGACGATACTCGGCTGGTACTGGTACGCTGAGACGGCTGTAACGTATCTCTTCGGCGTTTGGTGCAAGCCTCTGATGAAGATCATGTGGATAGCGATGATTCTTGTCGGAGCGGCAGGAGCGCAGTTCATCGGCGCAGAGGGCAACCAGTTCCTCAACAATATCTGGGACATCTCGGACACCCTGAACGGACTCATGGCACTTCCGAACCTCATCGGGCTTCTGATACTTTCGGTAACACTCAAGAGAATCGTGAGCGACTACGACGAGAAGTACGGAACACCGAGCGACAGGCTTCTTTCGTCACAGCAGAAGATCTTTGTTGCGAAAATTCAGTACATCGTCATGGGGCTTATCGCTGTTGCAATGGGCATGACTGCGTTCTTCGCTTACAGAACACTTTTCGCGGGACTTGCGATAGTTCTTGGGCTTCTCACGGCGTACAGAAGGCAGACATTGCTGGGCTTCCTGGCGGTGATACTGGGTATTGCTGCTGCAGCCATGTAGCGGGAAGCAGAAGGAAATATTCGGCCCTCCTCAGGAATGGGGAGGGTTTTTTACTGCATGCTCATCAGAAATTCTTGATGCCCTGACAAAAATTCAATGATTGAGTTTGCTTGTCTAATCTCGCGTTTGGGCTTATCATTTAATGGTTATTAAATCCATAATAATATACTTCATATGAGGGGGAACAGCTTTTGCATAAGATACTTGAGAAACGCCAGCTCTCTTACGACAAGGAAAGAGATCAGAGCGTCTATTACTTCAAAGTTGAAGCACCAGAAATCGCGCGAAACAGGAAAGCCGGGCAGTTCATCATCTTCCAGCTTGATGAGGATTACGGCGAGCGCATACCTCTGACCATCGCGGACGCTAACGCCGAAGAGGGCTGGATTGCAATCGTATTCCAGACAGTCGGCGCATCAACACGAACGTTCTCCGAGACATTCAACGTCGGAGACAATGTACCCGTTCTCGTAGGGCCTCTCGGAAAACCCACCCACATCGAGAAGAAGGACGGAATCATTCTCTGCGTAGGCGGCGGAATCGGAATCGCCCCGCTTCACCCAATCGTTCAGGCAAATCATGCTATCGGCAACAAAGTCGTTACCATCATCGGTGCAAGAACGAAGGATCTCCTCTTCTTTGAGGACGAAATGAGAGCAGCAAGTGATGAGCTTATCGTCGTTACAGATGACGGCTCATACGGACGCAAGGCAGTCGTTACCGTTCCTCTCACTGAGATTTGCGAGAAGGAGAAGGTCAGCGAGATAGTCTCAATCGGTCCGGCCATCATGATGAAGTTCTGCGTTTCAGCCGCGAAGCCTTTCGGTGTACCCATAACGACATCGCTCAACACGATCATGATTGACGGTACAGGAATGTGCGGTTGCTGCCGTGTAAAAGTCGGGGACAAGACGAAATTTGTCTGCGTTGACGGCCCTGAGTTCAACGGCTACGAGGTTGACTTCGACAACATGATGCAGAGAATGACGGCGTTCAAGGACAAGGAGCGCGAGGCTGACCACAAGTGCAGGATCGGCCTTGACGCAGCGAAGAAGGGGGCGTAAACCATGAGTGAACACAAGACAACAGAGATGCTCCAGGAAGAAGCCGCGAAGATTTGGGCAGGCATTGAGGGAAAAACTTTAGCCAACAAGGACAGGTTTGCGATTCCTCAGCAGGAGATGCCATCACAGGAGCCAACAGTACGCGCTCATAATATGTCGGAAGTCGCGCTCGGCTACACTGAGACACAGGCGAGAGTTGAGGCTGAGAGGTGCATACAGTGCCCCACAGCTCCGTGCAAGAAGGGCTGCCCCGTAGGAGTGCCGATTCCTGAGTTCATCAAGCACATTCAGTCAGGCGATTTCAAGGGTGCCGTTGACACAATCAAGACGACGAACTTGTTACCCGCTATCTGCGGACGTGTATGCCCACAGGAGAAGCAGTGTCAGAGCTTCTGCACAATCGGGAAAATGCTCAAGTCCCCCGAAAAGGCTGTAGCAATCGGAAGACTCGAACGCTATGTTGCCGACTGGGAGAGAGCGAAGGACATGATCACCGTCCCGACACCAGCGGCTGAGACCGGCAAGAAAGTCGCAGTAATCGGTTCAGGCCCTGCAGGGCTCACGGTTGCTGCTGACATTAGAAGGGCTGGACACAGCGTAACGGTATTCGAGGCATTCCAGAAGACCGGCGGAGTTATGGTTTACGGTATTCCTGAGTTCAGGCTTCCAAAGACTATCGTCGCGAAAGAAGTCGAGAACCTCAAGAAGATGGGCGTTGAGTTCAAGACGAGCTTCCTTGTTGGTAGGACTGCGACACTTGACCAGCTTTTGAAGGAGCAGGGATTTGACGCGGCATTCATCGGAACAGGCGCGGGACTCCCCAAGTTCATGCACATCGAGGGCGAGAACTTAATCGGCGTATTCAGCGCGAACGAGTACCTCACACGCTCAAACCTCATGAAAGCATACGACCGCGAACATGCAGCTACACCGCTTTACGAGGCCAAGAGAGTTGCAGTATTCGGCGGCGGCAACGTTGCAATGGACGGCGCAAGGACAGCGTTACGTCTCGGCGCGGAGAAGGTCTACTGCGTCTACAGAAGGACACGTGCCGAGATGCCCGCGAGGATTGAGGAAGTCGCTCATGCTTTCGAGGAGGGCGTAGATTTCCACTTCCTTGAGAACCCCACGAAGTTCATCGGAGACGAGAAGGGCAAACTCATTGGAGTCGAGCTTCTCACGTATGAGCTTGGAGAGCCTGACGCTTCAGGAAGACGCAGGCCGGTAGCAATTCCGGGAACTGAGCATGTTCTTGACATTGACGCGGCTGTCATAGCTTTGGGCAACGACTCGAACCCGCTGATGGCTCAGACGACTGAAGGCCTCAACGTAACGAAGTACGGTAACATCATCGTTGACGAGAACCAGAAGACCAGCATTCCGCATGTATGGGCAGGCGGAGACATCGTTCTTGGAGCGGCGACTGTCATTCTCGCAATGGGCGAGGGACGAAGGGCTGCGGCAAGCATGAACGAGTATCTCGCGGGCAAGTAAACCTGCAAGAAGCGTAATCACGCTCGCTAAAATTCTGCGGAGAAGTGGTGAAGGCTGCTTCTCCGTTTTTCATACACTCATTCTGTCACAGCTTTACAGCAATAACCGGCGAGTAGACAATCTCCTTGTTGAGCCATATTGATATTGTGATCCTCCGGCTCTCCGGAACGGCGGATATTTCGTTCCCTTCATCATCATAGAACTCCGAAATCTCGTCATCGTCCGAAGGTTCATCAGAATTTGCGAGGTACACCAACTCTGCACCCTCTGGAACATCATCACTCAATGCGATTCCAAACTCATACATTCCCGACTCATCGGCTGAGATCGTCCCTAACTCTGCGACAATGATGCAGCCGTCTGACAGGTTGCCCGATGGCGAGTAAAACTCTGTCTGGGTTGAGGAATTTTTCCCAGCACCGTTCGATGATGGAGTGTCCTTGACGTTCTCATCGCTGTAAGAAAATTCGAGGAGGTTCTCGTTCACAGTGCTCGTGATGACCCTTAGGGTTACGGTTTTCTTGACGGACTTCACGGGATTCGTTGCTGTGAGCTTCACCCTGTAGGACTTTGCTGTCCCTGTTGGTGTGCCTGAAATTGTATTGCCGCTGAGGCTCAATCCTTCCGGAAGATTCGCCGCTGTCCACGTAACAGGCTCGCTTCCTGTTGCTGTAAGTGCCGCTGTGTATGGCTGACCTTGTGTTGCGTTCGGGAGGCTGGCCGTGATCTTGGGCTTTGTGCCTTTGACCTTGAGCTTGACGGATTTCGATGCTTCTCCCGCACGATTCGAGGCCGTAACCTTCAGCTTGAAGCCTGAACTCTTATACGACACAGGCGTTCCTGAGATTATTCCCGTTGAAGCATCCAGTGACAGCCCATCAGGAAGATTCCCCGTTACGCTCCATGTGACAGGCTTGCTTCCCTTCGTGAGCTTCAGACCAGAGCTGTACGGCACACTGAGTTCAGCCTTTGCGAGAGTGCCTGAGATTTTTGGGGCTATTCCCTTAATCGTGAGCGTTAATTCCTTCGAGACGCTCTCTGTTGCGTTTGAGACCGTGAATGTTACATTGAACGTCCCGAACTCTGAAGCCTTGCCGGAAATTTTCCCCTTTGTGCTGAGCTGCAGGCCTGCTGGAAGACCTGTTGCTGACCATGTGTAGGGCTTAGTCCCTTTTGCCTTCATGGTAACGCTGTAAGACTTTCCGATTGTTCCGACTTTCAAGCTGCTTGTTGTTATGCTGAGAGTGATGAGGGGATTGTCGACGTGTTCAAAGACGATTTCCGTAACATCGCCGTCAAAATCGAAGTTGTATGTGTACACGTAGTCAGTGAGGATTTCGTTCCCATCGTCATCGTAATCATAGACTTCTTCCCTCGTGTAGAGCTTTGGGCAGCCTCCGATGTTGAGCTTGGGAATATTCACGCCCATTATGCTGAGTGCGGAAAGTTCGGAGCAGTTGTCGATGTTCAGCCATGAAAGAGGGTTATTGCTGCAATAGCATTCCTTTAGCGCGGTATTGTGCTGAAGATCAAGAATATCGAGGTCATTATTATCGCACGCAAGTGTTTCAAGGGCTGTAAAGTATCCGATACCTTCAAGGCTTTTCACTTTCCCTGAGAAATATTCGTCGTCAAAAAGAAGCTCAACGCCGTCGATAATGTTGATGTCCTTGACCTGTGCGATTTCATTCCTCGAAAATTTCCCGTCTCCGTCGAAACTGTCACGCTCAAGGGCCTTAAGGAATGCCCGGAAATTATCATCGGGAAAATGCTCTGCGTTAATCGTAATCGTATCAGCAACGATGAGCCTTAACGATGCAGTATCATTGCCGAGAGAATTTTCAGCCCTTGCTGTAAATGTGAAGTCCCCAGAAATTATCGGAGTTCCCGTGATAATATCACCGCTCAGTCTTAGGCCGCCCGGTAAATTTTCTGCTGACCATGTGATTGGTGATGTACCTCGTGCTTTTAGCTGGAACGAGAATGAAGTCCCAAGTTCAGCATCGGGAATCATTGAGGTTGTGATTCTTGGCTTCGTGGGAATTTTAGGGTTGTCGACATGCTCAAAGACAATCTCTGTTACGTTCTCGTCGAAGTCGAAGTAGTAGTTGATGAACGAGTCCTCGATGCTATAGAGCATTGGGCAACCCGCAATGTTGAGTTCCGGAAGGTTGTTGCCGAGCATCATAAGGTTATTGAGTGCTGCGCAGTTGTCGATGTTCAGCCAGATGAGAAGGTTGTTCTCGCAGTTGAGGCTGAGTAACGCGGTGTTTGCAGAAAGGTCGAGCGTCTCAAGAAGATTGTTGTTGCAGATTACATCAGTGAGTTTCGTGTTCGCACTAAGGTCTAAGCTTGTGATGGCATTGTTCCCGCAGTCAAGGTATTCGAGTTCGGTGAAGTATTCGATTCCCTGAAGGCTTGAGATTTCGCAGCCGTTCACGATTAGCTCATTGATTGCCGCAATTTCGGACTGTGAGAGATCATCATCTCCGTCAATATCACGCTCCGTCAGCAAGAACTGCCTGAAATTTTCGTCCGGGAAATTCTCAGCGTTAATCTCAATAGCAAGTGCCGAAGAAGTGAAAGAAGTGAACATGAATAATAGCAATAATGGCAGAAATTTTTTCATGGTGGAGCCTCCTTTTTCCAAAATTTCGGAACTATGTCAATCTCACTTGAAGAGGAGAACGAGGAGTTCAACCAGCAATAGAATCACTCCCGCTCCCGAAAGAAGGGCGATAATCTTCAGCATCTTTATGTTGCCGGAGTTACTGCCTGAATGCGTATGGTGATCGTCGTCAGAAATCCCTGAAACTTCCTCAGCAACAACCTCCCTGACCTCGTGAAGAAGTGCCGTATTATTCTCCTCAGTCATGGCCGTAATCTCGCGCGAAAGTTCGGAAAGCTCCTTGCTGTGCGATTTACTTTCAGCCTTGACGAGACCCTCAAGCCCCGAAAACATCTCAGGATCAAATGACGGCCTGAGAATCTCAGGAATAGCTCCGTCATTCTCGCGGTGTTCTGCGTAAGTCTCAAAGAATGCTTTTATCCCTTGAGTGAGAGTGTCAATGCGTTCGGAAATCCCTTCAAGCTCGGACATTATTGCGTCAGAAGCAGGGGCATCGCTCTTAACGTCAGCAATCTTGATTTCGGGCTGGCTGTTCTTGACGGTGTTCTCTAAAATTTCCGGGAGGCGTTCAAGCAATCTTCTCAATCCCGCAACTTCTTCAAGAATCGTCCCCATAGACTGCATGATCATGCTTCGCCCGGCACGTGAGTCATCAATCCCGGAACGCACAGCCTTCTCGACGGATAAGCGCAAATCCTGGGCGACTCTGCTGGTACGTTCGACAGCTCCCGTGAAATCATTTGAGGGAATGGCCGACGTAAGGGACTTCGTGAGCGCAGGGAGTATTAAGGCGGAAAGTTCTGATACTAATCTCGCAGTGGTGGGATCTAAATCTTCAGGCATTGTAAAATTTTCAGCTCCAATTAGAATTTGTGATGAAAGTAGTATAGCATTAACGGAAGGTGAAGACTTGCTCAGAATACGAATAGGAACACGCTCAAGCCCATTAGCATTGGCGCAGGTGAAAGTTATTGCTGACATGATACGCGCTTCATGGCCGGACGCGGAAATTATCCCCGTCCCAATAAAAACATCGGGCGACAAGAACATGGCCGCGTTCAGTTCAGACCCTCAAGGCATAAAGGGAATGTTCACTCACGAAATCGAGGAGTCATTGAGGCGCGGTGAAATTGATATAGCCGTACATAGCCTGAAGGATCTTCCAGCAAATATTGCGCCGGATTTGCCCATAGTCGCATACTCAAAACGCGGAGACCCAAGAGACGCTCTAATCGGCGGTTTCGGTGTAATAGGAACATCATCAGCGAGAAGGAGGGTGCAATTAGCCGGCCTCTATCCTGACGCTAAGATAGTGCCAGTTCGCGGGAACATCGGGACACGCCTCAAGAAACTCGATGCGGGTGAATATTCCGGGCTTGTGCTTTCTGCTGCGGGGCTTGAACGTCTCGGACTCTCTCAAAGGATAGCGAGGATTTTCACGGTCGACGAGATCGTGCCTTCGCCTGGTCAGGGGATATTGGCGTGTCAGGGCCGTTCGGACAGCGATTACCCGTATCTTGAGTGTGTAAACGATGATGACGCTCGTGATTGCGCGGTTGCTGAGAGGAGTTTTTCGCGATGCCTGGGTTCGGGTTGTAACATTCCTGCTGGAGCATATGCTGAAGTTGACGGTGAACATCTGACATTGCGGGGATTTTTTGCTGACGATGGGAGGATTAAGCGGGTAATGCTTTCAGGGAAAAGGCGTGAAGCTGAGAGTATGGGCATGAAATTGGCGGAGGTGGTGCTGTCGTGATATATATTGTCGGAGCAGGGCCGGGAGATTCCGGGCTTCTGACGTTGCGTGGCTATGAAGTTCTGAGGCGTGCTGACGTTGTAATCTATGATCATCTTGTTGGTGAGGGGATACTCGCTATGATCCCTGAGAGTGCAGAAAGGATTGACGCAGGGAAATTCGCGGGCAATCACACAATGTCTCAGTCAGAAATCGAGTCGGCCATGATTACCCTTGCAATGTCGGGGAAAAACGTAGTCCGTCTCAAAGGCGGAGACCCGTATATTTTCGGGAGAGGCGGCGAGGAGGCAGAGGCTATAATCCGCGCGGGATTGGATTTCGAGGTTGTACCCGGCGTAACGTCAGCAATAAGTGTCCCTGCATATGCCGGGATTCCTGCGACGCATAGGGATTACTGTTCGGGCGTGAGCATTTTTACGGCTCATGACCGCGACGACATGATACCCGATTTTGCTGGAGCAACGTCAATATTCCTGATGGGTGTTGGAAATTCTGAGTCGTTACAAGAGAGATTGCTTTACGAGATGAGTCCTGATACTCCCTGCGCGATAATTCAGAACGGGACAACATCATTACAGCGTACATTCAGGACAACAATCTCCGGGCTTTCCCAGACTATAGCCTCCAACAGCATCGCTCCTCCTTCGGTAATAGTTGCCGGGAAAACTGCGGCTCTGAATCTCTCATGGCGTGGGAAACTTCCACTCGTCAACAAAAGAATCATCATTACCCGCCCACAAGGCCGCGCGGAAAAACTCTCGGCCATGCTTCGTGATATGGGGGCTGAGGTGATATTGATGCCCACAATTAAGACTTCCACAATTCACGGCTCACTTGATGGCGTTGATTTGTCGGGCTATGACTGGGCGGGCTTCACGAGTGTTACGGGAGTTGAGACGTTATTCGAGATTCTTGCGGAAACTGGGCGGGATATTCGTGAACTTGGGCGTGCAAAAATTGCTGCTATTGGCCCTGCGACGAAGGACGCTCTGAAATCTCATGGCCTCAAAGTTGATTACATGCCGGAAATCTTCGACGGTCAGCACATGGCGGAAGGTCTTGCGAATTTTGGCGGAAAGATTCTAATGTTCCGAGCCGAAAATGGTACACCCGAAATTCAGTCTGCCTTCATAAAATACGGAATTTTTGCTGATAATATTTGTATTTACCGCACTGATTATGTAAAATTATCACATGTTCCAAGTTTTGCAGACATGATAATTTTCACGTCGTCCTCAACGGTGAAAGGTTTTGCCGAAAATGTTACTGACATGCGAGAATCTTTGGCGGTATGCATCGGGAAGCAGACGGCAGACGAGGCAATGAGGGCAGGCTTCACCAAAATAAGAATTGCGGAACAGGCTGCGATTGAGGAAATCGTCAAGGCTTGTACGTGATAAATTTTAGTAATGGAGGCAGTAATATTCATGCGTAAAATTTTCGTAGCGTTACTTTTCGTCGCAATAATGGCATCGTTCGCTTATGCTGAGGAGGGGCAAAAATTCGAGAGCAAAATCCTCAACGTAGAGATCGAGAAGAACCCGATCAGCCTTTACGAGGACATTCCGTTCAACTCCGGCAAAGAGCGCGGCTCACAGATGTTCTCGCTTGCAATGGACATTCTTCAGCCCGACAGCAAGACACCGCTCCCGTTAATCGTCTACGTATCAGGCGGCGGCTTCATCATGGCTCCGAAGAACAACTGGATTCAGCAGAGAATGAGACTGGCTGAGGCCGGCTACGTTGTCGCGAGCATTGAGTACCGTCATGCACCGCTCTCAAAGTTCCCGCTTCCCGTTGAGGACTGCAAGCTTGCAATCCGCTGGCTTCGTGCACATGCCAACCAGTACAACATCGACGTGAACCGTGTCGGCATACTGGGCAACAGCGCGGGCGGATACCTTTCGTCATTCGTCGGCCTGATCAACGGCAACAAGGAGTTCGACAAGGGCGACTACCTTGAGTATTCGAGCGATGTACTCTGCGCGGTTGACATCTTCGGGATTTCCGAAGTCATGAGCATTGGCGACGATTATCCGGAGGAAGAACGAAAGCTCCATGACTCGCCCGGAATCACTGAGGCAATGTGGGTCAAAGGCGTTCCCGGATTCGGCGGCCCTGACGGCGGCGTTAAGGATTTCCCAGAGGAGTCGAGAAAGGCAAGCCCGCTCTATTACGTCAGCGAGAAGGCTGTACCGATGCTCTTCATGCACGGGGACAAGGACAAGTCAGTTTCACCGAGCCAGACGGACAAGATCTATCAGGCACTGAGAGCTCAGGGAATCGAGGCTGAAAGGTACGTAATTCCTGGAGCAGCTCACGGCGGGCCTCACTGGATGCAGGAGCCTGTGATGAAAATCATGGTTGACTTCTTTGACAAGTACCTCAAGAAATAAGATATCAAGCATCTAGTATCTCCTTAAGATGCCTTCTTAATGTTTTTCGTGGAGAAGTCCCCTTGTGAAAGCAAGGGGACTTTTTTGTAATTATACGTTCCTGATTTCGCGGATTAAGTTCTCCATCAGCGTTATGATTCCTGAGTCGTTCATTCCTTCAGCCTGACGAAAGAGTACATAGAGCCTGTCCTTCTGTGAGCGCGTGAGACCTTCCTCAACCCTCAAAATCTCTGCTCTGAGTTCGCGCATTCGAGAGACAGTGTCAGCAATATTTTTCCGAGCCTCCTGCTTCGTGAGCATTAACGCTTTCATTGATGCGCCCTTCACGATAACGCCGTCAAGAATTTCCGCACCCTTGAAGATTTCCTGAACAATCGGGATTTTTGCACTACCGCCCGTAATTACGAATCTCTCAGGTCCCCAGACACGCTTTAACCTGTCAGCAGTGTGTAAAGCTCTAAGTATCGGAAAATATGCGAGCCTGGTGAAATCCTCACGAAGAATCTCAATATTGTTCCACAAACGCGACCCGTCCTCGCTAAGTATGTGCTTCAATCGTTTTGCCTCACGGAGAATCGTGTCGTCAAGTTTCTTAATGAGCCTGCGTTCTGTGAGGTATTCAGCAAAATTCTTGTCGAAGAAATCCCCTCCAACATCAACCACAGCATTCTCCAAGACTTCGCCGCCTTCAAGAACCGTCATTCTGCAGCTCGACGCTCCGAAATCGCACACAAGAGTCCTCGTCTCGTTCCCAAGCCCAAGACTGAGAGCCTCGAATCCGCCCATCATCTCAACGTCCCTGAATCCCGAACTCACAGCCTTAGCCCTGAGATTTTCGCGCTGCCGTGAAGGGGTGTCGTCATTAACCGCAATCACGCACGAGAATACAGGCTCGTCAAAGAAAATTTCAGCCTCCTCACGAAGTGCAAGGAAGTCAAAACCGTCAGAACCTGCGATAATCCTCGTCCCCAAGTTGTCGGAATATGCCAGCTTTGAACACGACGACCCCGCATCAATCCCTACGCAAACATTCAAGCCTGCCGTCGCCAAAACGTATCACCTCAGCTTTCACAATCTCGTTGTCATTCCCTTTGCATTCGGCGTCGATATAGTGCCTTGTATGCCCCCTGTTATCACGCTCGATTAGTACCTCAACTTCATGGCCGATAAATCTTTTCGCGTAATCCTCGAATAATTCCCTTCCGAGCGAGATTGCCTCAGAAGTCCGCAAAACTTTTACTGAGTGCGGAACTTGATTGCCCATTTCTGCGGCTAACGTACCTTTCCTCGCCGAGTAAGGAAATACATGAACCCTGCCAAATCCCGAAGCCCTCATAGCGTCAAGAGTATTCCTGAAAGCCTCGTCAGTTTCTCCGGGAAATCCCACAAGAATGTCGCTGGAAATGTGAAGATCAGGAGAGATTACAGCCTTGGCTTTCTCACAAACACTCACGAAATCCTCAGCAGTATATCCCCTTCTCATAGCTTCGAGAATATTGTCATCACCGCTCTGCAATGGCAAGTGTAAATGATGACAGAAGGACTCGCATTCAGCAAGCGCGTTCATCAAATCGTCGTCGAGGCAGAAAGGTTCAAGCGACCCAAGACGTAAACGTTTCAAGCAGACAATCTCTGAGACTCTCCGCACCAATTCAGCGAGCGAAGTTCCAATATCCCGCCCATAAATCCCCAAGTGAATCCCCGTGAATATTACTTCCTTTGTGCCATTTTCGACGAGCCTTTGAATTTCTGAGACTATGTTTTCGGGAGGCCTGCTTACGGGTCTGCCTCTGAGGTACGGGATTACGCAGTATGTGCAGAAATGGTTACAGCCGTCCTGAATCTTAACGAAAGCCCGCGAATGCATTACTGTTGACGTTAAATGAAGCTCCTCCCATTCTGAGGGGCTGAAAATGTCAGTCGTCCTAATATCCGTGAAAGCCCGGCCATGTTTCAAAGCATAATTTACGGCAGAAGGAATGATGTTTTTCCCCCTTGAGCCTCCGAGAATGTCAATCCCCAAATCCCTCGCGCTTTCAACATCGAGTCCCTGAGACCAGCACCCGCAGACCGCAAGAATGCCATCATCGCCAAGAACTTTCCGCACTCTTCTGACGAGCTGCCTGCACTTTCTGTCAGCCTCAGAAGTTACGGAGCAAGTTACGATTACTGCTGATGATATGTCGGTAGTTATGTTCTCGGTGATCTCGTGGCCGAGCGACAATAATTCGCCCGCAATGTACTCGCCCTCGCAGAGACTCGTCCTGCACCCGAAGACGTGAACGTATATTAGCCCCATGACTTCACGGCTCTGCAGCCCCACCAGTCGCCGATCTTCATTTCGCGGTCAATCTCAAGCCTCGAAGCCTCCATAACCGATATGAACATGTGGCTCTCAATGCTCGTCATTCCTGAGAAAATCGCAAAGCCCTTCGGTTTGAGCGTCCTTCTAACGTCGGGGAGGAGTGTGATATTCGGGTTGAGCAGAATGTTAGCTGTGAGTATGTTGACCTGCCCTTTGAAGCCTTTGAGGAGGTCGCCTTCTGAGAGTTCGCAGACTTTTGGGTTAATGCCGTTGAGATTCATGTTACGCTTTGCCTCGCTGAGTGTGTCGGGGTCAATGTCGCGGGCAATGGCCTTTCCTGCACCGAGTTTCAGAGCTGTAATGAAAAGTATCCCTGTCCCCGTCCCAACATCAAGAATCGTGTCGCCTGTCCTGACGATTTCCTCAAGGAGCGAGAGCGCGATCTGGGTGCTTTCGTGGTAGCCAGTTCCGAATGCGCTCGCGGGGTAAATGTAGATTGGCATACGGTCAGCGGGAATCTCATCGTCCTCATGCCAAGGGGCCATTACAACGAGTCCCTTTCCGACTGGGAGGGGCGGGAATGCGTCGTAATGCTGGGTGTCCCATGCCTGATTGTCGACCCTGTAGCATCGTGCTATGTCAATGCCGAGAAAATTTGCGTCCTCAAGTATGAAGAGAATGTGATGAATAATCTCGTCGATTTCAGTTTCACCGTTGTAACTTGTGCGGAGGAATAAGAGTTCGTTGCCGAAAAAGTCCTGTTCCGTGAAAATCTCTGAGCCTATGGAGTCGGTGAGTGCGGCGATGGTGCTGAGGCGTTCCTCGTTGTGCTGACGGTTTCGCAGGGCGCAGGGTACGCTGAGTTCGACAGTCCACCAGAAATTGTGTTGTTGTGCCATAAAAATTTTCCCTCGATATATGCGTGATTACTATACTATGTTATCATGGCTTGGAAATTCTATTCTTCCTGAAGTATCTCTGAGAGTTTCAACTTCAAATCGGGTATATCATTCTTCAGTGTCTCCCACACTATTGAATAATCTATGCTGCCGTAATCGTGAGCGTGTATGTTCCTCATTGCCCTTATTGCCCGCCACGCAACAGAAGGATTGTTCTTCATCGTTTCCTCCGATACCCTTCCAGCAAGCTCCCCTATTTGTATTAAGCACATGCCGCAGGAATACTCAAATGAAATATCAGATGTGTATCTGTGAAAGTCTCCGCCGTATCTATCCATCAGCATGGAAATATCGTTGCAATACTTAATCATCAAGCTGATAGCAATCTTGTCCTTCTCAGTCAGAGGCATACAATAAAACTCCTTCCCGAATTATTCCGTCAAGAAAATCCTTGTCGTTTATCCCGCTAGTAACAACGTCGACATGACAGCAAAAATCATCTTCAAGCTCATTGACGAACGAGAAATACTGAACGAGTCCGCCTAATTTACCTCTATCTATGAGAAGGTCAACATCGCTGGAATCGTTTGCTTCACCCCTGGCATATGACCCGAATAATCTCACGCTCTTAATGCCGTATGCTCTAGCTTTGGGAATAACAGTGCGCTTTATCTCATCAACTGTAAATGCCATATTTTTACACCTCCGTACACGATAATATGTTATCATGCTGGAAAAATTTTAGGAGTGATTACGTTGAAGAAACTCTGTGCGATTTTGATGCTGATGATGTTCTGTGTAAGTGCAAACGCTGAGACGCGTGCAAGATTCATATTCATTGGCGACATTATGGTTCACGACCAGCAGCTTGACGCGGCAAAACGAAAGGACGGGACATACGATTTCTCATCGTCATTCAGGAGGGTCAAGCCATTATTGAAGGACGCATTTCTCGTCGGCAACCTTGAGACTGTTTTCGCTGGAACAGGAAAGAAGCTCAAGTATGCGGGCTTTCCTCTCTTCAACACACCCGATGTATTCACAGAAAATCTCACGGGTGATCTGGAGGTTGACCTTCTCAGTCTTGCGAATAATCACATCTTCGACAGAGGAGCTTCTGGTGCGCGAAGGACGACGGAAGTTCTCGACAGTGCAGATATTGCGTGGATAGGCTTGGGAGTCGGGGACATTCCCTCGAACGACGCAATACTCCTCGAAAACAACGGGATTCGCGCAGCATTCATCAACCACAGTTACGGAAGCAACGAGTGGCCGAAGTCCTCAGATGTTCACCTCAATGTAATATCCGAAGCCGACATAGAGCAGAGCATGGCACGCGCAAAGTCCCTGAGTCCTGACATAATCATTGCTTTGTTCCATTGGGGGAATGAGTACCACTACAGTCCCAACGTCCACCAGAAGAAGGCCGCTGATACTGCGTTCACAAACGGTGCAAGCCTCATAGTCGGCACACACCCTCATGTCCTCCAGCCCGTTGAAGTCAGACTAGAGAGCGATGAAGTGAGGGCAGTTGCTTGGTCGCTGGGGAACTTCGTGTCGTTCCAGAGGACTTTGCCGCGCGAGAGAAGCGTGATACTTTCCGCAGAGTTTGTGAAGGACGACGGGGAAACTAGGCTAACAGGGCTTGGGATTGCTCCGTTGTACGTTATTGCACCCGGCTCAAAGAGGACGGAAGTAACCTACGCCGGGAATGACGAGGCACTCATTGAGACGCTGGATTTTTCGGGGCTGAGCAAATCGCAGGTCAGCAATCTTCGGAACATAGGACGTTCTGTGATTGATTTTCTCGGCGCAAGAAAGGAGACTGACGAGTATGGCTTTAATATTCTCTGGCGCGAAGAGAGCCGGGATGTCCTTCCAAAGAGCAGGAAGAAAACCCCGTGACTCTCACCCCGATTTTCACAATACTATCTCAATTCTGTTAACGCCCTCTAAATATTCATGCGTTATGTTCTTTGCTATCTTCCTGAGCATTGAGACACCCAAGTGAACATCGTCATCGTCCTCTGCATTGAACGGGTTGAACTCTTTGCCCTCAGCCGTAATCTCAATCACCGTCGTGCCGTCAGCCTCAGAGTATGAGATACCAGCATCAATATTAACGTTCCCGCCGTCGCCATAACAGCCTGAAATCATCTCGTAAACAAGCTCCTCACAGCACAATGCCAGCCTGTACGCGAGCCGTGAGCTTAGTCCATATTTCTCCGAGAAGTCGTGAATCTTTCCCTGCATCTCAAGAAGGTCGAAGTTCCTTTGCCTTACCTCATAGCTGAAATACTTTAGCTTCCTGATGAACGCGATAGTCTTCTCACCTTTGGGATTGTCGAATATCTCAGACGGCTTCCCCTGCTCATAAATTCCCCTTTCCGCGAAGAAAAGCACCCTGTCAGCAACCTCACGCGCAAAATTCATCTCGTGCGTAACGATCATCATCGTCATGTTGTGCTTCGTCAGCATTCTTATCATCGCCAGAACTTCACCGACCATCGTTGGGTCAAGCGCGCTCGTTGGTTCGTCGAAGAGAAGGACTTTCGGCTTCATCATGAGGCTTCGGCATATTGCGATCCTCTGCTGCTGACCTCCTGAAAGTTTGTCGGGCATAGCGTGAGCCTTTGATGTTAGGCCGACCTTAGAGAGCCATTCCATAGCGTGAGCTTCGGCCTCTTCGCGCGGGACTCCTGCGAGTTTCACGGGGGCAAGGCATAGATTGTCCATTACGTTCATGTGCGAGAAGAGGTAGAATTTCTGGTACACCATGCCCATTTTTCGGCGTATCCTGTTCACGTCTGCACCTCTGGCCGTAATTTCCTCGCCGTCAATGAATATCTGTCCGCTGTCAGGACGTTCCAGCAATTCCAGCGAACGAAGGAAGACGCTCTTTCCACAGCCCGAGCCTCCGATTATTGCGATTCTCTCGCCCTCCTCAACGTTGAGGCTGACATCATTGAGGACGCTCAACTTTCCGAATGACTTGCAGAGATTGCGAACTTCAATAAGGCTCATGATAACGCTTCCTTTCTGTGCTGAAAGTGGTCAGACAACGCGAATATTCCGTGAACGATGTAAGCAAGAGCGAGGTATATCAGCATTCCGATGATTATTGTGATCATTGGCTGCATTGTCCGCGAGGCTATGTTGTTGATTACGCGGGTTAGGTCAGTGATAGAGACGTAGCCTACGACGCTTGTCCATTGAATGAGGTTCACGACGGTTGACTGGTAGACTGGCTTTGCGATTCTTATGACCTGAGGGAGAGTGATGAGCCTGAAAGCCTGAAACGCCGAAAATCCGAGTGTCCTCGCTGCTTCAACCTGTCCTTTGTCGGTCGCGCTGACTGAAGCACGCAACAATTCTGCAACATGTGCGGCAACGTTCAGTGAGAATGTTATGATTGCTATGGTGTTTGCATCGAGTGGGCTTCTCGCGAAGATCCCGTAGTACATGAGCATCAAGAGCATCAAGACTGGCGAGCCTCTCAGTACGACGATGTAGATTTTTGCTGGAATGCTTAGGATTTTTACGCCCGACATTCTCAGGAGGCACACTAACGCGCCTAGAAGTGTTCCGAAAATCATCGACATCAGCGAGATATAGACGGTAGCATTGAAGCCCTTGAGTATCGTCATGTACGAGCCGCCCTGAATCAGTATCCTGTATAGTATTTCGCTTAAGGGCATGAAATATTTGTCTCCTTCCGTTTGTAATTTTTATATTATACTTAACTGAACAAAAATTTTCAGGAGGGACAAAACCTATGCGAACAAAAATTTTCAGGGTCATCACTGCGGCGTTAATGCTCGCGCTTCTCACAGCCTCAGCATCATCAGCACTCAGCCTCAAGCCTCACACGAAGTACACGCTCTACATCGGGCTGAATGACGGCAAGACTGGAAGACCCACATACGACCAGAGCGACGCGAGAAGAATCTTCGTGAACATCGCCGGGAAATACGTTGACGGCTACACGATATACGATGCTGAAGGTTTCTGGCACGAAGGCGAAAACACGTTCAGCGAGAGGACGCTCGTATGCGTGATCATTGACGCGTCAGAAGAAGCCGTGCGGAAAATTATGGACGAGGCATTAAAACTTTTCCGGCAGAACACGATTCTTGTTGAGCGGTCTAAGACTGAGAGCGAGTTTTACGGCGGTAGTAATTGATACGAAGCTTGCGGGGCAGCAGGGATTCAAGTTCATACTGCCTCGCTGTTTCTCTTAGTCCTCGTCAAATCTCAAGTGCATAAACGTTTGCCATTCAAGATAAGGCTCTGAGAGTATCACGTCATCTCCTGCATCGAGGTTCCATTCCTCCATTTTGCTTGCCTCGTACCAGAAAACGACATCAGCTTTCCCGGAGACAAGAGCCGCTGTACGTGAGCCTGCTTCAACCTGAATGACATTGATATTGACGCGAAGCCTCCTCCCGATTTCAGCAAGTACGGCCGTGCTGTAACCTGCCGGAAAACCAGCCTCGTCAACGAAATCAACCGGCGGCAGATCCCCAGTAACCGCAACTTTCACCGTCTCTGCGTTCGGAAATCTCTCGAACTTTATCCTGTCCTGAGCGCGCTGCTTTCGCCTGTTTATGCCGTAGATGTAATCATATGACTCGTCTTGCGGAAAGTTCTTCACGTACTTCTGGAACATTCCCGCGAGAGTGTAGTCGTCCCTCATTGAGCGGAGAGCATAATTCCACCTGTCGCGGAGATTACTGCTGCCCTTCATGAAGCCGAAGCACAAGCTCATAGTCCCGGAGTTCGACATACAGCAGGGAGTGTAGCTCTTGTTGACCTTCATGAGGTATTCGGCCACAAAGTCAGGGAGGATCATCTCGTCAATGTCCCCGCGTGAGAGTGCCATCTGCATTTGAGACAACGAGTCATAGAATCGTGCCTTGCTTGAGGTGTGGTCTCCGCCAAGAATCGCCCAGCCCCTTGTCGCCCACGAGTTACGCATGAGCATGAAGAACTCATCCGGCGTTGTCCTAAGTCTCGTCAAGAAGCCAACGTAATCATCGTCAGCAAAGGAAATCCCCGTAAGGATTCCCAGAATCATCAATGTGCAAAGAAATTTTCTCATGTTCAGTTATGAAAATAGAAGTCCAAGAAGTCGCTGCTAAAAACATTCCAACCCCAAGAACTACCTTTGTCGAGTTTTTTGCGAAGGTGAATGAACTTCTCCCAGTCATAATACGTCTCGGACACTATGACACCTTCGGGAATATCCGGCTGATTCTTCGCGCCCTTAACGACCTCGTACCAGAATACGACATCAGCCCTCCCTGACGCAAGAGCCGAACTTCTTGCCGAAGAGTCAATGTTAAGAATCTCGATGTTAACGCCGAGGCGCTTTCCTATTTCCGCAAGAACGGCTGTGCTGAAACCCGCAGGAGTACCGTCGCTTGCCATGAAGTCAACAGGAGGCAAGTCTCCCGTTACAGCCGCACGGATTGTCGCAGCTCCCTCGAATTTTGCGAACTCAACAGGCTTAGGCTCTGACCTTCCCGGCGAGGCAATGTACATTCCTTCGAGAGCTGAGAGAGTCCAATCATTCCTCATGGCCGTTACTGCCTCACTGAATTTCTGGCAAAGTTCAACCTTGTCGACACTGAATCCAAACGCAAGCCCCATTCCGTGAGAGTGAAGGACTAGGACAGACTCGTATTCTGGATTCTGATTCATGAGATATTCGGCTGACGCTTCGGGGAGTACGATGTGGTTGATTTCTCCGGCATTGAGTGCCATCTGCAGGGCGTTGAGATTGGGATAGAATTTAACGCGGACTTCAAGAAGCTCATTGTTGGGGGCAAAAGATTTCTGCCATTCCTCAGCAAAACTTTCCTCGGTTGAGTTGAGTTTCTCAAGCATTCCGAGACTGATCACGCGCTTTTCGAGGCCGTGAGACAAAGCACACAGCCCCATAACAAGCACGATTGCGAAAATTACCCTTCTCACGCTAATTCGACCTTCCGACGACTATATCCGTGTCCCATTCGTAGTAAGGCTCGGAAAGTATTACGCCCTCACCGTAAGTGTCGCGCATTACGCCCTTGAGGTTCTTGCCGAGCTTCTTGGGGGTCTTGAGGCCTTCGGTGTTCCTGTACCAGAAAACGACATCGACTCTCTCGGAGGCTAAAGCTGCTGACCTTCCGCCCGCATCAACGCTGATTACCCTGATGTTGCGCTTGAGACGCTTACCGATTTCGGCGAGTATTGCTGTGTTGTAGCCCGTTGCTCTTCCGTCTGCGGCGATGTAGTCGATTGGAGGTAAGTCTCCTGTTACTGCGACGCGGATAGCCTTTGAGCCTTTGAACTCGGCGAATTTCACTTCTTCGGGTTCACCTTCGCCCAAGTTCTTGATGAAGCGTTCCTCAATCGTCATGAGAGTACCGTCCTTCTTCATGGCCTTGATTGCGTCGTCAAAATCTTTCTTCAGCGCGTTGTTCCCAGCCTTGAAGCCGAATGAAATTGTTGACGGCATCATGTTGAGCGAGAACTGAATCTCGTAATCTCTGGGATTGTTTGCCATGAGGTACATCACTACAGGCTCAGGGAGAACGATCTCGTCAATCTGCCTGGCTCGGAGTGCCAACTGCATCGCTAGGAGCGAGTCGTAGAAGTGGACAACCCTTCTCGATGCCACAAGCTCAGAGAGGAAACCTTCGAGGAGATCGTAATCCTCCCATTCCTGCTTTGCTGACTCGTCCGTGATTAGAGGAGTGAGAGCTTTCCTCAAATCGTCGAGTGCTTCCTGAAACTCGCCCTCAGTCGTCCCCAAGTAAGTGAGGATTCCTGTGTCGACCTTGCTACCTGCGGCAAAGACTGAACCTGCCATCATCAAAACGAGAACTGCTGAACAAATTAACCTTTTCATGTTTATGACCTCCTAAAATTTTTTCACGACTGAAAGCTCCAAGCTGTCCTTGCTGATTCCGACTTTCACATCGTCAGCGATGTTAGCGATTATCGACTTCTCAAGTTCGTCAACTGAGTCAGCCTCGTCATCGCCTTTTGCCTCAACGTCAGCCCTGTATTTCTGCATTGACCACATGAACATAGCATCAGAGAGTCCGTCATCTTGAAGTCCGAGTGTAGCGTAACCAAACATTCCTGTGCCGTATTTCGCCTGAAGCTTGAAACCTTCCTCAAGGCCGTACATTCCAGCCTCGATAATCCCGCGGATCTTCTCCATGATTCCGAGATGTGCGGTATTTTCGCCGGTTGTCGAGACTGAGAGAAGCTCCCTGCGCTTCGGGTAATCGAGTTCGGATTTTGCCATGAGGCGAATGTCGAACGTTCTTCCTTCAATCTCAATCCAGAAATCCGCGCTGAACTCGCCTGTTACAGCTCTGACCATGCTGAGGGTTTCTTCTGCAAGAAGACGCGCACGTAGAGCGTCCTTAGTGCTGAGGTTGAGGAGGCCGGCTGCTCTCTCGGTGATGTTGAGGGCTTCGGACATTCCAGAACCTGAGTTTGTGATTTTTACTTTCTCGGTTGTGATTTTCTGCATCATTATTTCTCCTTCCTGCGTATATTTTACATTACAACGCGGGTTAAAATTATTTGATACAAAAAAGTAATGGGGGGTAAAAATTTTCATGAGCAAAATCTATAACATTTACGGAACAGACGCTCACGCAATGACAGTGAAGCTCCTTGAAGCCTCTGATGCTGTGAGCCTCGTACCATCAGGAGCAAACGTCGCGTTGAAACCGAATCTCGTCGTTGCGGGAACACCCGACAACGGAGCGACTACACACGCAGGAGTCCTCTCAGGCTGCATAGAGTATTTCAGGGAGAACGGAGTCCGCGACATCAGCATAATCGAGGGCAGCTGGGTAGGTGCTGAGACTATGAGGGCCATGAAGCGCGCGGGGTATGACGAAGTATGCAAACGATACAACGTCCCATTCACCGACCTCAAACACGATAAGACACGTAAAATCGAATCGCCCATTGGCCCGCTTGAAGTATGCTCGCTGGCTCTTGACGCTGGATTTCTAGTCAACCTTCCAGTCTTGAAAGGACATTGCCAAACCGTAATGACATGCGCCCTGAAGAACCTCAAAGGCTGCCTTCCAGACCGCGAGAAAAGCCGATTTCACGCATTAGGATTGACACGCCCGATTGCCGCGCTTGGTGCTGTGCTGAAACCGGGACTGATTATCGTTGACAGCATTTGCGGAGATTTGAACTTCGAGGAGGGAGGTAATCCAGTCCAAACTAACCGCATGTTCTTGGGGACTGATCCGGTTATGATTGATTCTTACGGTGCGGGATTGATGGGGCTGGAATTGCCGCGCGTCCCATACATTCAGATTGCGGAGAAATGGGGAGCTGGGTCAACAAAAATCTCACCCGACGACATAATCACACTCAATGAGCCTGAGAATGCGGGAAGTTACCCTAAACCTTCGGGAAGAGTCGCGCAGCTTACACGGAACGTTCACGAGGACTCGGCATGTTCAGCGTGCTATGCGGCATTGGTGAGGGCGTTGTACACTGATGCAAAAGGACGAGGGCAGGAAATTTACATCGGTCAAGGCTGGAGAGGAAAGAAAATTCCAGATGACGCTCTGGGGATTGGTCGATGCTGTTCGGGCGCAAAAAGGAACGTCAAGGGCTGCCCGCCTGACGCAAAGAGTATAGCTGAGATGTTTTAGGGATTACGAAACCGCAGTGTCAGGAATTTTTCGCCCGGCACTGCGTAACGTTATTGGTCAACACGAGAGATTACCAGCGTCATTCCATCAACGGCTGTAACAACTCCCTTGTCCCCTGCGTGAAGTTCAACATCTGAGACTGCCCGCCATATCTCGCCATGACACTTGACCTGTCCGTCAGAAATCGCTTCAACCGTCAATCCGATCATTCCCTGCTTTCCCGTTGAAACTTTCCGCCGCAATCCTTTCACTACGAAATAGGCCATGAGACCGAAGCATATTCCGAGAGCGATTGCGATTCCGGCGATGAATGACAGCGAGATTTGAAGAAGCTCACCGCCCGGCGCACGGAACAAAAACACCCCGCCCAAGCACATAACAGGAAGCCCCAAGAGCGTCAACAATCCCGAAGTTCCCGCTATGAGGTCAACAGCCATGAGGACAATTCCCGCGACAATCAGCACAATTCCTGCCCAGTTGAACGGTAACATCTTCAAGCCTATCGCACCGAGAAGAAGCATTACGCCTCCCGTAGTTCCGAGAATGAAACCGCCCGGAGTTATGACCTCGAAGAATATCGCCATCATTCCGCCCGAAAGTAACAAGTACGCAATCTCAGGGCTTGATACGAACTGAATGACCTGCTCCGAGAATGACATTGTTGCGCGTGAAACTGTAATTTCGTCGTCGAGCGAAATTCTCAAGGACTGCGAGCCGTTTTTGACGCGCCTGCCTGCTGTAGCCTTAATGAGAGCGTTGATGTCTGGAGCAATAATGTCGATGACGTGTTCACGAAGAGCCTCGTCAGCCGTGAGCGATATGCTGTCAACAATCATTGCTTCGGCCATGTCAACATTACGGCCTCTAAGCTGTACGACTGAGCGCATTTGAGCCTTGAGGTCGTTCATGACCTTTTTGTTCATGTCGCCCTCTGGAATGTTCTCGCCGCCGCCTGTAACTGGGTGAGCCGCGCCTATGTTGGTGCCGGGAGACATTGCCGCGATGTGTGCAGACTGAACGATGAACGCGCCCGCACTTGCCGCCCTTCCGCCTGAAGGTATCCAGACCGCTACGGGAACACGCGACGAGAGGATTGCCTGAACGATTCCGCGCATTGCCTCGACGAGACCGCCGGGGGTGTCGAGCTGGAATATTAGGAGTGAGTCGCCGTTAAGCTCTGAGGCTCTCACGGTATCACGGACGAACTCCTCCATCTGAACGCCGACTGTGCCGGAAAGTTCCGCGAGGGTTACGGTTGATTTTGCGTGCGCAGGAACACAAAGACATATCAGAAGCATAAAGAGCAATATTTTCTTCATGATTTTGTTTCCCACCTTTGTGATTGCATGGCTGCGTTCCTGAAATCGTTTATTTCTTCATTACTCATGCCCTTTGATTTCAGGAAATCTATTGCGAAGTTGAACATTTCATTGCGCCCTTCGTTGAGTCCCTCAATGCGCCCTTCAATAAGCCCTTTGTTGAGTCCTTCCTCATGTCCAGCATTACGGGCCTCATTGCTTATTTCCCAATCATGAAGCATTTCCAGCATATAAACTCGCCTCCATTTAGCGTTTAGTTTTGCCAACTTCACGCGCTCTTCCAGTACTCTGATGAACGGGTCCCCGCTAGGTTTCCCCATCATGAAATCGAGAAAGGCTCTCAATTCATCACTAATGTCATCAGCTTTCCCGCGCGTGTTCAAGAATATTGTAACAGCTCCGTCGTTCAGTTTCAGCCCCCCGACCTCATCACATACGTTGCTGAAAGTATAAATGTGCCTGCCAAGATTGAAATGGTCAAAGGTACATAGGAATATCACGTAAGTATCAGGCATGGTGCTATAGCTTCCTGATTTCTTGAGCGTTTCAGCCTCCAACGCCTCCAACCCCAATATTGAGTGATATGCTCTAGTTCGTCGGGGCAAATCCTTTTTGTCCGATGTCTGAACCTCGCAGTCAAAGAGTTTTCGTTTGTCTGATCTCGCAAATACATCGAAGCGCACTCCTCTTGTGTCGAGTGAATACTTTGCGGATTTCTGCGAGTGGGTGAACGCTATATGACCGATGTCTATATGAGGAAGTATTCGGCGTATCATCTCGGTGCAAAGTTCATGATCCCGCATCACTTTGCCGAAAAGAAAATCGTTTGCAAGGGTGAGATTCTCCCAACGCTGCGAGGGCGGAAGAATTGACTCGAAATCTTTATATTTCAACGTATAACCCTTTCTTCAGAAGTTGTAATGTTTAGGAAAGTCAGATACCGTTTCAGCGTGAATAATACAATCTGGACAAGTGAAGCACTCAGCCTCAGTTGCCCAGAAATTACGTTAGAGTCTCATGAGATAGTCAAGGCACGTCCTTACGCCGAAAGCAGTCGCGCCCTTTGGGTAAATCCCGTATTCCTTGTCGCGGAAATCAACTCCCGCAATATCCATGTGCGCCCACGCGATCCCGTCAGAAACAAACTCCTTCAGGAACAACGCAGCATATATCGCACCGCCGTACCTGTTCCCGGAGTTCACGAGGTCAGCAAACGGCGACTTCATCGACTCGGCTATGTCATCGTCCTCAAGCGGCATTCTCCAGAAAAGCTCGCCTGTCCTTGATGATGAGTCGAGAATCTTCCCCGAAAGTTCGTCGTCGTTCACGAAAAGCCCGGCCCTGCTCTTTCCAAGCGCAACGACACACGCGCCCGTCAATGTTGCCATGTCGATGATTACATCAGGCTTGACCTCGCTCGCAACACAAAGAGCGTCAGCAAGAACCAATCTTCCCTCAGCGTCAGTGTTGTTGATTTCGATGGTTTTGCCGTTACGGGCGGTTATTATGTCGTCAGGACGGTACGAGCTTCCCGATGGCATGTTCTCAGCGCATGACATGAAGCCGTGAACCTCAACGCCAAGTCCGAGTTCCGCAACACCCTTCATTATTCCTAGAACGTTGCAGGCACCCGTCTTGTCGCCCTTCATAGTGAGCATGAAATTGTCGGGCTTAATGTTGAGGCCGCCGCTGTCGAACGTTATACCTTTGCCGACTATTGCGACCTTCTTCGACGCTGTAACTTTTGGCTTGTAGGTCAGATGAATGAGTCGCGGGGGATTCTTTGAGCCTGAACCGACCGCGAGGATTGCGCCCATTTTCTCGGCTGAAAGTCTCTTTTCGTCCCAAACTTCGCATTCAAGGCCGTATTTCTCCGCAACTTCACACGCCTTGACCGCCATAGTCTCAGGCCACACCGAACAGCCCGGCTCGTTGGCGATTTCGCGTGAGAATATCTGAGCGTCAGCAAACTTCATTCCCGCCGAAACATCGTCATCGTAAACGTCTGAATATATTTCGGTGAGTGAGAACGGTTCGTAGTCCTTGCCTTTTGTCTTGTAGGTGTCGAAAACGTAGCCGCATAATCCGCCCGCCTCGCCAAGCGCAAAGGATAAGCCCTCGTATTCTTTCAGGTGAGAGATGAGGACGGTTGCAGACTTTACGCGATTCTTGCCGACTGTTCTAAGTCCCCACGCGAGGGAGTTCCGGATTAAGGCGAGGTTGCATTTCTCTTTCTTTCCTAGACCGATGAGGTAGATATTACCTTCAACGAGAGGGACGCGGAGAAGTGAGCCTTTCTTGCCGGTGAAGTCCTTTCGTGAGATCAGGGCTGAGAGAATCCCTGAAAGTTCCCCGTCAAAGGGAGGGAGATTCTCGCAGTCCTCCTCACGAAGAAGAATCAGCAATGAATCTGCTGACTCTGAATTTTCGAGGCGTTTAATTTGCATTAACGGCCCTCTTTACGAAGCCGGACTTGAGGCATTTGGTGCAGACTTTCACTTTGAGAAGTTCGCCGTCGCCGGCATCGATTCTTACGGTCTGAAGGTTGATGTTCCAGCGTCTGCGGGTATGACGGTTTGAATGACTTACAGCATTTCCTGCGACTGGGCCGCGCCCGCAGCATTCACAAAATTTTGCCATGATGATAAATCCTCCATAATGAGTGAAAAATTCATAGGGTGTATTATAGCATTGACAGACGAAAATCACCCTGCCGTTTACGATATTTAGAACAAATCGCTATGCGTTCCAGTCCTTACTAATCTCAATACTAAGGCATCATCTACAACTTGATACACCAAAAGCCAATTCGACTCTATATGACATTCCCGCATATTTTTGTATTTCCTTGAGTTTTCGAGCTTGTGGTCTCTGCACTTTGGCGGGAGAGGAGTACGATCTGCGAGCATTTCGATAACCTCAGCCATGCGCTCAATATTAAGCCCGCGCTTCTTTGCGATTTTGTAGTCGCGCTTGAATTGGCTCTCGTATATAATTTTCAGCTTAGTCATCGAGGTCCTTCATTAATTCTTCAACGCTGTAAAAAGGGCCGTGAAAATCATTGCCGTTCAAAGCGTCCTCAATAGCCCTTTGAGTCTCTGCATTAGGCTCAAGATTCACCCTGAAAGGCAACCCGTGATGAATTATCACTTGGCGCAGAAAAATATTCACAGCTGCTCCAATATCAAGACCCAGCGCATCAAATATCTCCTGAGTCTCACGCTTAACACCGCTATCGGTTCTCACCGTTATGTCAGCATCGTATGCCATTTTTCACCTCTCCTGAAATAATATTATCACAGCCACGAGCGTTCGTGCAGTTTAGCCGAACAGACGACCGAGTAGTCCTTCTTTTGCTCCATGAGCACGGAGGAGTTGAGCAACTTCATTATGTTTATTGTGTTTTGCCCACTTCAAAGCCGTTTTGCCTTTGTTGTCCTTAGCGTTAACATCAGCCCCGTGCTTCAGCAATACTTCTGCCGATTCTGTGTCGCCATGCTTTGCTGCCTCCATTAAAGCCGTCCCGCCGTCATTGTCCTTAGCGTTGATATCAGCACCGTGCTTCAGGAGAATTTCTGCTACGTCTTCGTGATCTGCTGCCTCCATTAAAGCTGTCTTGCCTTTATTGTCCCTGGCGTTAACATCAGCTCCATACTTAAGGAGCAATTCTGTGATCTCTTCGTGGTAGCTTGCCATCATTAAAGCCGTCTCACCATAGTTGTTCTTAGCGTTTACATCAGCCCCATGATTTATGAGCAATTCTGCAGTTTCTGCCTGGCCCTTACTCGCTGCCTCCATTAAAGCCGTCAATCCGGCATCGCTCTTAGCGTTTACATCAGCCCCGTGTTTCAGGAGAATTTCTGCTGTTTTTGCATAGTACCCACTCGCTGCTATTATTAAGCTCCCTCTTGTTGCCTCCATTAAAGCCGTATAGCCGAAATCGCCCTTAGCAT
This sequence comes from uncultured Fretibacterium sp., assembly GCA_937915755.1. Taxonomy (GTDB): domain Bacteria; phylum Synergistota; class Synergistia; order Synergistales; family Aminobacteriaceae; genus JAFUXM01. Next base: position 69,428 of record CALGGR010000107.1, on the reverse strand, counting down.
TGACATCTGCGCCATGTTTCAGGAGAACTTCCGTTACGTCTGCGTGACCGTTACTTGCTGCTTCCATTAAAGCCGTTCCGCCGATAAACTTCTCAGCGTTGACATCAATCGTGTTGTTCATGAGTTCTGTGAGACCGCTTCTCGCTGCTTTCATTAAAACAGTCCAGCCCTTGATTTCTCTAGCATTGACATCAGCCCCATGTTTCAGGAGCAATTCTGCGGTTTCTGCTCTGCCGTACCTTGCTGCCAACATTAAAAACGTCAAACCATCATCGTCCCTAGCGTTGACATTTGCGCCCTCAATGATTGCCGCCTCAATTTTCTCAGTATCGCCGGACTTGCAGATTTCAAGAAATTCATCATCACTTTCTGTGTGCCATTGCAATGCTGACAAGATTAAATCCGCCCAATTTTCCATGATCATAAATCCTCCGTTGGCCTTGAAAATTCATTGGCTGCATTATTCATTAGTGATGAATTTTCAGAGGCACATAAATTTTGCGTGTCCTTCACGACTTAGCCAAACAGGGAAAATAAAATGCCTTCTTTCGCTCCATGAGCGTGGAGGAGTTGAGCAACCTCAGTGTTACCCCCACGTTTTGCCAGATCCAAAGCCGTCTTGCCTTTATTGTTCTTGACGTTGATATCAGCACCGTACTTCAGAAGTAGTTCTGCGGTCTTTACTTCGCCTCCCCTTGATACTTTCATTAAAGCCGTACAGCCGTCATTGTCCTTAGCGTTGATATCTGCGCCGTGCTTCAGGAGTGCTTCTGCGACTTCTGTGTTACCGCTACATGCCGCCCACATTAAAGCTGTTGTGTCGGCATTATCGTTGGCATCAGCCCCATGCTTCAGGAGCAATTCTACAGTTTTCGTGTGGCCGTTAAATACTGCTTTCCACAAAGCCGTATAGCCGGACGTGTGTTTAACGTTGACATCGGCTCCGTGCTTCAGGAGTAATTCTGCAGTTTCCGTGTGGCCTTCCCTTGCTGCTGACATTAAAGCCGTATCGCCGTAATTGCCCCTAGCGTTGACATTAGCTCCATTTATTATGGCATCTTCAACTTTCTTGGCATCACCTGATTCGCAGAGTTTCACAAAATCAACATCAAATTCATCGTCGCTCATTGGCGGACGTTGAGAGTTTAGCGTTGGTGGTGTCTCCTGCGCTTTCAGTTGAGGTTCAGGCAACTTCTCCGGCAATGGCTTAGGCGATTCAACTTTCGGAGGCTCAGGAGATTTCACGGGATTTGCATCTGGATTTTCTGGCGGAAGTTTGCCTGTTGTCATATACTCAAGAACCTTCCCGCTCATCTCGCACTCAAAGCCGAAATCAATGTTGCACATTACGCACTCTTCAGCCTCGTCCTTATAGCCCAGCGAGAAATACACCATTCCGGCAAAAATATTGTTCGCCCAGTCTTCAAGCTCTGTATTCGCTCTCATTTCCTCAAGGCACTTCAGAATCTCGGCTGTATTATCACGGGTTACCATAAGCCCCTCAATCCTGAACTTCATGGCCTCAGCCCTGTACGGGTCTTTCCTCAGAACAGGCCTCCAGACTTCCCCGAACCTCTCGAAATACTTTCCTGCCTCGTCATCACTCCCGGCATCATTAGCCGCCTTAGCACGATAGAACCAGTAAGGCGCGTACATAGCGAAATCTCCCTCAAGGTACTTCATCATTCTCTGACGCTTTGACGGTTCAGCCTCTTTCATGGCTGACGAGAATTTCATTAGGGCGTTCTGCGTAAGCCTGTAACTGTCAGGTAGCTGGTACTGTCGAAGCAAACTCCATGACGACCCCAGCAGCTTGCGCTGTAATTCATCATATTCATCGAGTTCATCATGTTTGAGACTGAGTTGACCGTCATTATTATTCTGCGCGAGAGTCTCAGCTTCCTTTTGCTGAGTGAAGTATTCCGATGCTGATGACATGGCCAATTTTCCTAGCCACTTCAAAGGATTCGTGCTGAAACTCTTGAATACGTTTCCTGTGATAATTTCCTTGATGCTCTTGTGCTTCTTTTCCGAGTCGGCTTTGTTTATTATTGCCCTGATGTCATCTCTCAGCTTTCCTTTGTGAATAACGCGGACAATCTCTTGATATAAGCTCGTGAGTTCAGGGTCAGCGTTAATCTCGCCCATTCTGAGATTGTTGATGATGCTGTCATATTCGCGGTCAAGTATAACTCTGTCGCCTGATGAGGTTATGCGGTGAAGTGAGACGACTGCCATGTTGAGGGCTGACATTGTTAGCAAGGGGTCATATTCTGGCATTTCCTACCTCCATACTCTTTTGGGATTTGCCATAATATTAGCACAAAAAAAGATACCCCCAGCTTCTTAGCTAAAGGTATCCCGGAATTTCATTCCTTAGAATCTTACTTCCGAGATGAGATAAATCCCCCCGATGATCAGCGCAGTCCCGCAGAGAATATTCACCGCCTTCACCATCCACGACAATATACTATACTCCCCGCTGTGAAGGAACTCTGAGAATATCTGCGCGAAAGTCCCCGACCCCACAAGAACCGCGCAATACCCCAGCGCGTAACACATAACAAGCATTACAGCCCCCGCAATTCCGCCCGAAGCCTCAGACATTGCGAGTGACAGAACCGGACTTACATACGCGATGTTGCATGGCCCTATTGTGAGACCTGACAATATTCCGAGTATCACGGCTCCCTTCATGTTCTGAGACTCTGTGCCCTTTATGCGTGAATCAAAAGCAAAGAACTTCAGCCTTATCACTCCCATAATCTGAAGCCCCATTACGATGAAGACCCCCGCAGTTATCAGCGTCAGGAATCTCTCATAGCCCCCCAAGAGCGCACCAATGCTTGACGTTACGAACGCTACGAGTGAAAGGTTGATGATTACGCCGAGACAGAAGGCGCACGATATTTTGAACGCCCGCCAATGTGAAGGGGTGTCAGTGTTTGCGACATATCCCACGACTAAGGGGATTAGGCTTATTCCGCAAGGACTTAGAAGAACGCTTGCGATGCCCCACAAGAATGACCCAAAGTATTTTAGCGCTCCTGATGAGTACATGAACCTGAAAATTCCGCTTACCATTCACATATCACTCCCCAAAAAATTAACCGCACCCGCAGATTTCACGGATACGGTTACTATTCTACATTCTCTTTGCTGAAGTTTGCTATCTCGATCTTGCGAGCCAGTCAGCTATGTCGTCCTTGAGTCTTCCGCCGCCCGAATAATGAACCGAAAACCCATCAGTGATTACGGCATTTGGCGCAAGTTTCGCTATCGCTGTGAGACTTTGACCGAAGCGTCCCCCTCCATGTGAGCAGAAAGGCATTATCGTTTTCCCACTGAAGTCATAATCTTCAAGGAACGTCGCAACAGGTGCAGGAATACTCGCCCACCAGTTCGGATAGCCCAGCATAATCACGTCGTAGTCCGAAAAATCCTTCACACGCCCCCGAAGTTTCGGACGCGCACGCCTGTGCTGATCCCGCTGTGCCTCACGGAGTACGGTGTTGTAGTTCTCAGAGTACGGCTTCTCCGGCGTAATCTCGAAAATCTCCGCGCCCGTCTGCTTCTGAATCTCGTAGGCTACACCCTGGGTGTTACCGCTCCACGTGAAATATGCGATTAGGACTCTCTTCCCAGTCCCGCGAGACTCCTGCATTGCCTGAGACGTAACAATCCCCGTTCCGATTGCCCCTCTCGCAAGCCTGAAGCCAACATTATAGAGCCTTCGTTCCTGTGGAGCAGCAGCACGGTAAGCCGAGCGCATATTCTTGGCAAAATCATTCCAGCCTCCCCCGCGATTAACCCGACGAGTTCCTGACTCCGGCCCTGTTGGGTTGACCTTTACCGAAACGTCATATGGCGCATAGATGTCCCAGCACCATTCACCGACATTCCCGTGCATGTCATAAAGTCCGAGCTTGTTGGGCGCGAACTGACCGGGTTCAACCGTAGTGCCGCGATAGATTCCGGGCTTCGTCGTGAGCTTGTGCTGTGAGAAATAATTCTCCTCGATCTCGTAGGGATAATGTCCGTAGAAGTTCGCCTCGTCAGCGCCGATTGAATGCTCAAGGTTGAAAGGTGTTGAAGTTCCGGCACGGCAGGCGTATTCCCATTCAGCTTCGGTAGGAAGTCTGTAGCCGTCAGCAGACAAGTCCCACGTTACTTTCGTCCCGTCAATCTTGTAGACTGGAGTCAATCCTTCGGCCTCGCTCTTAATGTTGCAGAACATGACAGCCTCAAGCCATGTTACGTTTTCGACGGGAAGATCGTCGCCGATGAAGGTTGAAGGGTTGCCGTTCACGAGTGCCATGTACTCACCCTGCGTAATCTCGCGCTGGGAAATCATGAAGTCCGACACTGTAATCTCGTGCTGAAGCTCGTCATCACTCCTCCAGTTCTCTGACTCAGGGCTTCCCATGAGGAACTTTCCACCCTTAACGCTAACCATCTCTCCAGCATATGCACAGCTTGACATCATGGCCAGAACCGCAAGTATGATTACCAGTCTCATTATTCCGCCGCCTTGTTGATGCAGGTTATAGCGTTGAGACTTCGGGGGTAGCCAATATAAGGAACGCACTGTGAGACGACATCAAGCAGGAACGCTTTGTCGTTGCCCATGTTCATATTGCCTTTTGCGTGTGCGGTGAGCTGAGGCTCGCAACCCCCTTGAGCCGCAATGTAGCAAAATGTAATCATCTCGCGCTCCCTGAGAGTGAGGCCTTTTCGCGTGTAATAGTCCCCGAAGCAGTTACCCGCAAGCCAGCGGTTAATGTGGCGGGTTTCTTCAGGCCCTGCGTTCTGAAAACCCTTCATTCCCGCGCCGAATATCTCAACCTGAGCATCGTTGCCCTTCTCGATTCTGTTCTCTGGAGTTGTTGTTGACGCCGGGGCTAATGGCAGAGTTATTCCTTTCTCCGCAAAAACTTCATTCGCGGCTTTGAGGAACGGGCGCGTCCTTCCTATGCCAAGATACGCCGTACCCTGATATATTATTTCCTTGACCTCTGACGGTGTTAGCCCAGCCTCCAATGCTTCAGGCAATACAGCCTTGAACTCATCGGCTCCCTGACAGCCCATCAAAGTTGCGACGACGGCCATGTACCTTGTGCGAGCATCAAGTTTCGACTGAGACGGAACTTCAACGCCCGCGAAATTCCCAAAGAACTCCGCAAACTCCGGGTCTGTAGCCTTGAACTCTTCAACGTTCGCTAATGCTGCTGAACTCATAACCATAACGATAATCACTCCCGACAATAATTTTCTCATGCCGCTAAAACCCTCCTTACCCATTCATCAAGAAAAGCAACCTGCTCCTCCGTGTGAAACCAATGCTCTCCGTCCTCCATAACTGTTAGCCTTGCGTCATGATTCCTTACGAACTCATCCACTGTAATGCGCGAGGTTATGCAGTCATTTCCTGCGTACAATATCTCTGTTGGAAAGCTCCACGTTATTGGATTTTCGCGGACGAAGGACAGATATTTCCACGACAAGGTATCAATTTCACCCTTCCTGCGAAGCTCATCTTCAGAGACGCCAGCCCTGCTCATCATTCCGAGAATTACGCTCTCCATGTCGAGGATTGGCGAGATGAAAAGAGCTTTTTCGACCTCAAAGCCCTGAAGCGCAAGCATCGTGAAATACGCCCCTATGCTGTTTGCAATTACGCAGACTTTCCCCTTGGCATCATCACAGGCATTGCGAATATCGTCCCTTGCCTTTGACGGGAAAGAGCCATCATACTCAACGCCTATAACATCGAAGCCTTTGCAGATCTCCCTGTAATGTTCGGCCTCAAGAGGACTTCCTCCCATTCCGTGAATGTAGAGAATTTCCATTACTTCAAGAGAGCATAATCTTCCGGCGAAACTGCCTCGCACCATTCATTTGAAGTCTCCTCTCCTGAAACTTCAACCGCCAAATGCTGGAACCATGAATCTTTTGCCGCGCCGTGCCAGTGCTTTACGTTTGCTGGAATGTTGATGACTGTGCCGGGCCTCATCTCGATGGCATCCTTTCCCCATTCCTGATACCAGCCTCGTCCTGCAACTGCGATGAGTATCTGACCGCCGCCGCTCTTTGCGTGGTGAATGTGCCAGTGATTTCTGCAGCCGGGCTCGAACGTAACGTTGAAGATTCCCACCTGCTCTGTTGAGACTGGTGCAAGGTAGCTCTGCCCGTCAAAGTACTGTGCGAATGCGGTGTTTGGATTTCCTAGAGGGAATACGCTGAGTTCCTGACCGTCTGGAGAGAGGTGTAATCCTTTGGGGCTGAGTTTTACGTTTGCGGGGCTGTTCTCGATATTGCTGCGTGATTCTGACATAGTGTCTGTTTCCTTTCTGTATGACTTGTATTTTTCTGACTGTGAATATTCCTGCTTTGCCTCGTCGTCCGCGAAAACTTCGAGAATGTGAATGACGTTAGACCTTTCACCTTTCTCACTTGTTGCGAACATTGCCATTACTCCCGGAACTTCAGCGACTGCCCTCGAAAATTCCTGAGTGATTAACGCCTTGAAGTCATCCAGATTTTCGGGCTTGACCTCAATCATTGTCATCAAAACAGATTTCCCTGTGCCTTCCTTCTTCTGCTCAAGAACGATGGGGTCAACGGGAAGAAGCGTCAGGCTCTCAAGGATTGGCTTACGTTCCTCGATGAATGCCTTGAAACCTTCGCTTGCTCTGTGAATTTCGTAGGCTGCCTCGTCCTCATAGACCTCAAGTATCCTCATGATGTCCGGATTATTGCGGTCAACAGCACCGTAAAGCGCGTAGCTTCCCGGCTCATTGGGGGTGAACTTTGCGACTGTTCTTACGCTTATTGCGGCCATGTCGGACATTTTTCCAGGTTTTGCTTCAAGGACAGCCCAGTGAACTTTGAGGGTCTTACCTTCGGGGGCAAATAGAGTGTGAGCTTGTGCCATTGACGGAATCATCAGCGCGATAAGAATCAGCGAAAGTATCTTCAACGGCCTCACTTCCTTTCCGAGAGCAATACACCGCCGACGCCGATATTATCGGGTGCATTCTCGCGTATGATTGCGATGAATGCCTTTGCGGGTACTCCCGTGATTCTCGATGCTGTCTCTGTGAGTTCGAGAGCAAGCTTCTCCTTCTGCTCTTTAGTGAGCTGTCCTGCCTCTAACGTTATTACTGGCATGATTGAATCCCTCCGTGTGAAAAATTTTCTGAACGAACGTAATTATACATGCCTGTACCTGACTTGAATGCGTGAGTAATTCTATCTATATTTATGGCGGGGCAGTGCAAAGCGCACAAAAAATCCCTCCGGCATAAACCAGAGGGACAAATCGCATTTCCAAAGTGCTATCTTACCGGCTCAATTAGACCGTAGCTGTTCTCGCCGCGTTTGTAGACAACGTTGATTTCGCCCGATGCAGCGTTCTGGAACACGAAGAACGCATGCCCAACAAGCTCCATCTGCATAACCGCTTCAGCGGCCTCCATTGGGTGAACCTCAACCTTCTTCACCTTGTCGATTGTCGGGGCATCATTTTCCGCTTCTTCCTCAACGCTGAACGTGAAATCTGCCTCAGCACCAAGCTGTGCCCTGTCCTTGAGGTAGGAATTGTACTTCTTGATCCTTCGCTCAAGATTCTTAAGAGACTGGTCGAATGCCTTTCTCGGCTCTAATGCGTCCTCTTCTGCCCTGAGAATTACACCGTTTGCATTGGCCGTAGTCTCGACGTTGAAGCTGCCCTTGTGATGGGATACGACTATCTGGCAATTCAGTATCCGGCGGAAGAATTTTTCAAGCTTTGAAATCTTCTTCTCCATGTAATCCCTGAGCTTGTCATCAATTTCGCATCCGCGCTGTACAAAACGAATGTCCATTCCTGTGGCACCGTTACAGAAAACTTACAAAAAGTTATAAACATAACTCTTATGTTCCCTTCCTCGTTCATCGCGTCCGCTTTCACGATATTCTGCTACTTGCGTTTGGTCTAACGCTCCAGAGGCTTCAATTCCACGCTAACGTACGGGTACAGCTTGCTTCCCGCCTGGTTATCGCTTCAGAAGCTAATAGCAATCTTAGCTGGTATATCGCCGGAACATAAAGGCCGAAATACTTAAATTTTCTGTGAACGGTTTACCTCCTTTCTTAGCGTTATGAATTCGTGCTATTGTGATTATTATATTACATTTTCCCATTACATGCCCGACAAAATTACACCTTCAAGCTCGCCGGCTTTGATGTCCCTGATTTCACAGCGTCCTATTTCAGACGGCACAACAAGCTCAAAGTCCCCGCCCCTTCCGTTCAACAAAACCTGAGAGATTAGCCCTGCGCTGAATTTTCGGCATACGACTGGCAAATCATTCTTAGTGAGGGCACTGATGATTCTTTCTGACGTTTCATCGCTGCACCATTTCAATTTTGCCGACGCTCTTGCAGTTATTCCGATGCCTTGGGCGAGTGCGAAGCCGTGTTGAATTTCGTAGTCGCTCAAAGCCTCGATTGCGTTCCCGATGGCATAACCGAGACATTTCGTCCTCATTGTCGGGCTTAAACCTGCACGGTACTTTATGCAGCCTTCTATAACTTTCTCAATGTTCACTTCGACTTCACCGCGCTCGAAAATCCTGAATAACTCCTCGCCTGACATTATGGAGGTCTTCAAGGCTTCCGCAATTCCGGACCTGTATTCTTCGGGTGAAAGAGTTTTGAGGCAGTCGGTATCACAGAGAACGATGGAGGGACTGCAAGGCATACCCGCGAGATTTTTCCCTGAGCTCAGGTTGAGGAACGCGCTCTCCCATGCCGAAGCCTCAATCATTGCTGCCAACGTCGTTGGAACAAGAACGAGCCTTACACCGCCCATGTAGCACCCTGCTGCGAACCCTGCTGTCTCGCAGACGACTCCGCCTCCGATTGCGACGACGAGGCATTTTCCTGAGAGACCAAGACCGGCCATGTCATCGAGTAATTTTGCGACAGTGTGAAAATTCTTTGCACCCTCGTGGGAATCAATGATGAGTTCGCAGATTCTTAGGCGTGAACCTTCGGGCTTCGGGCATTCATGGAAGTTCATGATTACTTTCTGGAGGTAAAGCCCTGAGACTTTCTCGTCCGTTACAAGGAGTATCTCGGTGTAATTCTCTTCCGCCAGCCTGAGTATCTCAATGCCGAGACGCTCAATTATTCCTCTGCGTATCCTTATGCTGTAACCGTCATTGGCCTTTACGTTTGCGGGCATGGGTTTGGTCATTCCTTTCTTCTTGCATAAAAAAACACCTTCCAAATCCTTTGACTGATTCAGAAGGTGCTGTGTTCTCCGTGTATCGATGCGCTGTGAGTTTCTTACCTTACGTCAGCCAAAGAAAATTGAGCTTCTGAAACCAGTACCAGAAGCTAAAGTTAAATCCGAAATATTTTGCTGATGTAAGGCTGTTTCTGTTCACCGTTATGAATTATCTCCGCTTAAAATTTTGTATCGTGAGAATAATTACACAATTTGCCGTTAATGTCAAGCGGGTTCATGTATTCCGAGTGTGTTTGCTATCGTCTGAACACGCGACAGTGAGACTCCTGCGGCCTGTGCAATCTCGGAGAATGCGAGTTTTCCCATTGTCAGCAGGTTGGTGATGATTCCGCCCAAAGTTTCTTCGCGCCCTTCTGCGATACCCTCTTTGCGCCCTACTTCGATGCCTTCTTTGCGACCTGTCTCGATGCCTACCTTGCGCCCTGTCTCAATGCCTTCTTTGCGCCCTGTCTCAATGCCTTCTTTGCGCCCTGTCTCAATTCCAGCTGTCATACCCGCTGTAATTCCTGCTTGCAGTGCCTCAGCACGTCCTGCCGCAAGTTCGTCCTTGAATAACTCCTGAATCGTGTAACTCATTTTCCGTGTTCCTTCTCCTTCCTTGAGATACCTTACTCGATTGGCTAACACAGGATAATTCATCTTGTCTGGATCTGGCTCAAAGAAATCCTGCATAAGCCTCCCTAAATCCGTATTGCCGTCCCTGCATTCACCGTTGACATAGATTATGTGAGAACCGTCGCTGAATTTTTCACCAGCCTCATTGATGTAACGGTCAACAGTATACATCGGCAACCCCTTTTTCAGAACGTCATGTTCCGTTATGAAGATCACGTAGCTGTCTCCTAGTTCGCTGAAATCATCGCCCGCCGCAAGCGCAAAGAAATCAATCGCACCGCTGTGAAGTCTTGAGCGCTTTACGTTTGCGCCCTGATTTGAACGCTGAATCTCAACGTTATAGTTGACATACGGGTTGTCTTCATCTTCGGCCCAGATGTCAAGTTTCAGTGAACGCCCAAAACTTTTCAGCGACCTCTGAGTCCTCGCGTTGAATACTTTGATGTCATTGCGCTTTAGAATTACCCTCAGCAAAAGCTCCGTGCATTCCATGTCCCTGAAGACTTCGTTCATCAGTACGTCATCAATAAGCCTTAGCTGCTGAATCTTCTCGCTGAATTTTATTTCGTCAGGCAATTTTTGCCCTCCTTCGTGATAGTCTCGTTCATGCTTCCAGTCCTGTAGCCCTTCATGTCAAGTGCAACATATGAGAACCCGTAACCCTTCAGTGCATCATAGATTCTCGTCCTCGTGTCATCATCGAGAATCTTCCCGAAATCTTCCGGCAATATCTCAATCCTCGCAATGTCCCCGTGAATACGCACCCTCAGCTGTCTGAATCCCATATCACGCAGGAAATTCTCGGCGCGTTCAACCATTATCAATTTCTCTGCAGTAATCTCCTCGCCGTAAACGAACCTTGACGCAAGGCACGCGAATGACGGCTTATCCCATGTCGGCAATCCTAACTCGCGCGAAATCTCACGGACATCTGACTTCGTGAACCCGCAATGCCGCAATGGACTCAGGATTCCGAGTTCGTCAATTGCTTGGAGGCCGGGACGGTAATCGCCCAAGTCGTCGAGATTTGAGCCTTCAATTACGTGTGAGATGCCATTTTCCCGCGCAATGTCTAAAATCTTCGTGAACAGTTCCTTCTTGCAAAGATAGCAGCGGTTCACTGGGTTGTGCCTGAAACCTTCAATCTCCAATTCCTCAGACTGACATATCACCTGCTTTATGCCATTCTCCCCGCAGAATGACTTTGCCTCGTTAAGCTCTCTTTCCGGGAATGAAAGCGATGATGCTGTTACCGCGATTGACTTGCCGCCCAATACATCGTGCGAGACCTTGAGCAGCAATGTGCTGTCCACACCCCCTGAGAATGCTACTGCAACGCTCCCTAGTGATGATATGTATTCCTGAAGTGATTTGAGTTTATCCATTTTGTTTTCTCCATTTCTTTATGTTCTCAATTCGTCGCTTATAGTTTATCTCGCTCCCGTGTTCTGTGGGACGATAATACTCCCGTCCCCTCAGATTTTCCGGAAGGCACTCCATCGCCGTAACAGCCTCCTCGTAATCGTGCGCGTACTGATAGCCTTTCCCATACTCAAGCTCTCTCATCAACTTCGTCGGAGCATTACGTATATGAAGCGGTACAGGTTCGGCCATGCTGTGGAGCGCATCTTCTCTCGCCGAATTATAGGCGGTGTAAAGCGAGTTGCTCTTTGGGACGACTGACATGTGAATTACGGCTTGTGCGAGATTCACGGAACATTCGGGCATTCCGAGAAAATGACACGCCTGATACGCCGCTACAGCCATCGAAAGCGCACCAGGTTCAGCAAGCCCGACATCTTCGCTCGCAAAACGTACTACCCTCCTCGCAATGTACAGCGGGTCTTCGCCGGCCTCAAGCATTCTCGAAAGCCAATATATCGCCGCGTCAGGGTCAGAGTTTCGCATTGACTTGTGGAGAGCTGAGATCATGTTGTAGTGTTCCTCGCCGCTCTTGTCGTAGAGAAGCGATTTCCGGGACGTACATTGTTCGAGGATTTCAGGAGTTATTGTGGCATTGTCGGAATTTATCGCAGCCATCTCAAGGAGTGATAGCGCTGATCTTGCATCTCCGTTAGCAAACTCTGCGATTGCCCTGAGAATATCATCGTCAGCTTTCACGTTCATTACTCCAATCCCTCTACGCAATAACCCCATCAAGTCGTCAGGGGAAAGAGGCTTCAGAACGAAAACCTTGCAACGCGAAAGTAATGCCCCGTTAATCTCGAAGGAAGGATTTTCTGTTGTCGCACCGATTAGGATAATGCTTCCTCTTTCGACAAATGGGAGGAAGGCGTCCTGCTGTGCCTTATTGAAGCGGTGAATTTCGTCAACAAAAAGAATCGTTCTCGTCCCGAAATTCCTGTTTGAGTCAGCCAGCTTCATGACCTCGCGAATTTCCTTGATGCCGCCCGTTACAGCGGAGAATGTTATGAACTCGGCCTGAGTTTTCCGCGCGATTATGCTCGCTAGTGTGGTCTTTCCAACGCCCGGAGGCCCCCAGAAAATCATAGAGGGTATACGGTCGCTGTCGATGATCCGCCGGAGGATCTTTCCGGGAGCGATGAGGTGTTTCTGACCTGCAAAGTCATCGAGGGATTCGGGTCTCATTCTTGCAGCTAAAGGTTCATACAAAAATCGCAGCTTCCTTTCTATACATAATCACACCTGCGGCTTACCTGAAAGATTCATGTTGCTCTCTTCTATGAGCCGCTTAACGTCCTCAAGTGTTGCGAAGGCTCTACGGGCATCTTTTCGGTCTTCCCAAATCTGTAACGCTTTCTGCACGGTGGGCAACGCTACGATTATTCCCATAATAACTAGGACGAGATACAAATAGTTCTGCTGATTGTCCATACGTTTATCGAGGCCATCAATTCTTGCTGAAAGTGTGTCAAAATTCCCGTCAATGCGTTCCGACATAACTGACACCACACTGACAAGCTCCGCTATATCCTTACGTATAGATTGCTGTTCATCTCGAATTGTTTGCATCTCGTCCTTGAGTTCTTTCACCTGTTCCTTCATTTCCTCGCGCTGTGCTTTCAGTTGTGCATTCATTTCCTCGCGTTGTGCTTTCTGTTCCTCACGTTGTTCTCTCATCTGCTCAAGGATCATGTCTAATTTGGAGTTCACACTCTGCGTGTAAACCTCAAACACATCCTTGCGAACATAAATATCATCCGAGACAGCACCATAGCACTCCGTTCCAAACGCAAGCAACAGCACCAATATTGATACGCAAACCTTCCTCATGATACCCCCAACTTCCCAATCACATACTGTATAATTTTCAAGGATTATAACAAAATTTCAGGAGGAACAACCATGCTCTCATGCAACGCAAAACTCGCAGGAAAATACTCATACCTTGCACCAAAATTCATGGCCGGCTTGAAGTGGCTCTCTGAGACCGACTTCTCCTCGCTCCCAGACGGTAAGCACTCCCTGCCAGACTCAGACTTAGTCGCTGACGTTCAGACCTACATGACGAAGCCAGCCGAAGAATGCCGATTCGAGTCCCATCATGAGCATTTCGACATTCAGTACGTTGCGGAAGGCCGCGAATATTTCGGTGTCTGCCCCGTCAATGGCCTCAAGGTTACAGAAGAACACCCAGAGCGTGATACATACTTCTACGCCGATCCTGAAACTTCCGGAAGAGTTCTCTTGAATCAAGGCGACTTCATCATCGTAATCCCCGAAGAAGCTCACATGCCAAAGTGCGCGGTTAAAGATCCTGAGAAAGTCAGGAAGGTCGTCATAAAGGTGAAAGCGTAATTTCCATGCGGAAGTTCCTACCAGTTTTTCTCGTGATACTGGCATCATTCGGAGCGGCAACAACGAGGCTCGAAATCTCCGGCGACACAATAATTCTCAGCTATTCTGACTCACGGGACGCAATAATTTTCAGGCGAGAGGGAATGACCGAAGACAGAATTTCGCCGATGAAGATAGATATTCCTGGAACATGGACGCTCGATTCAAAGCCATCGGGAAAAATTCCCGACATATCACACAACAAATTATGGCCGGGAATTTCCGGCGACAATTATTCCTACACTCTCATGTCCGCATCTCCGGCTGAATGGTCAGCTGCCGGGCTGCCTCGGGGACTTTCGTGTTCGGCGAACGGGAAAATCTCAGGCATTCCAAGCGAGGCAGGGACTTTTAGAGTTGACGTTATTGCCTCAAATATTTCCGGACGTGTAAGTCAAACCTTCCCGCTGAGAATCTTTGCGGACCCTCTTCCCCGCATACTGACTCACGAGCTTCCCGTTGCAGTTCGGGGCGTCTCCTACGATTTCAAGCTGTCCATGAATGACTCACCTTCCTCAATTTTGATGGCTGAAGGAATTCCGAAAGGTCTCACTCTCGACAATGACGGCAAAATTCGCGGAGTTCCCGTTGAAGCTGGGGATTACATTCTCGACATCAAGGCAGCTAACGGAGCAGGTGAATCGTCGGCAAAAGTCGCCATGAAAGTCTCAAGCTCTGACCTCAAAGTAACCCCGGCCAGGCTTAATGATGGATACTATGGCAGAGCATACAGAACCGCGATGAAGCTCACAGGAATTGAGGCCACAGAATGGAGATTATCCGGAAGGCTCCCAGATGGCTTGGAGTTCTCTAACGGAACTTTCTCAGGTACACCGAAAGAGACAGGGAAATTCACACTTACCATAACGGGGGGTAACAGTGCAGTCTTTGTGAGCAGTGAATACGAATTGACAGTGAGGGGTCGTACTCCGTCTATATCAACATCGTCATTGAAACAGGGATTCACTGGGACGCCTTACACATTTACGCTCAAAGCATCGAGCCGAACTCCCGTAACATGGAGCAGTGATCCTCTCCCTGAAGGTCTGGCTCTTAATCCCAGGAACGGAACGATAACAGGAATTCCGACGAAAGATTTTGACCGGAAGATTACGTTTTCAGCAATCAATGCCGAAGGGAGAGCATCACGCGCACTCTCTCTCAGCATAAAGACTAGACGGCCAAAAATAATGACATCAATAATTCCTGACGCTTTCAAAGGCGAGGATTACCATACTGATTTCAGGGCTGAAGGAACAGGTGTAAAGTGGACGCTGAAGGGAAAGATCCCTCCGGGATTGAAATTCCGTGAAACGGGCGTTATTGAGGGAGTGCCGGAGAAAGCTGGAAGATACGTGCTTAATGTCTCAGCCGAAAATTCTGGAGGAAAGGCAACTCGGAAATTCACGCTCATTGTTTCTGATTACCAGCGGCATGATTACGTTACGGCTGCAGTTTTGCCCGCTATAACAGTGAGTGCTGACGGAAGATACGATTTCCCCGTTAGCATTGACGCGAATATTCCTGAGGGGTCATATATAGTGTGGCATTCGTTCCCATATGGCCTTGAAGCTGAGGATGAAGATTATTCCATTCTCGATTCATCAGGCAATGAGACGATAACAGTTTCTTCCGACCATAAAGTCACGGTCAGGGCATTCCTTGAGGGGGGCGTTAGATATGAGCCTGTGATAACTGCAAGAGTCAGAATCGAGGAGGAGGCGCCGGAGCAGACAGAAGAACAACGCGAATATTCGGGTTGCAGCGTGTCAGGAATCTTCGGAGCGTTGATGCTTCTTCTCACATGGAAGTTGGCTGGTTCCCCAAAAGGCTGAAGACGGCTTCGGGCTGCTGATTTGCCTGAGCGAGCATAGCATTTTCGGCCTTGCTTAGTATCTGGAATTCTATGAATCTCATTGTTGACTGAGCGTAATCTGCATCGGTTATTCTTGCCCTTGAATCATTGAGATTCTCACATGCAACAGTAATGCTCGTTAACGTATGTTCGAGAGCGTTCCCGTAAGACACGATCTGCGTCCTTTGCTTTACAACGCTGTCAATGGCCTCGTCAATGTAACCCAGAGACCTCTCAGCAAGTTCCCTCGTCAAGACATTCACCCTGTCAACACCGAGAGTTCCCGCCGAGACGTTCCCAAGCTGAACCGCGAATGACTCGTCCTGATTCGCCCCAGTCTGGAATAATATTCCGTTGTTCGCAAGGTGTACGTTCGCCGTATAAGTTCCTGATGAAGCGAGGATATATTCCTTCTTGTTCTCGTTCCATGACGCAACAGTTCCGGCCATTGGGTCAAACTCAACGTCAACATTCGGGTGAATTATCCCGCCAAGCTCATGGCCAGTAACCTTTATGTCTGACGCAACGACCTCGCCCGTATGAGCATCGAAGATTGATATGTTGAACGTCCCTTCCTGCGAGTCCTGAATCGTGTTGAGACCGAACGCCTTAATCAGCTCGTCATTACCAGCGAAATATATCTCGCCCTCACGCCCCTGAACTGCGCTTCTCACTACGAGTGTTGACTTTATGTCGTAGCCCGTGATTTTACCGTCATCATCATAGAGTGCCGAACGTGAGTATACAGACTCCGATGTCATTTCCGAACCGTCAGAAAGAACCGCGAACTGCCCCGCGTCATCAGTGTAAACTGACTGGCCAAGCCCGAAAGCTATTGCGTCGTTGATTTTAGCGGCTGTATCACGCAACGTGTCCTCATGGTAAAGCATGACCTCAGCAGTTTTCCCGTTCCCCTGAACAATCGTGAGTTTCTGAGGCTCGTTAACTATAAACTTTCCCTCAGTGTCATAAAACTGTGAAATCTCGCTTAATGCTTTGTCGTAATAAACTTCAATGGGTGGGTCATTATCGTCATCGCTTTCGATGAACATTGTCTCAGTTACGCTCATGATGTTACTCTTCTTGACCTGAGCTTTTCCAGGATCTGAGCGGACTTCTATCCTGTAATTTATCCCGGCGTTCTCGGTAGTACGGTTATTCTCATCGTCATTTACCGTGAGCAATCCTCCATGAACGCGTACTTTTACACTAATATCATCTGTTGACCAAAACGCTCCCGAATCGCCGTTGAGGAGTCTCTTAGTGTTGAAATTAGTGAATCTCGATACATTGTCCAACTGATTACGGAGTTCTTCAATTTCTTCCTGAATGTGAACTCTGTCCTGCATAGTGAGAGAATCATTTCCTGCCTGAACCGAGAGTTCTCGCATCCTGTGAAGGAGATCATTAGTATCGCCCAGCGCACCTTCAGCAACACGAAGCATTGATATGCCGTCCTGAGCGTTCTTGACGGCCATGTCGTAACCCTTAATCTGGGAACGCATCTTCTCACTTATTGCAAGGCCGGAAGCATCATCAGAGGCAGAATTTATCTTCAGTCCACTTGCTAATGGTTTTATGGACTTGCTGACCATTTCATTTGCGGCCTTCGTAGCGTTAAGTGCCGATAATGCGGTTAAATTATTATTGATAATCATGGTAATCATCCCTTTATAACATTCAGGCTATTATATCAATTATCGGGCATACTCGCGAAAAAATAAATCCGACAAATTCCTGCCTTTGCAAAAAAGCGGCCTCCCAAAAATTTCAGAAGACCGCGCAATCTCTTCTCACATCATCATGAACGCAATCACGAACAGCAGCCCAATTGCAAACGTCATCAGACCGTAAGACAGGCTTGAAGGCAAAAGCGTCCCGACAGTTTCCTGCTTCCCGTCGTCCTGATAGTAGCCGAAATCCGTATCTTCCGGCGGACGAATGAACTTTATCCTCGAAGCATGTGAGAGAAGCAACGTTACAGGCCCTGCGGTAATGAGGTCGACAGTTTTTGCGAAAAGTGAACCCATGAACGGAAGTACCAGCCCGATTACAGGACGGAATAGAGCGTTCTCAATGTTCAGCCATTCAGGCCACAAGTTCAGGTAACGTACCTCGCCCTTCACGTGCTCCTCCTGCAAAACTCGACGTATGAACAGGAAGTACACGCACACGCCGATTGTCACGGAGATTATTGAGCCTTCAAGATTCGTGAACGAGAAGTATTCGACAGCATGATGATGTTCCGGCCCGCTCATGAATGATGAGCCGAATATCGCAATATTGTCGCCGACATTGACGGGGAATAAGCCGATTATTGGGAGGAGAATTGCTGATAGCGTGAGGACTGCCGCGTTCGGCCATGAGAGGTACACATCCTTCTGGTGCATGGCGGGATTGGGCTTTGCGATGAAGAGGGCAACAAAGAGTTTTATAACGTACGAGACAGTAAGCCCTCCTGAAATCAGGAAGAGCCATTCGCAGACCGAGAACATGAATTTTTCCCCGCCCACACTCATGAATGAGAGAGTTCCAGCTCCGTGTCCCAATGCGTGAATATGCTCGACGATTGCCTCATGTATGAGCGTCTTTCCGAGATAGCCGTTGAGAAGAGGAACACCCATCAATCCAAGTCCTCCCATTATGAACGCGAACATCAAAACTTTCTTTCCACGTCCGAAGCCTCGAATATCGTTGAGGTTGAGCTGGTGGGTATTCATGTGTACGACTCCGGCGCAAAGGAATAATACCAGCTTAACGAGCGAATGCCCGACCATGTAAAGGATCGTCCCGCGAACTGCAAGATCATTATCCACTCCCAAGAAGCACTGCATAGCCACCCCAGTTAATATGAAGCCCAGTTGAGACATTGAGGAACATGCGAGAGTTCGCTTAATGTTTACGGAGAAGACGGCCAGAACCGCACCGAGTACCATTGTTATCACGGCAAGCACAAGAAGCATGAAGCCCCATCGCGGATCATGGAGGAATATTCCCGAAGAAAGCACGATAATCCCGAAGAGGCCCGATTTCGTGAGCAAGCCTGAGAGCAACGCGCTTGAAGGAGCCGGAGCAGCAGTGTGAGCCGTAGGAAGCCATATGTGGGACGGAAAGATTGCTGCCTTTGCCGCGAACCCAAAGAATACTAGGAATCCCGGAATATAGAGCGGAGATTTATCCTGAAGCTGGAATTTCCCCAGTGCCTCAATATCGAGTGTCCCCGTGTAATTGTAGAGAAGTATCAGCCCCGTCAGCGTAACAAGCCCGCCGATTATCGCGATTGCGAGGTACGTCTGTGCGGCCCGCTGTGCCTCGTGAGTCTCGTCCTGAACAACCATGATGTACGAGAAAAGCGACATCATCTCGAAGAACATGAACGTCGTGTACAAGTCCCCCGAAATGAAGACGCCCATGATTGAGCCGAGAGTCATAAGGACGTAGAGGTAGTAGCGGTTACGGTTGCGGTGATGACGGAGGTATTCGCGTGAGAATATCGTTGTCGCCGCCCACATGAACGAGATTATCACGGCATAGATGAACCTGAAGCCGTCAAGTTTGAGTTTCATTCCAAGCCCGCATACTCCCGGAATGAACAGCTCAGTCCCAATACTCCCCCACATCGACAGCACAGCCGCAAGCTCAATAACGCAGACAATATCAGCGGCAATATCGCGGACAAGCCTGCTCTTTTTCCCCAAGTAATACGAAAGAAGTCCGCCAATCATCGGCCAGACTACAAGGAACAGTAGCGCGAAATTTCCCCTCATGATTTCATCTCCAATTCATGAATATTATCGTGGATTGGAGCTATTATATCAGCTATGCGATAATCTTCTTGCGTCCCTCATGAAGAGGTTTAGTGGAAGGTTCTTTGCCGTCAAGATAACCGAGAAGAACGAAGCACCGAGCCGTGTAACTTTCAGGGATTTCCCATTGTTCGAGAAATTTCTTGCCTTCAGGATTGTCGAAAGTCTCTTCGCCCCTTGCGATGATACATGACGAAAGACCCAGCGAAGTCGCCTCAAGCACCATGTTCTCAGCACAGCAGAAAGCATCAGGCACACTGTACAGGAAATCTTCCGGCCCGAAAACAATGCACACACTGGGCGCGCCGTAGAACCCGCTCTTAATTGTCGGGTCGTCAATAATGCTTGGCTGTTCGTCCGAGACGTAAGCTCCGAGAAGTGCTGACCTGTCGAATTTTGCGATGTTCAGCTTCCCGATTTGCTCCGTTAATTTCGCGTTGTTCACTCCGACTATTATGCTTCCCTGGCGTCCTCCGGCATTTGGTGCGTAAAGTCCTGCGTCGATTACGAGTTCGAGGTCTTCACGTGGTATCTGCCTGCTCTGATACTTCCTGATCGAGTGCCTCGACCTTATGACTTCCATGATGTCCATGATTAAATCTCCTTCCAGCATTGGGGGTCTTGTGCGTAAAAATCTCCGTATTTTCCTTTCGCAACAGCGGGACAGCCTCGACAATACGGCAGAAGTTCGCACTTTGAGCATTTCGAGAAATTATTATATTCACGGTACATTTCCATTTCGTTGACCCATAAGTCAGCGAGTTTGCCCGTCAGTGCATTTCCTACCCTGCTCCCTTGAACTCTTCGGCAGGCATAAACGTCTCCTGAGGGGAGTATAGTGAGGTGTGCATTCCCGCAGTTACAGCCGCCGTAAATCTTTCCCGGTTCCGCATATTCCGGGATTCTGAACTTCCCCGCCTCGTATTCATAGAGCGTCCATAAGTGATCCTTGCGGTCGAAATATGTCTTGCAGCATTCCTCTTCGTACTTCCTGAACTTGGTGTCGCATAAACGCAGGAAGTCCCGGTATTCTGACGGTGTTATTCCAGTGTCCATTCCTGAACCAGTGGGGCAGTAACGAGCAAACGAATAAACCTCCACGCCATGTTCAACAACAGTATCAATAACATCGGGAATCTCATGAATGTTCAAGCCTGACACAGTAGACATTATGACCGAGCATATTCCAGCGTCGTTAATGGCCTTGATTTTGCAGAGTGTCTCATCGAATGAGCCGGGCTTCCTGAAGAAATCGTGAGTATCTTTCATACCGTCTATTGAGAGCTGGTACTTCTCACAGCCGAGAGCCTTTAACTTTCTGCATGTCTTATCATCAATGTGAAAAGGGTTGCCGAGAATTGAGAACGAAATTTTGTGAGCATTGAGAGTTTCGAGTAGTTCCCAGAAGTAAGGGTGAAGTATCGGATCTCCTCCTGTAATGTAGAAGTATGGAATGCGTCCGTAAACCTCGCAGAAATTCAGGCAGTTCATGAAGACCGTGTTCATATCCTCACGGCTCATTGACTGTATTGTGTGAGTGCCATTGCCTGAGAATATATAGCAATGCCTACATCTCTGGTCGCAATTATCGGTTATGTGCCACTGAAACGAAAAGTAACGCATGATGGCATAAATATACCCCGCTGAATTTAACGGGGCATTGTTTCAGATGTTGCTATTTCTTCTCGCCGCCGCACGATGATGGCTTTGTTCCTCCGCATGACGAAGGCTTATTTCCTCCGCATGATGACGACTTGCTTCCCCATTCCGCTAAATCCTTGAGTGCCATGATTGCTGCCTCCTGTGATAAGTTTTCATGAATGATACAGAGTATTTTACATTCACACAAGAACGCACAAATTTGTAACCTGTATGCGAAAATTTCGCTGGGCGTTATAATTTCATCATTATGATTAAACGTGAAGAACTCCCGGAATGTCCGGCAGCTACAGCAATAGAGTTAATCGGCAGCAAGTGGAAGCTGTTAATCCTTCGTAACCTCCTTCAGCGTCCCTACAGGTTCAACGAGCTTAAACGCAGCCTTGAAGGTATTAGCCACAAAGTTTTAGCATCGTCCCTCCGCTCAATGGAGAATGACGGAATAATCACTCGCAAGGTATACGGCATTAAGCCCCCGAAAGTCGAATACTCACTGACAGAACTGGGAATGACATTGAAGCCTCTGCTCTCTGAAATGGAAAATTGGGGAAAGTTCTACAAAGCAACAAAAAATTCCTCCGGCCATGTTGAACCAGAGGAACTTGTTAACTCTTGACACTTGTGGATTATGCCTCGCCTCTTCGTTTTGCCTGCCAGTGCTTGTAGCCCTCAGTCTGAGTCACGAAAAGCACAACTAGTAACACGAACAGCGCGATCGAAATGTAGCTCGTGAAGATGCTCCCAAGCATTCCCATAACCGAGCCTCCCTGAAGCATTACGCCCCTTCGGTAATTCTCCTCGCAAAGTCTCGTCAGTATTACGCCGAGAACGATGGGCGCTATAGGGTAGTTGAAACGTTTGAGGAAGTACCCGATTATCCCGAACCCGAACATCCAGAGAATATCGTAGACACTGTTGCGGATTGCGTATGCTCCGATTACCGAGAGTATCAATATCGTTGGCATAAGGATACCTTTCGGGACTTCGACGATTTTCGTGAACGCCTTAATCCCCGTAAGTCCGAACACAAGCAGGAAGAATGACGCGAAAAGCAGGCTCGCCACAATCAGCCAGAACAAATCGGGTGTCTGCGAAATCAGGTTAGGGCCTGGCCTCAATCCCTGTATCGTAAGCGCGCTTATTAGCACCGCCGTAACAGCATCTCCCGGTATTCCCAGCGTAAGCATCGGTATGAACGCCCCGCCTATTGCCGCATTGTTTGCCGATTCAGGCGCGATTATCCCCTCGACAGCTCCCTTACCGAACGGTGCGGAAGGATTCTTTATGCTCCTCTTGGCCTGATCGTAGCTCAGCAAAGCCGCAATATCACCGCCTGCTCCGGGCAATGCCCCGACTAACACTCCGATTATTGACGACTTCACCGTTAGCCACAAATATTTTGCTGACTCTGTCCATGAAGGAAGGATTTTGTCGACCTTCTGCTTGACGGGTGTGGCTTTCATGTCGGTAATCTGTGAGAGTGCCTCAGAAGCTCCGAAAAGTCCAATCATAGCGACGACGTAATCTACACCGCTGTTCAGGTAGACTATGTTAAACGTGAAACGCTTGACCGCTGTCTGACCGTCAACACCGACGCACCCCAAGAATATCCCTATACAGCCCGCAATAAGTCCGAACCTGACTGACCTTCCCGACAAAGAGCCGACCATCATGAGTCCCATGAGAGAGAGCATTAGGTAGTCGATGGAGTGGAAGTTACGCGCGATTCCAGCCACCAATGGAGCGCATGTTGCAAGCGCAAGAACTCCCAGCAATGTCCCGATTACAGACTGACTTGTTGCCAGACCCATAGCCTCGCCCGCACGTCCCTGTTTTGCGAGAGCGTAACCGTCGAGAGCAGTTGCGACAGCCGCAGGTGCGCCGGGAATGTTGAGGAGTATTGCCGACCTTGAGCCTCCGAAGACAGAGCCTACATATACGCCGACCATAACTGCGAGTGCTGAATGCTGTTCCCAGCCGAATGTGAACGAAACGAGAAGTGATACCGCCATAGTCCCCGAAAGTCCCGGAATTGCACCGACGTAGACCCCTGCGCAAGTTCCAGCAGCAACGAGTGCAATGAGCCACGGTTCACGGAGAAATACGGCCATGTGTGATAATGCTTCCATGAGATCAGCCTCCTTTTACGGGAACACTACGCTGAAGAGTACCCTGAAGACGAGGACGATGAAGGCCATGACGATTCCGGTCCAAAGAATATTCTTCAGGTAATCCTTGCGTGTTAGGTAGCACATTGCGATGTACAGGAACGCCGGAGTAGCAATGTAGAAGCTGACACCTTCAACCAATGCGGCGCAATACGCAACGATTAGGGCGAGCATTATTACGACGTTTAAGGGCAGGGCATATGCGAGAGCTTTTGCGATTTTCTCAGCCATTCCCGGAATTTTCGAGAGCGGAGTTGTGAGCTTGAAGTTCTCGATTACAGTCCACAATGACATAATCACCCACAATGCGCTGACGAAAACGGGAACAGCCGCCGCCGATGCAATTCTCGGCCCTCTCCGCAATGATATGCTGAACCACAGATCAACCGACAGCTTCAAGGCTATCACTCCGAACACGAGGACGATGAACGAGAAGACTTTTTCGCCCGCCTCGAGAGGGTGTTCTTTGACAACGATCATGTCGTCAGTATCAACGTCAAGTTCTGGGATTATGTCGGGATATTCTTTCTCTTTATCAGCCATATAAAATTTCACCTCCAGAGAAGATACTCCCCCTGAGAGCGTGAACAGTCAGGGGGATTTTGCTTTTAGTCGAAAGCTCCTGAGTTCTTGAGTGCGGTGATTGTGTTTTCGCGCCACGATGAGATGTACTTCGCAGCTTCTTCACCGGAGTAGCCTAGGAAGTTGATGTTGAAGTTTGCGAGGACTTTCTGGTAGCTCTCCTGAGGTCCTGCCTTCGTGAAAGCGTCAGAGAGTTTCGCCTGAATTGCGCTGTCGGTGCCTTTCTTCACGAACACTCCGTAGAACGGTCCCCAAGGAAGGTACTTCGAGAAGTCGGGATACTCCGCCGTTACGAGGGGTACATCGGGCATTACGGGGACGGGCTTCTCTGACAACATGCAGAGGAATTTCAGGTCTCCTGCTTTCCAGTCCTCGATTCCAGACTGAACCTTGCAGACCGTGAAGTCGCACTCGCCGTTTATGACCGCTGTTTTTGCCGAAGCGTCGCTGTCATAGGGAATCTGGTTGAACATTGCGCCTGTGATGTCTGTGATGAACGCCCCGACTTCCCAAGGGAGTCCGCCTGTTCCTGTGGTTGAGATCTTGATCGTCCACGGAGCTTTGAGAGCGGCATCGACGATCTCCTTGAATGACTTGTAGGGTGAGTTTTTGCCAACGACGATTCCGACGACCTCATCACCGATGAGATAAACGCAGTCGAAATTGTTGTAGGTAAGCTCGGAGATCTCGAGGACGTCATATAGCGCGGGGTTCTCGGCACCCATGAGGAGCGTGTAGCCGTCAGTTGGAGCGTCAAAGACGTACTGAGTAGCGATTGAGCCTGTTGCGCCTGTCATGTTCTGGATTATGATGGACTTTCCCAGAGTCTGCTCTGCGATTGCTGAGAGGGGACGCATGAGGGAGTCAGTTCCGCCACCTGCACCCCACTGGACTACGCCGGTGATGTTCTGCGCGGGGTAATCTGCGCTGAACGCCGGTACTGCAAGACAAAGGACGAGAATTAACGCAAAAACTTTTCTCATCATAAGAAAAACCTCCTGAATGTATATAGATTTTGTAGCTTGATTGTGTGAAAATTTATTGCAAAAATTATAGCATCCATAAAATTTTTGTCATTAGCGTATTTTTATGGATTTTAACTTGTTGAAATTAATGAAAGCGGAGGGAAACAGAAAAGAAGAAGAAACTTCAGGTCTTGGCTTTCGACAGCACGGGCAAGGAACAGAGTTTTGGATTTTTCAGGCAGCTGAGAGGAGCTTATGGCAGCACAGCCTCTCCTCAAAGAAGACAAGAAATACGAAGGCGGAAACATCGCGTATGCACTCGCCACGACAGCACAGTGTCGAATGAAAAGTGCCATAAAATATTTCCACTGTCAAAAGCCTGGCAGTCGCTCGGAAATTCACCCTCCTTGTCGTCAACAGAATTACAAGTTCTTCAAGTGTTGCATGTTTCTCATTATTCTTCATCCTTCAATGCCTCATTTATCGCCCTGCTTGAAAATCCCCGTGAAATCAGCCGAGCCCTAATCTTCCTCTCATCAAGCCGCGAATTTCTCAAGCTCTCCGAAATCTCACGAGCCCTTTCCGCCTCGTCATCAATCTCATCGAGCGCGAGGCTCACATTCTCACGTGATACACCGCGAACTCCAAGCTCATATGCGATTTTAGCGTTACCCCATGTAAAATGGCCGTCCGCAAATAGCCTGGCATAACTCAAATCATCAATCAATCCCGCATCCTCTGCCTCATCAATCAGCGACTCAGGAAAATTCATCCGCGACAAATATTCCTCAGCCTGCTTACGTGTGCATGTCTTACGAAGAAGGTACGCAAAGAATTTTTCCCTGGCCTCATCGTTCGGAGGTATTAGCTCTTCCCAAGACTTCATGATACTGATGCAAGCTCCAAGACTTTTCCCAGCCTTCGAAGAATCTCCTGCTTCAATTCCGGCTCATTGCTCAAATTCGGGTCATCGTCAAGGAGTGATTTAGCCTCGTCTCTGGCAAGTTCAAGAATCTTCTCGTCCCTGACAAGTTCAGCAACACGGAAATCCGTAACTCCATGCTGATGCGTACCGCAGATTTCTCCAGGACCTCGCTGCATCAAATCACGTTCCGAAAGTTCAAAGCCGTCTGAAATCTCAACCATCGCAGAAATCCTTTCACGTCCTGAATCAGTTATCCCCTCATTCTCAAGCAATACGCAGTAGCTCTGCGAATCTCCACGTCCAACACGTCCCCTCAACTGGTGAAGCTGAGAAAGCCCAAATTGTCCCGCATCCTGAATTACAATCATCGTAGCATTCGGAACGTCAACACCAACCTCAATCACCGTAGTCGCAACAAGAATATCAATGTTCCCAGCACTGAACTCACTCATTACCCGCGACTTCTCATCTATCGGCAGTTGTCCGTGAATCACGGCCGCCCTCATCTCAGGCATTGCCGAAGAAATCATTTCGTATGACGCTATGACATTGGCAAGTTCCCTCTCACCCTCGCCTATAAGCGGGCATACCCAGTAGACTTGATGACCCTTGCTGACTTCCTCGCGTATCATTCCATATACTTTCTTGAACTCTTGGGGCATTACGGCTGATGTCTTGATGGATTTGCGGCCTTTGGGCATTTCGTTGAGGGTTGAGACTTCGAGGTCTCCGTATATCGACATTACGAGGGTGCGGGGAATCGGCGTTGCTGTCATTGCGAGAACGTGGGGGGCTTTTGCCTTCGACGTGAGTTCACCGCGCTGTAATACTCCGAAGCGGTGCTGCTCGTCAATCACTGCGAGTGCGAGATTGTTGAAAGTTACTCCGCCCGAAAATAGTGCGTGAGTTCCTACGGCAATGCTTATATTTCCATCATAAAGGCCAGCAAGAATCTCACGGCGCTCTGAGGCTCGGAGGCTTCCGGTGAGCAGGGCTGTCCTGACACCGAGAGGAGCTAGAAATCTTCTGAGGCTCACGTAGTGCTGCTGTGCGAGAATTTCCGTAGGCGCCATGAATGCTGACTGAAATCCTGAATCACATGCTGCCAGCATCGCGAATATTGCCACGAGGGTTTTCCCTGAACCTACATCACCCTGTAATAATCTGTTCATTGGGTAAGGTTTCTCAACGTCCTCAAGGATCTCGTAGATTGCTATTCTTTGAGCGTCTGTCATCTTGAACGTAAGAGAGTCGGAGAACTCCCTGAAAATCCTTCCGGCTCTGAGAATACTGGCTCGGTACTTTCCCATGAATGCCCTGCGTCTCAGCATGATACCAGTCTGAAGAAGGAAAAGTTCATCGAATGACAGCCTGTTTCTAGCGCGTATGAATTGCTTCTCGTCGGCTGGATTATGGACAGTCATTACGGCTTCCTTGAGGCTCATCATCTTGTAATGCGTCAATATTCGTGAGGGAAGAAAATCATTGAGCAGAGAGTCGGCGTAGGTCTCAAGAACTGTGTCAACAAACTTCTTGATGGCTTTCTGGGGAAGTTCAGCAGTGCCGGGATAGATTGGGAATATTTTGCCGATTAACGTGGGAGTCTTGTTCTTGTAGAGAATCTCGAATGCTGGGTGTGAAAACTGCGGCTCAACATAATAATCGCTGATTGGCCCGTAAAGTGCGAGCCTCATTCCCTTATGCACGAAGTCAGCTATCTTATCGGTGAACCAAACAGCCCGCGCAATTCCCGAAGAGTCGGAGAGGACTGCCTCAGTTCTTCCGTTGAAGGCCGAAATTTCCGCGACATCTGCGACAGCGCACTCAATATTTCCGGGCGTTAACTCAGATAAAGGCTTGGGGAATCTCCTGTCCTCGTAGCGTCTAGGCATAAGGAAAATGAGATCCTCAAGCGTGAAAACTCCTAGCTTTCCCAGTGCTTCAGCCTTCTTTGGGCCGACCCCTGAGAGTACTGTAACGGGCGAACTAAGCCGGACATCAGACCTCTTCTTGGGCTGGGGGGTAAAAGTCATTCGCGGGTTCTTCTTCCGGCTGTCCGGGAGCTGGTTCAGGGCTGTAATCGCGGTGCTCTGGCGCTTCGGCGGCTATCTCTGCGTCAATATCCTCCTGTGCGCGGTCAATAATCTTCCCGAAATCTATCAGTAGTGAATATGCGTCCTTCAAGAACTGCTGCTTCTGAAGGTTCAGGAATCTCATCTGCCCTTCATGCTGTGAGGCTTCAAGAGCGGCGTTGTCGAGAAGTTTTCGGGCTTCGGCTTTTGCTGACGACAGTATTTCTTCGGCCTTAGTCTCTGCCTCATGCCTTCTGGTCTGAAGCTCATACTCGATGTTGGAGAGCGAGTGTTCTGCTTTTGCGCGCTTGTCCTGTGTTGACTGCGTGATTTCTTCAGCCGTTATTTTGGCTTGGGCGATTATGTCATTGGCCTTACGTTCTGCCTCATCTAGTCGTGCCTGAACGAGACCATCAGCTTCTGCGACATGCTTCTTTGCCTCCTCGTCAGCATCGGAAAGGATCTTCTCTGTCTGAGTGCGAGCCTGTTCCTCCATGTCCTTTGCGGCTTTTCGTGCTTGAATGAGTGCGTCCTTTATCGCGTCAGTCATGGCCTCCTGCTTTTTGACGAACGACTCAAGCTCCTGAATCCTCGCGTCCTTCTCGTCGATCTGCGTAACGTAAGCCTCAAGGTCATCTGCAACCTGATTCAGAAAGTCCTCAACTTCCGGTACAGAGTAACCGCCGAAACGTACCTTCTTGAAGATTTTTACTTCAACATCTTTTGCTGTGAGTAAGTCGCTCATTCGTGCGGCACCTCTTCCGGCCATACCTCAAACATGTCAGATCTAGGCGTAACAAGATACTGCGCAGGCTCAATGAATTTCAGCTCGCCATTCCTCGCAAAGGCTACTCCGCCCATGAAGGTGATGAAGTCCTTTCCGTCCTCCTCAAATTCTCGCTGGTTCAACGTGTGAAGGTCAATCAGAATCATTGCCCCGCTGTTGAATGCCTCACGGAGTTTTCGCTTGTCGCTGTCAGATGCTACACCGTTGAAGAGAATGAGCTTTCCTGAGGCGGCAGGGTTTCCCGATGATGAGCGTGATGTGCTTTCCTTGCGTGAAGAAGACTGCTTTCTTGGTCTTTCTTCTGTGTAGTCGTCGTTGTCGTCGTAATCGTCTTCGTCGTTCTCGAAGCCAAAGAATTTCATTAAGTTCAAGGCTAACTACCTCCCGTAAAATTATGCAGTTCAAAATACGTATAATATACCACAGAAATGGCGGCTAATGTTTACTGTAATCTCTAGGGCCGAACAAAAGCGTCCCAACTCGGATCATCGTGCTCCCCTCAAGTATCGCAAGCTCAAAATCCCCGCTCATTCCCATAGAGAGAATCGGAAGCTCAAGCCCCGTTCTGGTCCTTGCGTCCTCAAGAAGCCCCCTAAGTTCCGCGAATGATGAACGAATCTCGCGCTCGTCGTCCGTGATTGGCCCTACCGTCATCAATCCGTCAAGCCTCAAATTTTCATGGCTCACAACTTTATCGAGGAGTTCCGGGAAATTCTCAGGCTCAACTCCCGACTTGCTGGGCTCACCTGAAGTGTTGACCTCGATTAGTACGGGGACGATTTTTCCGAGTTCACCGGCGATTCTGTTCAAGCGTTCTGAAAGTTCGATGCTGTCAACGCTGTCTATAGTGTCGAAGATCTCGATGGCCTTGCGTGCTTTGTTGGCCTGAAGATGACCGATCAATCTCCAAGATATTCGGGAGCCTCCGTAGACTTTACGTTTTGTCTCGCCCTCTTGAACTCTATTCTCGCCGAAGAAGTCGACCCACGAAATTTTCTCAGCCTCTTTCATCTCGTCAACCATTCGTGTCTTGCTGACTGCCGTGAAATATACCTTGTCATTACGTCCAGCCTTCTTCATGGCCGCGTCTATTCGTTCACGGATTATCTCTGCGTTCAACTCTCACCATATCCTCTCTTTCTCGTTTATTCTGTTAGCGTCGAGTATCAGTTTGTCGCCATGCCTTACTCCCTTCTCGATGAAAAAGTTTTTCTCGTCGGCAGGGAAACCCTCAACGTCTTGAAGCACAGGGCTGTTACCCTGAAGTATGAAGACCTTGTTCTTCCCCTCTCGCGTAATAACTGCAGTATCTGGAACCATTATCCCCTTCTGAACGTCCGTAACAACGTTAGCCTTGAAGCTCCTCGACCTGAGAACAGCGGGCGGGAAAAACGGAAGTCTCAGGTAAACTTTCAGCTTCTGGCCAGACGATTTTACCGCCACGACTTCAGCCTTGCGCTCCTTGCCCTCATACTCTGTCCGGATTCTTATTGTGGGATTCTCCTTGTTACGCAAAGCACGCTCAAGCGACGGCGATGTGTCAAGGTACGCTATACATCTCAATACTTGCGGCTGAGGGACCAGCTTTCCGATCGGCTCGCCACGGCTCATTGCTGTACCGTTCTCAATCAGCGAGGCATCCTGAAACTCAGGGAACGGCGCGAAATCCGGCCACAGCTTTGAGTAAACCCAATTACCTTCTTGGCCGTCGAGGCCGGGATAGAAGTACGCGGGATATGATGCTTTTACAGGTGAACCGTCAAGTGCGGCTAACATTTCTCCTTTTGCGACCATTCGTGGGCGAGGCGAGGGGTATGTGAGTATTCCGCTCTGAGTGGCATATATGAGGTGCTCGTCCCACAATAATATGCCTTCAAGCGGCTGCTCCTCGCTGTAATTCGTCGTTACTGCCTCGATGATCTGGGGGTGCGAATACTTGTAGTCGTTGTACCACGTCCTGTATACCCTGTATGCCATTACTAGTATGAAGAGTAAGAGCGTGTAATATAAAAGCCTCTGAGGGAGGCCTCTGCGTTTTCTTCGACGGCTCATTTTGTGCGCTCAATCTCCGCAAAAGCGTTGTGTTCGTGAATGCTCTCCTGGCTCTCAACGTTAGCACTGTACCACGTTATCCTGTCATCATTGTCGAGACTCACAGCAAGCTCACGGATAACGTCCTCGACGAATCGGGGGTTCTCATAGGAATGCTCGGTGATGAATTTCTCGTCCTCACGTTTAAGGAGGCTGTACAGCGGTGAAGATGAAGCGTCCTCAATCATCTTGATCAACTCCTCGAACCATACGAGCCCCTTGCATCGCACGTAGAGTGAGACCAAAGCCCTCTGGTTATGCGCGCCGTACTGTGAGATTTCCTTTGAGCATGGGCATAGTGTCTGGACGTTAAGAGCAAGGCCGGTAACCATGTCGAAGTGTTTGCCCTCGCTGTAATTCGCCTGAAGGTCGATGTCACACTTGCTGAAGCTCTCGATGCCTGAGACGGGGGCTTTCTTTCGGAAGTAGTAGGGGAATAGAAATCTCACGGAGCTTTCGGAGGCACTGAGCTTTTCGCAGAGACGGCGGGTGAAACCTTCGAGGTTGTGGGGGGTAACGCGGCCTCTGTATTCTTCGAGGGTCTCAATGAAACGGCTCATGTGTGTACCGCGATATTCACGGGGAAGCATTACGCTCATTGAGATTTTGGCGATTGTGCTTTGTGTTCCACCGTCATGATAGAGGGCCGTTATGGGGTAGCTTACGTTTCGGACTCCCACGCGGTCAATCTGAATGTTTCGGGGGTCAAATTCTCTCTGTACGTCTTTCATGCGCCATATCTTCCCTTCTCAGAATAACACGGCTGTCGGCTGTCTCCCAAACATGAATCTCATACAGCTCACAATTATCCCGCCTCACTCTTCCCTCAAGCTCCCCCCAAATCCATAACGCTATATTCTCCGCGCTTGGCTGTTGGATTATGTCGTTGATGTATGAGTGGTCCAGCTGTGAGAGTATACGCCCCTTCACGATTGCTTTGAGTTCGATGAAGTCCATGATCATCCCCTCAGCGTCAGGCTCACCCTCAAGAACTATCCTAAGCCTGTATGTGTGTCCGTGAAGCCTCTCGCACTTCCCGTGATAATCCACGAGATTATGAGCTGCATCAAACGTGAAATCCTTGCACAGTAACATTTATGGCCTCCATCTCTTGTGAAGCCAGAACCATAATTCCGGCCTCTTCCGTATGAAACTTTCTATTGCAACGTTGCAGTCGAGAATTATCTTTCTTAATCTTTCCTCGCGCGGCAAATTTTCGTCAGGCATCTCAATTGGCGGGAAAAATTCAATCTCGTGTTCAAAAGGCGCGTTCCTGTAAATACACACCGGCACTATCGGGACTCCCGAAAGTATAGCCATTATTGCGGGGCCTGGCATGTTCGTAGCATCATGGCCCATGAACGGCACAATCATTCTATTCGTTCCGGCAACATCATTGAGGAGCGCGATGTGATTACCTTCCTTGAGGAGATGTGCGTATTTCTGAACCGAGTATATAGACGGCATAAGGTCAACCCCCATGTTCCTGCGAAGTCCGTCAATGTATTCCGATACGTCCTCGTCATGAATAGCCTGAGCTATGACGTACATTTGATGGCCGCGCCTCTTCGTGTACTGTGCGTACCATGCCGCCATAATCTCCCAGTTCCCGAAATGACCGGACATGAAGACTGCTCCGCGTTTCGAGTTTATGAGCTTGTCGACGATCTCGATGTTCTTCACGGACTTAATCCAGTTAAAAATCTGTGAAGGGTCCCGCTGAAGTGCCAATATCTCCGTTATAGTCCACGCTAGATTCTCGTACATCAATGAACGAATATCCTTCCGCCATTGCTGGGGACTGTTGGGGTATGCAAGCCTGAGATTTTCCCAGACGACCTTTCCGCGAGGGTGAATGAGTTTCAGGAGGCCGGAGAGAAATTTCTGCGTGATGCGTCCCCTTGTCCCAGTGTCAGAAAGATGCTCGAATAACTTTATCGCCCGTACTGCTGCCTTGCTCATTGTGCTATTACTTTCCTGTAGAGGCTGATTATTGAGTCTGCGCAGCGTTCATGAGAGCGTCGGGACTTCAGGAAATGACGCGCTGACATGGCCATGTGCTTTCCCTTGTCGCCTAGTCCTTGACGTATTATTCGCGGCAAGTCCTCATCATCACGTATCATGAAATAGCCATCAGGCCCAAGTATCTCATCGAGGTAGCCGGATTTCTGTGATGCTATTGCGACTCCCCTCATCGTCAGGATACCTGCCCTCATTGCCTCACGCGGCCCTGTATCGCTCGCTATGTATATTCCGCTCAATGCCTCAGGGCGTAACAGCCTCTCCGTTATGTCCGCGACCTCATAATCTCCTTCTGGAACTTTCCTGCCATCACGAACGAACACAGCCTTTTTCCCGTCCTCAGAGTATGAGCTTAAAGGGTCAAATACCGGGAAGATTACAGACTCTCCGGTTTTTGCGCCCTCAGTGAAGAATCTTGTCGGCCATCCTGCCCAGTTGTCTTTCTCCAAGAGAGTGTGAACCGTCCTCGAATGAAGCCTCACTATTCGCCACCATATTGGAGCGCGTCCGAACAAGTGCCAGACTTCGCGCTTCTTGAAAATATTCTTGACCCTCTCGAAGCCGGCTTTATAGCTTTCCTTTGCGCTTATCACGTCAATGTCGATATTCCGCGAATGACTCCTTAGCGCAGCGGCCATGTCCTTTATGACCTGCGCCAGAACATCACTCACCGAATCCGAGATATACCATGTACAAGTGTGCATGTTACGCGATTTCGGCCATGTTGAACTTCTTTCGGCCAATTCTGAGGAACAAGTACTTTCCGCAGACTAGCATCGACGGGTCAATCTCTGCTTTCTCGTCGGAAATCTTCACGCCGTTCACGGACACACCGCCCTGACGTATCGCGCGCTTTGCCTCACCGTTTGACTCACATGCACCCGACGCTGAGAGTATCCCAACAACTCCCGAAGGAAGGCTCACTCCTTCAAGACGTGAAAACGGGACTTCCTGCTTCAACATTTCACATGTCTCCTCGCTGACTCCCGCAAAGTCGATTTTAGGGTTGAAGAGAATCTCGCTGGCTTTTATGACGCTCTTTGCCGTCTCATCACTGTGAACTGTCCGCGTAACTTCATAGGCAAGCTTCTTCTGTGCAACTCTCTTTTCCGGCGACTGGTTATGCTCGGACATTATCCCGGCAATCTCTTCAATCGGGAGGAACGTGTAGAGCTTGAGGAGTCTTTCAGCGTCCCTGTCGTCTGTGTTGAACCAGAACTGGTAGAACTTGTAGGGGCTGGTCTTCTCCGGGTCAAGCCAAACTGCTCCGGCTTCTGTCTTCCCGAACTTAGTACCTGATGACGTGAGCAATAGCGGCTGTGTCAGCCCGAAAACTTCCGCGCCCGTTGTCCTTCGTATGTAGTCGGAACCTGCGAGGAGATTTCCCTGCTGATCGTTTCCTCCCATTTGGAGGCGGCAGTTGTAGTGTTCGTTGAGATATTTGAAGTCCATCGCCTGAAGAAGAACGTATGAGAACTCGGTGTATGAGATTCCTTTTTCGGGGTCTTCGAGGCGTGAACGGATATATTCGCGGGCTATGAGGTTGTTGATTGAGAAGTATTTTCCCACATCATGGAGAACTTCGAGGAACGTCATCTTGCTTAACCAGTCGTAATTGTTGAGGAGCAAGGCAGAATTTTCACCGCAGTCGAAATCGAGGAATTTTACTAGCTGCTTCTTAACACCCTCAATGTTGTGCATTACGGCCTCAAGGGTTATAAGGTTGCGTTCCTTGCTCTTTCCTGAAGGGTCGCCGATTAGTCCTGTTCCTCCTCCCGCAAGTGCTATGGGCCTGTGCCCTGCTTTCTGAAGCCAGCCAAGTGCCATCAATGGGATCAAATGCCCAACGTGAAGGCTGTCCGCTGTGGGGTCAAAACCAACGTAAGCCGTAACCATTTCTTCATTCATGACTTGTGAGAGGCGTTCTTCGTTCGTACACCACTCGAAGTACCCGCGCTCTCTAAGTGTCTCAAAAGCATTCATTACATATAATACTCCTTTGCTCCAAAATCCTTTGTCTTTACACGGTTATTATATAATACACAGAAATTTTGCAAGGAGAAAAAGTTTTCAATGCGTAAAATTTTACAGGCTTTAATTCTGACATTGATACTGACACTTTCATTCATACCTCATTCATACGCGGCATCGAGTCTTCAGGATTTATTCTGGCGGAGAGCATGGCCGGAAATGGAGCTTCAGTTCAAATCCATCAAGAAGAAATCCACCCGTGATTACTCCCTCATGGCCAACGCTTACAGGTTTCAGGAGAAGTGGGCCGAAGCAGTCAGCATTCTCGAATCGCAGGCAAAGAACTTCCCCGCTTCCGTGAGACCCTACGCTGACATGACGCTGCTCTTGGGCTACGAGAATCTTCACCAGACTCAGAGAGCGTTGACCCTCGCAGAATCACTCTACAAGTCTGCGCCCGCTGACCTGAAATATTACGTTGCACTCGCGCAGTACCGTATCAATGATTCGCAGGGAAGTCCATCAGCAGCTCTCACAGCGTTGAACCGAATGCTCCAGAACGCAGGAACTGACGAACGCAAAATCTACACCCTCACACGGCTCGTTCAGCACCCGGCAGACAGGGAGGTCAATTCCCACGCACTGCAGCTCCTCGAACTTCAGGCAGGAAGCAAAGAAGCCGCCGCAGTCCTTGCAAGGGTCAAAAATCCCAACAACAATATCCGTGTTGCATTGGGAGTGCATTACCACACAGTCGGCGAAAACAGGGCAGCCCTCGACATTCTCACGGGCGCTACAGGTCGAAAGGCTCAGTATTACCGCGCGTGGG
The DNA here is from genome assembly GCA_937915755.1 of uncultured Fretibacterium sp. Lineage (GTDB taxonomy): Bacteria > Synergistota > Synergistia > Synergistales > Aminobacteriaceae > JAFUXM01. The sequence goes on along the minus strand of CALGGR010000107.1, from coordinate 33,967 downwards.
CAAATTCACGCCTCAAGAACAACAATGACGCTCTCAACTTATGGGGCGCACTCGCAGTCAGCGGAAACTCCTACGCCTCAAGCTCCGTAACAAGAATCGCAAACCTCGCAAAGGACAACGGTATGCGCGACTCCTGCATGAGAGTGTTAGACCGGATAGCACGTGAAAGGCGCGGTAATGTTCAGGCAAGGGCGTTGCAATCCCTCGTCAACCTCACAGGGAAATCCAACACAGCACGAAGGGACGCTCTCGAAGCACAGATACTCAAGTCATTTCCCGGCACGACGTTCGCGTTCAATACGTTGTGGGCAAGGGCATGGAGGAATCTTGACGCTGGGAATTACGCTGAGGCCGTAAAGCTGTTCAGGCAGTGCGACGCTCCCGGCGTGAACCAGTACAGGCGCGCAAGGATACTCTACTGGCTCGGACACGCTCAGGCTATGGCCGGTCAGAACCAGCAGGCCGCTAACACTCTTGCTCTCCTGAAACGAAAGTACCCCCTCACGATCTACGCGTTCCTGACGGGGCAGAAGCTGAACATCGTCAACGGCACCAATCCTAATCTCTCGCTGAAGGAGACGGAGCTTGAACAGTGGGGATTCGTTTATCATGCGTATCTCAAACTCTCACGTCCAAAGGCAAGCACACGCGAACTGTACCGGGCTTTGCATTTGTCGCGCTGGCTGGGACTTGAGGAGAGTTACAGCGAGGCAAGGAGGCTTGAGACTCTCATGACCTCAAGCACAACGATGTACCGTCAGGATTTGGAGGCACTTTACCCGCGCCCATACAAGGCAAGTGTTGACGCGGCTTGCAGACAGTACGGTACGGAGACTAATTTCGTCTGGGCAATAATGCGTCAGGAAAGCGCGTTCAACGTAAATGCAAGAAGCTGGGTCGGCGCGGCCGGTCTAATGCAGTTTATGCCCGCTACAGCAAGGGAAGAAGCAAAACGCGCAGGGATTGCACACTATGATTTGTACAACGCCAATGACAGCATACGGTTAGGCGCATCACATCTCGCAACGCTGATGAAGAGTTTTGGGCGCGAAGAGTACGTTATGGCCGCTTACAATGCAGGTTCAGGGAACGCCCGAAAATGGCTCAAGAACGGCGGTGCTAACGTTGACCTTGCGCGATGGATTGAGGCCGTGAAAATCTCCGAGACTAACGGATACGTCCAGCGTGTCAGCGCAAACCTCGAAGTCTACAGGCTTCTCTATGATGGAAAGTAATATCCCTTACGAGCTTTCGGATTACGTTCTCGGAAAATACTTCCGTGAGACAGGGGAGCGTCAGGGCTGGCTGAACGATAAGAAGCCCGTTGCCCTCGCGGTTTCAGGGGGCGGGGATTCACTCGCTATGCTCTGGCTGTTCCGGCGTTTCTATGAGGGAGAGATGATTGCCATACACATAAATCACGGTATACGGGGCGATGAATCCGACGGGGACGAAAGATTCACGGCCATGTTCGCAGAGAATTTAGGCGTAAGATTCCGGGCGGTGAAGGTTGATGTTCCGGCCTCAAAGATGAAGGGCGAATCAATCGAATCGTCAGCAAGAAGACTCAGGCTCCAATCCCTCATCGACACAGCTAAAGAGCTTGACATAAAATCCATAATGCTCGGACACAACCGCGATGACTTGGCCGAGACCGTGCTGTTCAACATTCTTAGGGGTACAGGGATTCGCGGGGGCGTTGGAATGACCGAGTACAGCGAGCGCGGCGGCGTAACATTCTACCGTCCCTTGCTTGGACTCAGGCGGGACTTCCTCAGGGACATTCTCCGTGTGAGGGGCTTAACGTGGCGAGAGGACAGCACCAACAATGACGACAAATACACGCGGAACTTCATACGCTTGAAACTTTTGCCGATCATTGAGGCCGGAATAAACTCATCGGCGGTCGAACACCTTGCACGATTCGGCGAGGACATGAGGAAGGTCAGGGAGGACGAGGACTCTTATTCACGCGAGATTCTTGAGTCATGCCTTGATGATCCTCACACTTTAGACCGAAGGAAGCTCCGAAATCTCAGCGATGATGATATTATTCTTGTGATAAGGGAAATGGGGAGGCGGCTCGGGCTTCGTACATTATCGCGGGGAAGATGCCGTGAACTTTCGGGGCTAATCCGTAAGGGCGGCAAATTCGTCTTTCAATGGTGCGGGAATTTTACGGTCTCAGGAAGAAACGGGAAAATATATTTTGAGGGGTGATTGTTGATGCAGGAAATTCTAGGACAATTCGAGGAGTTACGGAGGGTACTCCAGCACAGGGCAGAGGAGCTTCGGCAGCAGGAACTCCTCAAAGACTTGGACGCTAAACGAATAGACCTTGACCGAAAGACAGCTCTCTTTGTGCCGTCAAAACAGAGGCTTGAACGAGGAGGAAAAGCCCTCGAACTCGGCGAGGAATACGAGGCCATAAAGGACCTGAGGCAATCACGCGAACAGAGCCAGATAAAGCAGGCCGCTCTCCGTGATGACTTGACGGAGGCACGTAACGCCGTCCAGAATGCAGACGAAGCACTCACTCTCATTGAGGCCGAATATCGTGATAAGCTTGCGGAACAGTCAAAGATGTCCACCCTCATACAGCGCGTGAAGGCTCTCGATGTTCAGATTACGGACAGAAGCGACGCAGTTGTTCAGGCGCGTAACGAGTACGAGGAATCGGAGCGTCAGTACCGTGAGTGTTCGTCAAAGGCTGAGACTGAGCAGGTGTCGCTGGAACGTGTCGAGGTTGCGTTGCGTGAGGCGAAAAAGTTTTTGCAGCAGCATTCCATTGATGAGAAGTTGCAGACAGGGCTGTCGGGGATTCAGAAATGTTTTGCGATGTATGAGCAGGCTGACGACAAGCACACCTCACTCAAAGCCGCGTGGTCGAAAGCGATTCAGAGGAAGCTTCAGGCTCAGAGCATACTCAATGACAGGTCGGCAATGTTCTCGGACGTTAATCACCGTTACGCCGTTATCGAGAAGAATTTTACGAGGGCGCGGGCATTCTTTGAGGGCACGTTAAAGGGAAAGACTATAACCGAGTGGCGTGAGATATGCGATAAAAACGTTAAGAGGCTTGCTGACCTTGACGAACTCTACAAGAAGTTTCAGGAAGTCCGGAGCCTTGAGGAAAAGCTGAAGCACTTTCAGGACATGCGGCTGCGCATTCAGCAGGAGACTAGGACGCTAAACATTCGGGACGTTGAACAGTCAGGAAAACTTCATGAGCTTCAGTTGGAAGCAGAACGCCTCGAAAAACGTGCGGCACTCCTCCGTAGAATCGAGGACCTTGACGCTGTACGTGAGCTCTTGCAGGACGGCGCACCTTGCCCACTCTGCGGCTCAATGACTCACCCTTACACTTCCGGGACGACAATCCCGAATCCTGATGAAGTACATCAACAGCTTCTTGACACGCAGAAGGAACTCGACGAACTTCGGGACGCTTTGGCCTCACGACAGACAAAAGCCGGGAAACTCAGCGAGGAAATTTCAGCAGTCGGCAAAGATGAAAGTGAACTACGCAAGCAGATCAACGAGATCACGGCGGAAATATCGTCAAAGGTCTCACTTCTCGGCCTCAAGATAAGCACAGGAATCTCGCCGTTCGAGGAGATTGACAGGGAACGGCAGAGGACACGCGACACATTACAGCTTGCGAGGAACGCCACCGACACTGCCGAGACAGCCGAACGCGACATGAAGGCTGCACAGGACGAGCTCGACAAGATTCGCGAGACAAGGGAGGAAATAACGCGCATTCATCAGGACGCAATGTTCGCCCTGCAAAATGCCCGCATCGAGGAAGAGCAGTTAGACACGGAGACTAAGACTCAGGCCGAAATAGTAACGAGCCTTAAACGCGAGCTCAACTCACAGATTACGATGTATGGATACAAGACGCTTCCCGACAAGAATCCTGCTGAAGTTGTCGAGGCACTGACGAAGAGGATGAACGACTGGCAGGAAGGCTCACTGCGATACGACGAGCTTGAACGCGAACTTTCAGTGGCAAGCACAAAGATGACCGCCCTCAAAAAGGAACGCGAATCCCTCCGGTTGAAACGTGATGAGTTTTTAGGGCGAGTTAAGACAGTTGAAGCAGAAAGGGACAGCATACAGCAGCAGAGGATAATACTTTTTGCGTCGATGAAGCCCGATGAAGAGATGTCGAGAATGAGTGCTGACGTTGAGGCTCTACGCTCACAGTTGAACGAGAGGCGTGAGGACAAGAACGCAAAATCTCAGGCACTCGAGAAGATTCAGACTGAGATACACGCACTTGAGACTGAGGCTGCAAAGGGGCGCGAGGAATTGCAGCGTCATGAGATAAACTTCAACAAGAAGCTTCTTGCACTTGGCTTCAGGAACGAGAATGATTACGCAGCGGCATGCTTAACGTCAGACGAGAGGCGTGATATTCAGAACCGTCTCAGGGAACTTACGCAGGCTGACTTGGATTTGAAGGCTGAACGCGAGAACACACGTGCGAAGATATTGGAGCTTCAGTCAGACGGACTTAGCCGGACGAATGATGAGATTATGGACATGATTGCAAGTCTTAAAGCTGCGATGAGGAACGAGGGCGAAGAGGGTTCAGAGTACCGTGAGAAGATTAACGGTGAAATTATCCCTGAGCTTAAGGACTTGATGCTGACGTGCGGACTTGAGGAGGTTGATTGGTAATGAATGATGTTTGGAAGGACCTGAAATTTTTTGCCGAACATTTACGAGCATTGCCAGTGAGCGAGAGTATTGCGCTTGGGAATAACGGGGGCTTCTGTGTTTCGACGAACAACGAGTTTGAGAACTGGATATATTATCCCGAGCAAGTTCAAGATATTGAGACTGTGAAAAACGCAATGACTTTCTTCGGTCGGCGCAACGAGACATTCATGTGGCCAGTTTTCGACGGAGGTAACAACATATTGGAGGCTGCGGGACTTCTACATGCCGGACATCTTGAGGCAATGAGCCTTGAGCCTTCCAATGCAGTGAGAGACCGAGTGAATCCTTCCGTGAAAATGAGGGCTGTAACTCGTGAGACATTCGGACAGTGGGCAGATTGCGAGTGGTCAGCGTTCGAGTACGGCGAGGGCGAACCTTCTGCTGAATATCTCGCACTGGTCAAAGCATTCAGCAGCGATGAAAGCATGTCGATGTATATCGCTGAGATTGACGGCCATGATGCGGGAGCTTTTCTTGTTACTGACGAGGCGAAATTGATGGGGGTGTACTATTTTGCGACAAAGCCGGAATTTCGGAGGAAGGGAGTTGCTGCCTCAATGATGAGCGGGATATGCCGTCTCTCAGGAGGAAGGAAGATCGTTCTTCAGGCCACGCCGTCGGGAGTGCCGTTCTATCGTGCGTTCGGCTTTGAAGATTTGGGAGCGATTGAAGTTTATTCAACAAGGGCGGATATATTTTAGCTCGAACTGCTCCGCCCTCTTTGTCTATTTTCCTCTTATTTGTGAGGAATAGGCATTGAAGACACCGCATGAATTTAATCTCATGAGACAGTCGCCCCTTTCTTCCTTAAAGAGCACTAGATGTTCATCGGCGTTTTTTGCATTCTCACTGTGAAGATGCTCATTCTGTTCTGGAACTGATGAAAGCAGAGCCGCAAATTTCTGGGCTGTCGCTGAATTATCAGCATACTTTCCTGTCAGATGCGGTACACATACAATCTGGAAAAGCGTCGATGCGATGTTAGCGTCAAGTTCAAGAATTTCCATCAAAAGCCCAATATATTGAGAACCGTAATCACGCCGAGTCTCAAGATCATTCATTGTAAACTCAAGCACTGAAGCAAAGAACTTGTACTGGATTTCACGGTTTCCGTAAAGCGCAATAAGTTCAGCACAGACCCTCTGAGCTATGGGCTTTCCAGACCACGGCATGACACTTCCCGACTGCATCATGTCATACAAATATTGAAGAAGCTCTTTCGTCCGTGCCGCTTCCTCAGTTGAAAAATGATCCTTATAAATCTTCAACTGCTGGTTAAAATTCTCAGGATTATTTGCCGCGCAGTAAACGAGGTCCCGAAAATTTTTCCACTGCCTTCCGACTCTGACATAACCGGACAGAGAGCTCTCCATTACTTTGTCCGCCAAAACTTCATCATAAGGCTTGGGTCTCATTATTATTGAAGCTATAAGAAGAGCCATAAGCATCGATACAAATAAAAAGAGTTTCCGCTTTCTTTCTCTTGCGTCTCTTGACACGAAATAATTGATGTCAAGCCTGAGAAGTGTAGCGATAACTCTTACAAATGCTTCGTGTGAGCCGTACTTCTTCAAGTCTATCCCTAGAAGTTCATTCTCACGGGGAAGCGCGAGAAGTGCCGGCGGGAAACATTCAAGCTCAGGATCGTTTGAATGCGGGGCACCGTCAATGATCAGCGGTATTATATGCTCGACACGGCCTGCCTTGACGAAATATTCGACCTCATCATTCACATACGGCGACTTTGCACTGTTTGGCGAACAGATCACAATAAGATAATTTGAGTTATCGAGATTTTCCTGAAGAGCTGATTTCAGAGTCCCTTTGCCTATAAGGTCGGAAGTATCTATGAATATCGGACTCAGCTTTTTTGGGAGGCCGGGATTCGATTTCTTCAGTGAAGATGACAAATGATATTTCTCAAGATGCTTCTGAAGTTTATGCGCTATTTCTTGATCCTTATGGCTGTAGCTGATAAAAGCGTAATACTTGAAACTTGTTTCTGTTTCCATGTGCAGATGATTCTCCGTTTTACTTTTCTTCGTCGTCATTTATGAGTTCGATGATCATGTCGATGTTTGCTCTGTCGAGTTCCTTGTAATCTCTTTTGCCGCCTGTGAGAGAGTTTTCGAGGTCTGAAATCTCGTCAAGTTCGTCCCAGTCAACAAGGCAGACATGCTTTCTGGTATCAATATCCTTAGTTATCCTGATACGGGACTTTCCGTTCTCTCGTATTTCTTCCAGGTATGAGTTTATGCGTTCAACAAATTCGTCTTTCCCCATTGCATCAAATCCTGACGTGTAATGAAAAGCGCACCACCTCAAATGCTCACTCTTTGCCAGATTCTCCCTTTGTTCCTGCGTCAAACTTCCTTTATCCGCCTTTATCTTTCGTATCAACGGAATAAGATAATCGACGCTCGCACGGCTGCTCATTCTATCAAAATAGGCACATTGCTTCCAGTCTTCTTTTGCGTCTTTTCCGCCGACATACCGATGGTTAAGTTCCATAGCGTATCTGTCAAGCTCACCCGAACAAATAAGATCAGAGTCATAGAGCCAGTGGGACTCGCATTCTTCAGTGTGCTGAGAGTAGCATCTCACGCCTTTTGAGTCGCAGGTGTATACGTTCCTTGAGTATCCCAAAGTGTTGAGACGGTCTATCATCTGAACGGCTATATCTCTGGCAGTATCCCTGTTATCGAGGCATATCACGATGTATTTCAATGTTGCAGCGTTTTCCTCAATGAACTGGAACATCTCAACGCATCTTCCCTCACGAGGCTCAAATGTAATTTTATAATTCTTGAACATGGCACTATACTGCGACATGAAGAAGCCCGCGCGATTCTCAAAATTAGGGTCATATATAGCGACATGGAAATTGCTTCCCTCAAATTGTCCTGAAGCTACGACCTTCCTGAGGACTTCATGGCCGAGCCTTCCGAAGCCGACGATGAGGACAGTCATGTCATCTTTTGCCAGCCCGTTCTCGTCGAAGTTTATCGCGTTGCACAAGGGATATTCATGAATGAGAAGACGTGCGCTGAAATCAAAATCATAAAATGACTCAACGCTCCCATAACCGTAATGATCCGCGCTGGAATAGAAGTACATACCTTTCCATTCCTCTGTGCCAAGAAGAACGAGCTTAGTCTGTTCAGGAAGTATGCCAAGCTCTTTGAGACTTTCTGAAGCTGACCGGGCATACTGCATATTTTTGTCGTACCCAGTTGACAGAGCATAAAGAGTGAAGGTCGTTTTTCCGGGCTTTATGTGAATTTCACGGAGAAATGAGGGAGTTGCTTTGAGTGCATCTTTGCTCAAATACACTACGCCTCCGAGATCTCTTATTGAAGCCTCGTACCTTTCTTCAGACACGCTGTCAACGTATATGATCATGTTATGGTTGGCACCGGCTATGTTACGGCCTAATGCAAGGGAGTCCGAGTTTATCCCGAAGATTAAATCGACATTTGAGACGTTTGAAGTCTTTATCCTTATCCATCTCAGGAGGTCATTCCCGAAACGTATAAGCAGTGCACTTGCGGCCGTATAAAATGCTATGAGCTGAATGAGCCAGAATAAGAACACAGCCGCCGGATTTTTGGCTTCAGGCATACTGTAAAATGTGCTGTTGTCTCCGCGTCCGTAAAACATCAATCCGACATCTATTACTGATCTAACTATTACGTAAGGGATATAAAACAATGGAGCGTTTTCGCTATTTGTCCATTCAAGATAATGACTTTTTGACTGAGAATTTACGGCCTGTATAAGCTCTCTGTAACGAAAAGCACAATACATGGCCGTTCCCCCGAGAAACATTAAGACAAAAATTGTTTTCAGAGGCATTGTCCTTTTGTGAGGGTGCTTTGCTAAGTAAATGATCAGTGTCGCAAAAAGAACGATTGAAATAACCCATGCTGCAAGAATACTAATGAAATGACTGTCGTAGATCATAACTACAAAATCCTCCAACTCAAAATGGAAATGATTATAACACAAAAAACCCCTGCCATTTTCGACAGGGGCAAAACATCTTCGCTTACTCTACAGCTGGAGCAACCTCAGCGATATTTCAATCCACGCACAAGTGGTACTTCGTTCTAGCGTAGCCCCGAAGGGACGATAAACGGGTTCTTCACTTATACGACAAACTCCGATGATATAAATCACTTGGAGAAATAAAATTACCGGGAAAAATGAGTACCGTTCGGCAAAATTATTTTTTATAACAATGGAGCAGCCTCAGCAACCTCAGCAATGAACATTCCTTCTTCCTGAGGCTCATTCTTCCAGATTATTCCGAGACCGAGAGCAGTCATCGCAAACGCAACGAGAGGATTCAGCCAGTTCATGAAGCAGTACGGTAGGTAATCCAGCGTTGCAACACCAAGTACCGAACTCACATATACTCCGCAAGTGTTCCAAGGGACTAACACGCTCGTCATTGTGCCGGAGTCCTCAAGTGAACGTGAAAGCATTACGGGCGCGAGTTTCTTTCCGTTCGGCCATGTACGTTCGTCAAAAGCGCGCTTGAACATTCTTCCGGGAACGATGATTGAGAGATACTGCTCAGACAGGAAAACGTTAGCCATGAATGCCGACGCAAGAACCGAACCAATGAGTCCTGCGACGCTCTTAACGTGCCTCATGAGCGCGTCGAGTATAACGTCAAGGAATCCGCAGACCTCCATAATTCCGCCGAGGGACAACGCGACAACGATGAGGCATATCGTCTCAAGCATTGATGTCATTCCGCCCCTCGTGAAAAGCTGAGTGAGCAATCCTCCGACCTTTGCGAAAACGTCAGGTGTTACGCTGAGTGCCGGGCTTCCTGCCGTGAACGCCTGAGTGAATGCTCCTGTTACAGACGACATAGCCTCCGGTGTTGTCGCCTCCGCAAACGTGCCGAGATATTCAGGAACGTAGCCGGAGAATAGAACTTCGAGAGCCTCATGAGCCGTTGAGCCTCTTGTGAGCGAGATTACTATGCTTGCGGCTATCCCTGCGACTATTCCGGGAATCGCAGGAATCTTCATGAACGCCATGACGATGATGACCATCGGAGGTATGAACGCCCAAAGCGAAATGTTGAACTCAGCGCGCATCATGCTCTGAATGAGTGCGATTCTTCCTCCGTCCGAACCTTGAGCCGAGTCTCCCATCATGAACGCAATTATCGCCGTTATGATAAGCGTCGGGATTGTTGACCACATCATCGCCTTAACGTGGTCGAAAAGCTCACTTCCTGCGACTGCGGGGGCAAGGTTGGTTGTATCCGAGAGCGGGGAAATCTTGTCGCCGAAATACGCCCCTGAGATCACGAAGCCTGCGGTTATCGGCAAGGGAAGTCCGAGACCTGCACTTATACCAATTAAAGCAACGCCGACGGTTGAACTTGTTGTCCAGCAGCAGCCGGTAGCTATGGCGACGACGACGGAGATTATGAGGCTTGCTAGGTAGAAATATCGCGGTGTCATTACTTCGAGACCGTAATATATCATGGTTGCGACAACGCCGCTCTGAATCCATGAACCCACGAGGCAGCCAACGAGTACGAGGATCACGATTGCCTGAATTGATACCTGAATCGCTCCGGCCATACCCTTTTCAAGTTCAGACCATGAGCGTTTGAGATACAGTGCCCCGACGATTGCCGCGAAGATTGCCGCGAAGAGCAGCGGGACTTGAGCAGGAAGACCGAGACCGAAATGCGACCCCGATTCGAGTTCAACATCGACAACGCCGAACGTAACTATTAACGCGCTAACAAGGAGCACAAAAATCGAAAGTAAAAGACTTGGACGACGACACAAATAACATTCCTCCCAAAAGATGATTGCTTCAAAATTCTCCGACTATACCCGACAGTGTCCGCCAGAACGAGAGGAATGCTTACTTTGCCTATTGGTCTTACCGGCTTAATTCGGAAAATCGCGCAAAGTTTACAGCATTTTCGCGAAATTGCAAGAATAAAAATAATAACGAGGGTAAAAGATTTTCGTCTTTCCCCTCGTGTTCAAGGTTTTTTATCGCAGACAAAAAACGAGAGGGAACGCATTTTATTGCACTCCTTAATTTTGTCCGCCTTAGCAGGAATTATTATATGGATTTACGATGCTTTGAGGAATGATTAACACGGATAAGAATAAATTATAAAATTTGATAATGCTGGATTGTTGCTTTTGAGTATTCCGCGAAAAAAGATTTTGATTATTATTCAAAGGAGTGTGAGAGGGGATTTTTGAACTGAATATATTACACATGAAATATGCCGTAGAAGTTGCACATGCAGGCTCACTCAATAAGGCGTCGGAAGAATTACTCATAGCACCGCCGAACCTAAGCAGGTCAATCAAAGAGCTTGAAGCAGATCTAGGCATAATGATATTCGACAGGTCATCAAAAGGAATGAAACTCACAAAACGAGGGGAGGAATTCATACATTACGCGAAGAATATACTTGAACAGATTGACGCGGTTGAACAGGCATTCAAGAAGAACGAACCCAAGAAGCTGCAGTTCTCGATTTCAGTACCAAGAGCAAGCTATATAGCGGACGCATTCGTCGAGTTCTCAAAGAAAATCGGCAACAAACCAGTAGAGATATACTACAAGGAAACGAATCCCTACAGAGCCATCAAGAACATTCTCGAAGTAGATTACAGGCTCGGGATCGTGCGCTATGCTTCTGGGTATGATAAATATTTTCTCGACACCTTCAATGAGAAAGGGCTTGCATGGGAGCTTGTCGTGCAATTCCATTACGTACTGATTATGAGCAGGGATAATCCTCTTGCCAGTAAAAACGTAATTCACTTCAGCGACCTTCAGAAGATGATAGAAATTGCACATGCTGATCCTTTCGTGCCGTCCCTTCCTCTTTCTGTGGTGAGGAAGGAGGAACTTCCCGACAACGTTGAACGTAGGATATTCGTGTTTGAGCGTGGGACTCAGTTTGACCTTCTTGCGGAAAATCCCGAGACTTTCATGTGGGTGTCGCCGATGCCTGAGGGGATACTTGAGCGTCATGGGCTGGTACAGAGGGAATGCCCCGACAATACGCGGGTATACAAGGACATGCTAATTTACCGCAGGAACTACAAACTTTCGGACTTGGACAGAAAGTTCATCCATGAAGTTAAAAACTCTATACGTGCGTTATATATTTTGATAATACGCGCCCGAACATATTGATAATTCCTTCAAATTCCCCTTTCATTTAAGATTTCACTATTTTCACGATTTTAATTGAGGGGGGAATTATTTTTATGCCAGATAAATCTTTTTACGAGAAGGCCGATGAGATTATGAGCAAATATCCGGCTCAGGAACGCTCATTGATCCCAATCATTCACGAAGTTCAGGAAGCATACAACTATGTCCCGCTTGAGCTTCTTCCTTACATCGCCAAGCATATAGGCATAACCGAGACAAAAGCCTACAGCGTCGCCAGCTTCTACGAGAGATTCTCATTCGAGCCTAAGGGGAAATACATCATTCGTGTCTGCGACGGTACAGCCTGCCACGTAAGGCACTCATTGCCCGTCCTTGAGCGTCTTCGTTCACAGCTTGGACTTTCCGACAAGAAGCACACCACCGATGATATGCTCTTCACTGTTGAAACCGTGTCATGTCTCGGAGCTTGCAGCCTTGCCCCTGCACTTATGGTGAATGACCGCGTTCACCCTGCAATGACACCTGAGAAAGCAGACGCTCTCATTCAGGAACTAAGAGAGGAGGCAGCGAAGTAATGACTCAGAAGATAACCAGTCGTAAAGAACTCGATATTCTTCAAGGGAAGTTCCGTGAAGCAGTGAAGAAAGAGCCTGTAAGAATCCTAGTGTGTGCAGGAACAGGATGTCAGGCAAGCGGTTCTCTCAAAGTCTGGGAGAAGATGCACGAACTAGCAAAGGATACGGACATCGTGGTTGAGTTTGCGCGCGAGGTATGGCACCCGCACGTCCACAAGTCCGGCTGCCTTGGTTTCTGTGAACAGGGGCCGTTAGTACGGATTGAGCCTCTCGGTGTACTCTACACGAAGGTTACGCCAGATGACTGCGAGGAAATCATAGAGTCAACCGTTAAGAAGGGTGAGATAGTGAGCCGTCTCCTCTATAAGAACAAAATCACGGGCGAGGAATGCTTCAATCAGGACGAGATACCTTTCTACAAGGGGCAGACAAGAGTCGTTCTCAAGACTTGCGGAACTATTGACCCCGAAAGCATAGAGGAAGCAATCTCAGTCGGAGAGTATCAGGCACTCGCAAAAGCACTCTTCACTATGACACAGGCCGAAGTGATTAAGACCGTACTCGACTCAAAACTCAGGGGAAGGGGCGGCGGAGGCTTTGTTGCTGGTAAGAAGTGGCAGCAGGTTGCAGGTCAGCCGGAGAAGATTCGCTATGTAGTCTGCAACGGAGATGAAGGAGATCCCGGCGCGTTCATGGACTGCTCAATCATGGAGGGAGATCCCCACAGAATGATTGAAGGAATGATTATCGCGGCTTATGCTGTGGGCGCACAGGAAGGTTATATCTACGTAAGGGCTGAATACCCTCTCGCTGTGAAACGTCTGACACTCGCAATAAAGCAGGCTGAGGAATACGGTCTCTTGGGCGACAATATAATGGGGTCAGGCTTCAGCTTCCGTCTTCATATCAACAGGGGCGCGGGAGCTTTCGTTTGCGGGGAAGGAAGCGCACTCACAGCCTCAATCGAAGGAAAACGCGGAATGCCTCGTGTGAAACCGCCTCGAACGGTCGAGCAGGGACTTTTCGGGAAGCCCACAGTCCTGAATAACGTTGAGACATACGCAAATGTCCCGCAGATAATTCTTGAAGGCTCTGACTGTTACAGGAGCATAGGAACGGAGAACAGTCCTGGAACAAAGACATTCGCGCTCACGGGTGCTGTGAGAAATACCGGCCTCGTTGAAGTACCGTTCGGAATAACACCGAGAGAGATAATCTTCAACATAGGCGGAGGAATAAGGAACGACAAGAAATTCAAAGCAGTCCAAATCGGCGGGCCCTCTGGAGGCTGTCTTACGGAGACACAGCTTGACGAACCTCTCGATTTCGACAGCGTTAAGAAGCTCGGTGTAATCGTAGGCTCAGGCGGACTTGTCGTAATGGACGAGGATACCTGCATGGTGGAGGTTGCGAGGTTCTTCATGGAGTTCACTCACAGGGAGTCATGCGGAAAGTGCGTCCCATGCCGTGAGGGTACACTGAGAATGCTTGAGATTCTCGAACGCATTGTAGCAGGCAACGGGAGAATGGAGGACATCGACGAACTGAGGACTCTTGCTGACCTCATCATAAACACCGCCCTTTGCGGACTTGGAAAGAGCGCGCCCCTTCCTGTCGTAAGCACGCTAAATTCGTTCCTTGATGAGTACATCGAGCATATAGAGAATAAGAGATGCCCCGCCCACGTCTGCCAAAAGCTGAAGCGTTACACCATTGAGCCGGAGAAGTGCAAGTCATGCTCAAAGTGTGCAAGAGGCTGCCCAGTTCAGGCGATTGACGGTAAACCCAAAGTTCCATACGTCATAAATCAGGAAAAGTGCATAAAGTGCGGTGCATGTATAGAGGCTTGCCCGTTCAAGGCCATATATGTAGCTTAGGAGGTGCAGAAGAATGGGAAGAATGATAATCGACGGAATGCCCGTAGAATTTACTGATGAGCCTAATATTTTGTCGGTCATAAGGAAATCAGGGATTGACCTTCCGACACTGTGCTATCACTCCGAGCTTTCAATATATGGAGCTTGCAGGCTCTGCAACGTTGAGGACGAAAGGGGAAGAATGTTCGCGTCATGCTCCGAACGTCCAAGAGACGGAATGAGCATCAAGACAAGCACACCGAGACTCGTGCGTTACAGGAGAATGCTGATTGAGTTAATGCTCGCCTCACATCACAGAGATTGCACGACTTGTGTAAAGAGCGGAGACTGTGAGCTTCAGAACTTGGCCAAGAGGCTTGGAGTGAGTTCAGTCCGCTGGGGTTACAAGGAGCGTACACACGAGAAGGATTTTTCGTCCCCTTCAATCGTAAGAGACCCCGACAAGTGCATACTCTGCGGGGATTGCGTGAGGGTATGCGAGGGAATACAGGGAATAAACGCGATAGACTTCGCACACAGAGGGACGGACGCGATGGTAATTCCTGCGTTCAACAAGAGCATAGCTGCCACCGACTGCGTGAACTGCGGGCAATGCCGTGTAGTATGCCCGACAGGTGCGATAACCATAAACACGAATATTCGTCCTGTCTGGGAGGCTCTTGCTGACCCTGATGTGAAGGTTTATGCACAGGTTGCCCCGGCGGTTAGAGTCGCGGCGGGCCAGGCATTCGGTCTTCCTAAGGGCGAGAACGTAATGGGTAAAATTGTTGCTGCGCTGCACAGATTGGGCTTCGATGATGTCTATGATACTACGTTCGGGGCTGACATGACGATTCTTGAGGAGAGCCGTGAATTTCTGGAACTCTTTGAGAAGGGAGGGCCTTTCCCGCTTTTCACATCATGCTGCCCGGGCTGGGTGTCGTTCTGCGAGAAGAGGTGGCCGGAGTTCGTATCACACATATCAACGAGCTACTCACCATTGCAGATGCTAGGCTCAGTTGCGCGTGAATACTACGCTGACCCTGCGAACAACGAGGGCAAGAAGATTCTCTCAGTCGCAATAATGCCATGTACCGCGAAGAAGGCCGAAATCCTCCGTGAAGACCTCAAACGTGACGGCAAACAGAATGTCGATTACGTCCTAACGACCGAAGAGATGATTACGATGATTAAGCGAGCTGGGATACGCTTTGACCTCCTTGAAAGCGAGGCCGCTGATATGCCGTTCGGAATGGGATCAGGAGGAGGCGTGATTTTCGGGAACTCAGGCGGCGTAATGGAGGCGGCACTTCGTACACTCTGCGATGGGCCGGAACGTCCTGCAATCGAAGCACTTCGACAGAGCGGTGTGCGCGGGCTTGGAGCGTTGAGGGAATTTACGTTTAGCTACAAGGGCAATGAGATAAAAGCGGCGGTTGTCAGCGGACTTGCTGAGGCTGACGCATTGCTGAGGCGCATAAAGAACGGTGAGAGCTTCTACCACTTTGTTGAGGTCATGGCCTGCCGCAGAGGCTGCATAATGGGAGGAGGACAGCCGGGACATGCAGGTTTCAGGACGAAAGAGGCGAGGAAACACGGGCTTTACGAGTCCGATGTGAACACTCAAATCAAGAAGTCCAACGAAAACCCCACAGCCCTCGCAATCTATGACACTCTCATCAAAGGCCGCGAACACGAATTGTTACACAGCCATAGACAGCACTGACATATAGAATTTCCCCCTGACGGTTATTCCTGACGGGGGATTTATATTGACATTTATCTATGTATTCTGTATCATTCCCTGCACTAATGATAGATAATCATCTATGCAATGTGGAGGGGTAATTATGTTATGGGGCTTTATACAGTCTCAGATTTTGGGAATGAAATGGCTCAGTGATGCGGTGAGTTTGGCGCTATCGTCAATGGGGCTCGATGTAAATTCGGCGGCTGTCGGAAGCGTTCACTTCTTCATCTACGACACCGCGAAAATCTCAATCCTTCTCTGCGTTCTGATATTTGCGGTCTCGTACATACAGACGTTCTTCCCGCCCGAACGAAGCAAGAGAATCATGGGACGTTTCAGGGGTCTAAAGGCGAACGTGATCGGCGCGTTGCTCGGAGCTGTAACGCCGTTCTGTTCATGTTCATCAATTCCCATCTTCATGGGGTTTACGAGCGCGGGGCTTCCTCTTGGTATGACGTTCTCGTTCCTCATATCGTCGCCGATGATTAACCCCGGAAGTCTCGTCCTTCTCATGAGCATATTCGGGACAAAAATTGCGGTTGCCTATGTGATTTTGGGATTGACGCTCGCGGTCTTGGGCGGGACTTTCATCGAGAGCCTCCACATGGAGAAATACATTGAGGATTTCGTGTATTCCCGCAACGGTGTGATTGATGCTGATATTGAGTTCCTGAGTTTCACACGGAAACAGCGAATCGCTTACTCAGTCCGTGAAGTCATCGCAACTTTTAGGGTTGTGTTCCCTTACATTCTCGCGGGCGTTGGAATTGGCGCGGTAATCCATAACTATGTTCCTGAGAAATTCATCACAGCCATTCTCGGCAGCAATAATCCTTTCGGCGTAATCATTGCGACGCTGGTCGGGATTCCTGTTTACGCTGACATTTTCGGGACGATCCCGATTGCTGAGGCTTTACTCGCGAAGGGTGCTATGCTTGGTACGGTTATGAGCTTCATGATGGCGGTTACGGATTTGAGTTTACCGTCAATGATAATGCTGCGTAGAGTCATAAAGCCGAGACTTCTAGGCGTGTTCATACTTGTCTGCGCTGCCGGTATAATAATCACTGGCTACGTATTCAACTTTCTTGGGATTTAGGGAGGCGGTGAAATCATGAATGCACCAGATGCCGCGCTAATATGCCGGGCTTTGGGAGACACTAACAGGCTTCAGATCGTCGAGCTTCTCACTCACGGCGAGCAATGCACCTGCGTCCTACTCGAACACTTCAAAATAACTCAGCCCACATTGACGCATCACATGAGGGTGCTTTCGGAATGCGGGCTGTTGAAATCGCGCAAGGACGGAAGGAAGACTCTCTACTCCCTCGACTGCACGACTATGAGTGATTTCAGGAGCTTCATCGCGGGGATTGAATGCGGGAAGGACTGACTCATTCCCACTTCCTGTATATGCCTTCCTGACGTTTGGCCTCAGCCTTCTTTGAGATGTGAGTACCAAGAACGACATTCCCGAATCCTTTGTGATGAATGAGAGCCTTCATTCTGCTCATGAACGGGCAGGGGAGTCTGTGAGAATTTTCCGAGCATATGCAGGAGGCGAAATGTATCGCTACATCGTCCTTGCTTATGCCGGCTTTTCGGAGTCGCATTCCGAGATTCTCCAACTTCGTCGTGATGTTACCGCAACAGCCCCCGCACGTCATGGCCATGTATCGCGTCTCAGGAGGATAGCCCTCGAATTTCCCAATACGTTCGTAAAAATCATTCATGCAGAGGAAACCTGAACACCTCTTCAAGACATCATCACACTGAATTATCACAACAAGTTCCGGCGCGTCATCAATCATCTTCAAACCCTCCCTAATTTCCCGATAACATCTTCGTCAACAGAGGCATCAATTCCGCGTGAGGACAACAAAGTTTTGGCGCGTTCAAAGTCGTCGGCCTTAACGTCAATGAAATATACATCGCGGTCAATGTACCCGTTACTTCCGAAATTTCTTGGGTCAACCTTCGCACCACACCCGCAAGCGTTGAGGCTGTCTATGGGGTAATGGCTTGCTCGTACTCCCGTGAAACCTTCAGCCTTCAGAGCGTCCCTGATTTTCTGCCAAGTTTCTCTGTCTTTGCGTTTGAACAGCGTTACTTTTTTTGCGAACCACATTATAATTAAAATATCCTTTCATTATGAGGTGATATGTTATGAAGTATAGCAGAGTAAGTGTGTCCGGCCTCAATATTTTTTACCGCGAGGCAGGAGACCCAAGCAGTCCCGCAATGATTCTCTTTCACGGCTTCCCTTCATCGAGCCACATGTTCAGGGATCTGATTCCCATGATTGCCGACAAGTTCCACGTAATCGCTCCAGATTTTCCGGGCTTCGGACAGTCAGATATGCCATCGAGGGACGAGTTCACGTACTCATTCGACAACATCGCGGAAGTCATCGACAGCTTCATTTCGTCGTTGGGCATCGGAAAGTTCTACATGTACGTATTCGATTACGGCGCACCCATAGGCTTCCGAATCGCCCTCAAGCACCCCGACAAAATCATGGGCATAATCAGCCAGAACGGCAACGTCTACGCTGAAGGTCTCGGAAAGAAATGGGAGGCTCGCGCCGAATACTGGAAGAACCCAACGCCAGAACTCCGCGAAAGTTACAAGAGCGCATTTGCACCCGAAACCATCATCGGGCAGTACACTTTCGGGACTCAGGAAGGAAGTGTATCACCCGATGGTTACACTCTCGACATTCATTACACGAAAAGACCGGGCTATGATGAGATTCAGTCAGACTTGATTTTCGACTACCAGAGCAACGTCGCAATGTATCCGAAATTTCAGGAGTACCTGAGAAAATATCAGCCGAAGTTGTTAGCAGTGTGGGGGAAAAATGATCCTTCATTCATTCCTGCGGGTGCTGAGGCTTTCAGAAGGGATCTGTCGGACGCTGAGATTCATTTTGTAGACAGCGGTCATTTCGCGCTCGAATCATGCTGTGAAGAAATCGCTGAACTGATATATAAAATTTTCCCATAATGAAAAACTTTTAGGCTATAATTTAGAGAACTTAAACTAACCCTAAAGGGAGGCAAAAATTTCATGTGGCTTTTCTTAGTATTTATCACTCTTGTCTCAGGAGCTGCAGCAGGCTGGTATGCTTGGACAGTCTATCAGAAGCTGGAAGAGGCTAAAATCGGTCATCCCCGTGTAGCCGAACTCTCCGAGATAATTCATGGCGGTGCTATGGCGTTCCTCAAAAAGGAATATTCATGGCTCGCTCCGTTCGTTGGCGTTGTCGCGATATTGCTTGTCGCGGCATTAGGACTCGGCGCGGCTTTCGCGTTCGTACTCGGTGCGCTATGCTCAGCAACAGCAGGCTGGATCGGCATGTACGTTGCCACAAACTCGAATGGCCGTACAACCTACGCGGCTCTTGCAGGTATGCCCGCTGAAGAGAAGGCAGCCCCCAAGAAAGCGAAGAAGGCTGTTGAACTCGACAAGGCCGAAGCAGTCGTCGAAGAAGAACCCGCTCCGGCACCCGAAGCCCCGAAGTCAGAAGGCATACTTTCAGCGGCGGCAGGTAACGCGCTTGAAGTTGCGTTCTCAGGCGGAAGCATCGTCGGAATGGTCGTCGTCGGACTCGGACTTGCAGGTCTTGCGGTTGCGTATCTCTTCCTGAATGACGTTACAGCTTTGACGGCTTTCGGAATGGGCGCAAGCTCAATCGCACTCTTCGCACGTGTCGGAGGCGGCATTTACACGAAGGCTGCTGACGTTGGTGCTGACCTCGTCGGAAAAGTCGAAGCCGGTATCCCCGAAGATGACCCCCGTAACCCCGCAGTTATTGCCGACAACGTTGGCGACAACGTAGGCGACATCGCGGGAATGGGCGCGGACCTCTTCGAGTCATACGTCAACTCAGTGCTTGCGGCTATGGCAATCGGTGCTGTCTACACGTTCACGCCCGGCGTTGCTGACTCACAGCTCGGCCTCTGGGGAATCGGCTATCCTATGTTCCTCGCGGCTTGGGGAGTTTTCGCGTCAATCGTCGGCTGCATGATGATTTCGCAGAAAGCACCTTTCGCCGGAAAAGTCAGGGCAACAATCGCCAAACTTCCGGGAATGGCCGGAGTCGTCAAGAGGATTGAGGACGGAGACGCGGCATTTGCGCTCAGGACAGGAACATTCGTAGCAGGCGGACTCATGATTGCCGGAACATTCGTTTTGAGCGTACTCTTCTTCTTCTCGAACTCGTTCAACGTATTCCTCTCGGTTACGTCAGGCGTTCTCGCGGGAATCATAATCGGTATCGTTACGGAGATTTACACGTCGGGCGATTATCGTTTCGTTCAGGCTGTCTCGGCATCATCTGACACCGGCGCGGCGACGGTAATTCTGTCAGGCTTGTCGCTCGGAATGATGTCGACGGGAATCCCTGTGCTTCTCATCTGCCTTTCAACGTTAATCAGCTACTATCTTGCTGGAATGTTCGGCGTTGCTGTTGCGGCTGTAGGAATGCTCTCAATCACCGGAATTTCACTGAGCGTTGACGCATACGGGCCAATCGCTGACAACGCGGGCGGCATCGCAGAGATGAGCGAGCTTCCTGAGGGTGTCAGAAAGATTACAGACCACCTTGATGCAATCGGAAACACTACGGCGGCAATGGGCAAGGGACTGGCAATCGGTTCGGCGGCTTTGACAGCACTCGCGCTCTTTGTGGCGTACTCACAGGCGGCGCACATTGACAAGATCGACATCATGAATCCTTACGTCATCGTTGGATTGCTGATCGGCGGTATGCTTCCGTTCATCTTCTGCTCGCTCTCGATTGACGCTGTGAGCAAGGCAGCAGGCTCAATGATTGAGGAAGTTCGCAGACAGTTCCGCGAGATTCCGGGAATCATGGACGGAACGGGCAAACCTGACTCGAACCGCTGCGTTGAGATTTCGACACATGCGGCTTTGACGCAGATGATTGTTCCGGGCGTTATGGCGATTGCTGTACCTGTGCTTGTTGGCTTCCTTCTTGGGAAAGAGGCACTCGGCGGACTTCTCGGCGGCTCCATCGTAACGGGCGTTATGATGGCTCTATTCATGGCGAACTCGGGCGGTGCTTGGGACAACGCGAAGAAGTACATCGAGGAAGGGCACTTCAACGGCAAGGGTTCAGCGAACCATGCGGCGGCAGTCGTAGGCGATACAGTCGGCGACCCCTTCAAGGATACTGCTGGCCCTGCGCTGAATATCCTCATCAAGCTGATGACGGTTGTGGCGTTGGTGCTTGCTCCGTTGTTCTAGGGAATAAGTGAAGGATTGGCGGGAGGAGTCAGGATGAGGGCTTCTCCCATTTTTTGTGTGAAAGGATGATTTCAGGAATGAGAAAATTTGCAGGCGTTGTGATTGTGTTCTGCGCGTTAATATTTTTGATGTTTGAATCTGCTATTGCCGCCCAGCGAAAACGCACAGAATATCCCGCAGAAGGAGTCGTGATAAACATTGCACACAATGACCGTCTCAACATGCGCGAGAATCCAGACGCGAAATCACGAATAATTGACGCTCTCGACAACGGGACGCATGTTACTGTGAATGGAGAAGCGAAATCTCCGAACGGCTCAAAGTGGTACTACATTTACAACGAGGCATCCGGGGTATCGGGTTACGTGTCGGCGAAATATATCGGGCTGCATAGCAAGAATAGCGCAAAAGGAAAATATCCGGCAGAAGGAGTCGTCATTAACACGGCAGACAATGACCGTCTCAATATCCGCGAGAAACCAAGCACTAAATCACGGATACTTGACGCACTCGATAACGGGGCACATGTTACTGTGAACGGGGAAGCAAGTTCTTCCAGCGGGGCAAAATGGTACTTCATTCATGACGAGGAGTCCGGAGTATCGGGCTATGTGTCAGCAAAATATATCGAGCTTCAGTGAAAAGGCAGCGGGAGGACGCGCAAAGAATCCTCCCGTTTTTTGTTGGCTGGAATCAGTCCCAAAATCCCACGAGAGACTTAGCCATTTCTTCACCGCAGTGAGGGCATACTATAGGTTCATCACTCGCAATGATTCTCATGTCTCCGCCGCAAGTTTTGCACTTGTGGGGATAATCTGCGTATCTCGTATACCTTCCCGCCCATAAATCCCATGATGGAATTGAGTACGACATTACGTGGTCTTCCTTTGGGACATACATGGTAAGGGCTTCATGGCTTTCATATTCCCCGCACTTTTCGCAACGCATTATGACACCCTCATAGTTTATTGCTTCTATTGCTTCGTCAGAATGTTCGTTGAAGAAACGCTTTGCCTCTTCTCCAAACTCTCCGTTCTCCACCTTTATGACAGTCTCAATAAAGAAGCTACCTCCTACTCCCAGACCAAGGCGGAATCTATACCCGCATTTCTCGCACTCATACCCAACTACTTCTCCCATATTCTGATCCTTCCACGTCTAACATGAATTGACACAGTTGACGCAAGAACAAAACCCATACTCAGGCCCGCAAGCGAAATCAAGCAGTTCACACCGTTCATCTCAACCCATGACTTCGCCCCGAGATATATCCCCGTTACAGCGTAGTAGAACAAATCGCCGGGTATCAATGGGATTATTGACGGGTAGACGAAATATGTCGACGGCTGTTTTCTCTTCACCGCAAGAAATTCGGCGTACAGTGCTGCGGCTGACGCTGAGAGTGTCATGTACAGAAGCCTGCTGTTGATTATCATGGGAAGATATATCACCGAGATGCGCGACAATGCCCCGCCGAGTCCCGCAAGCCATAAATCTTTGGGCGGAATCCTGAACACTACCCCGAATCCGACTGAGGCTATGAACGAGAACGCGACAAGATATGCCGGATTAGTCATCGCTGAAAGAGGCTTGCTGAAAGTCTCCTCAATCCCGAACATCATGAACGCTCCGTAAATTCCGAGAGCAAGTGCCATAGTCTCAACCGAAATTTTCAGCATCTGCAGTATCCCGTTAATCTCGTTCCCGCAGAGTAGATTCCTCATTGCGTTCACCAACGGGATACCTGGTATCACCAGCATTGAGACCGTTATCATGATTACCGCAAAATTTCCGTCGAAGCCGCTGTATATGAACATCAAGGCCAATGATGAAGCCGTCCACATCGTCAGCGAGTTCACAAGCATTCTGTCGAGGCCGCTCTTCTCAAGCGTTGACATAAGGAAGTGAATCAGCACCGTAACAAAAACTATCGGCACAGCGTCCCACAATGTTGCCCCGAATATGAAGCCCAAGCACAGCATCGCGCAGATCTTTCCGGCGAGTATCATGTATTCGGAGTAATCGCCGACATTATTTGCCCGTTCAAGCATTTGCGGCAAGGTCTTGGGATTTGGCGTGATTTCCGCGACTTTGTATGACAACTGGCTGAGTGAGCGGAGACGTTCAAGGTGAATCCCGGCAGGCGGGATCGAAATCTGCCGGGACGAATAATTACCCTCATCATCATACGCGCTTATAGTCATGTGAGTGCTGAGTAGGAATATGCTGACATCACGGAGTCCGTAAGCCCTGCAGACAGTCTCAGCTGCCGTGTGAATACGCTCAAGGTTTGCACCGCTCATGATCATGTTACGGCTAAGGTTCACGCAGAACTCAAGAATGTAATCAATATCTCTCATGACGACAATACCCTTTCTGCTGATTCGATGACGTGCTTTGCGAGTACGGCGGTTGTTACAGCACCGACTCCGCCCGGCACCGGGGTAATCGCCCTCACTATCGGCTCAACAGAATCGTAATCGACATCGCCGCATAATTTCCCATCATCGTCCATGTTGATACCAACGTCGATAACTGTCTGACCCTCCGAGACGTAATCAGCACCGATGAACTTTGCGCGTCCAATAGCGGCAATGAGTATGTCTGCGTTACGGCAAATTTCGGGAAGGTTATGAGTCTTAGAGTGGCAGATTGTTACGGTAGCGTTGTTCTTCATGAGGAGCATTGAAACAGGCCGCCCAATGACGAGGCTTCGGCCAATAACTGCAACGTTCTTCCCTGTAACGTCAACGCCATAGAAGTCCAGAAGTTCAATACATGCCTGAGCCGTACACGGGGGAAATCCCGTACCCGACCCCGTGAATACACCAGAAAGCGATGAGTCGGTCATGCAGTCGACATCTTTCGACGATTCAAGAAGCTCACACGCTGAACGTTCTGCCACTTTGTCATCGAGAGGACGGAACATCAACAGGCCATGTATCGATTCATCGGTGTTAACTTCGCAGATACGTCCCGTAATTTCATCAGCGGAAGAATCGGCGGGGAGAATGATTTTGTTGACAGCGATTCCGATCTTCTCGCAGCGTTTCAATGCGCCCGTTTCGTAGGCAATATCGCCCGGCTTTTCACCGACCCTCAGCATTGAAAGCGTCGGAATTATTCCGAGTGCCTTGAGCCTCTCACAACGTGCTTTAAGTTCTTCCGTCAAACTCGCGGCAACTGGTACGCCCTTCAGGACTTCGGCCATGTCAAACCCTCCTGACTATGAGTGTAACTTTGCCGGAAATATCGTCGGCTTTCTGGAGGTATTCGGCTAGAAGCTCATCAACTTCGGACTCTAATTCGCGGGCAGAAGGATTATGCTTCAGGCTTCCCGCATTGATGTAGATGTTCATTGCCGCAGCATTCATTGCAGCCTCACACAAGAGTACCCCGCAGCCTACGTCAGAAATCAGCATAATGTTGCCTTTTTCCATTACAACTTCGAGGAGGTCAATAGCTTCACAGCAGCACTTCACCATTTCGAGGGGAGCTTTGCAGGCGTTCAGGGCAGCCTTAGCGAAGATTTCCTGACGGTCAGGGGTATCCTTCGGGAGCTTCCATGCGGCTGAAAGTTCAGGGAATGCCTTTGCGTCCTCGTCAGCAAGTTCGAGAAGCCTAATCCTCAATTTCTCCGAGCGTTCAAGAATATTCTTCATATCGTCTTCAGCTTCAGCGTACCTCTTGTTGCCTAAGGTGAAATTCGCGGCCATCTCGCAGAGTGCGGCTCCTAATGCTCCTACGAGTGCAGAGGCAGCTCCACCTCCGGGCATTGTTACCCTTGAGCCAACCAGCTTGGAAAAGTCAGCGCATGATTCCCTCATCAATAATTTTTCAGCCATCTTAGAACAACCCCGTAATCTTTCCGTCTTTATCGACATCAATATTCAATGCGGCAGGTTTCTTAGGGAGACCCGGCATCGTCATAATCTCGCCCGTAACAGCGACAAGGAACCCAGCTCCAGCCGATAATCTCACTTCCCTCACCGTAATTCTGAATCCTGAAGGACGACCAATCTTCGCGGGGTCATCAGAGAGTGAGTACTGAGTCTTTGCCATGCAGACCAGCAAGCCATCTTTCCCTAGTTCGTGGATTAGTGCCAAGTCCTTCTCAGCCTGTGCCGTGAAGTCAACTCCGTCCGCGCCGTAAATCTCGCGGGCAATGGCATTCATTTTCTCTTTGGGACTCATTGCCTCGTCGTAAATGAATCTGAATGTTGACGGTTTCTCGCAAGCCTCGACGACTTTCCGGGCAAGCTCCATTCCACCGTCTCCGCCCTTCGCCCAGACTTCAGAGAGTGCGAACGATGCTCCAAGTTCCTCACATTTCTTTGCGACGAGAGCAAGTTCTGCTTCCGTGTCATTGGGGAATCTGTTGATTGCGACGACGACGGGGAGGCCGTATTTCTGGACGTTCTCGATGTGCTTCATGAGGTTAGGGATACCTGCTTCGAGGGCGGGCAAGTCCTCAGTGTTAAGCTCAGTCTTCTTTCGTCCGCCGTGCATCTTCAATGCTCTCACTGTTGCGACTACGACAACGGCATCAGGTTTCAAGCCCGCAACCCTGCACTTAATGTCGAGGAATTTCTCAGCTCCCAAGTCCGCGCCGAATCCCGCCTCAGTAACGAGGTAATCCGCGCATTTAAGGCCTAGCTTTGTTGCCTGAACTGAGTTACAGCCGTGTGCAATGTTCGCAAAAGGCCCGCCGTGAATAAACACCGGGCTTCCCTCAAGCGTCTGAACGAGGTTGGGCTTTATTGCGTCTTTCAGCAACACCGCCATTGAACCCGATGCTCCTATCTCTTTTGCTGTTACGGGCTTTCCGTCATAAGTGTAAGCGAGGACTATTCGGCCAAGTCTCTCCTTCAAGTCCATGAGGTCAGAAGAGAGGCAGAGGATTGCCATTACCTCAGAAGCAACCGTGATGTCGAAGCCTGACTCGCGGGGAACTCCGTTAGCCTTTCCGCCGAGACCGATTATGATGTTGCGGAGTGCGCGCTCGTTGAGGTCCATTACACGACGGAATACTACGCGGCGAGGGTCGATATTGAGTTCGTTGCCCTGCTGAATATGATTGTCGAGCATTGCCGCGCAGAGATTGTGAGCTGTAGTGATTGCGTGAAGATCGCCCGTGAAGTGAAGATTGATGTCCTCCATCGGGATTACTTGTGCGTAACCTCCGCCAGCCGCGCCGCCTTTGAGTCCGAAGCTGGGGCCTAATGACGGTTCACGGAGGGCAGCCATTGCGTTCTTGCCGATTTTACGGAGACCGTCAGTGAGTCCTACGGTTGTTGTGGTCTTGCCTTCACCTGCAGGGGTAGGAGTGATTGCTGTAACGAGGATTAGTTTTCCGTCGGGCTTACTTGCGAGCCTCTTTGTTACTGAGGGAGAGAGCTTGGCTTTGTACTTGCCATAGAGTTCAAGTTCGTCCTCAGAGATTCCGATTTTCTCAGCAACTTTTACGATTGGCTGAGGTGTTACTGACTGTGCTATTTCTATATCGCTTGGGAATGACATTGTTAATCTCCTTTGTTCATGTTATTTCATTGCGTGGATTATAGCAGAATGACTGTGTTAAAATCTCGCTTGAAGTTTTTCATGAAAAGGAATGATATTTTTCACAGATGCCTATCACAGACTTACTCGAAAGAAACGCAAAACTATACGGCGATGAAGTTGCTCTCGTCGAAATCAACCCCGAACAGTCCGAGCCAGTCCGCATTACTTGGAAGGAATACGCCCTGATTCAGCCAACATCATCGAAACCATACAGGCGCGAATTTACGTGGACGGTCTTTGACGAGAAGGCCAACAGGGTCGCAAACATGCTTCTCTCACGCGGCGTTAAGAAGGGCCAGAAAGTCGCAATCCTCCTCATGAACTGCCTCGAATGGCTGCCGATATACTTCGGGATTCTCAAGACCGGAGCAATCGCTGTCCCCCTGAACTTCCGATACTCGTCTGAAGAAATCGAATACTGCGTGAAACTTGCTGACGTTGATATTCTCTTCTTTGGTCCTGAATTTATCGGGAGAGTTGAGAATACCGTACTTGCACTCGGCGAGTCATGCCTGCTTTTCTTCGTCGGCAACAACTGCCCCTCATTCGCGGAAAGCTACAATGATGCTGTGAACAATTGCCCTTCAACAGCCCCCAAGATTCTCATTGAGGATCATGACGAAGCAGCAATATATTTCTCGTCAGGAACAACGGGATTCCCGAAAGCTATCCTACACAACCACACGGCATTATTGCAGGCCGCAAAAATGGAGGCAATTCACCACGCTACGACGCACAATGACGTATTCCTCTGCATTCCGCCGCTATATCACACGGGCGCGAAGATGCACTGGTTCGGCTCTCTCTACACTGGAAGCAGGGCGGTGATCCTCAAAGGAACGTCCCCGAAAGCTATACTTGATGTAGTTTCATGGGAACGCTGCACGATTGTGTGGCTGTTAGTCCCGTGGTGCCAGGATATTTTGACCGCACTCGACAGGGGGGACCTGAAACTTGAGGGACGTAATCTCTCACAGTGGCGTTTAATGCACATCGGCGCGCAGCCTGTACCTCCGTCGCTGATACGTCATTGGCTCGAATACTTCCCCAATCACAAGTACGACACGAATTACGGCCTCTCAGAGTCGACAGGGCCGGGCTGTGTACATCTCGGAATGGAGAACATCCACAAAGTCGGAGCAATCGGTGTGCCAGGCTACGGCTGGGAGCTTAAGATTGTCGACAACAATGGGAACAATATTCCTCAGGGCGAGACAGGAGAACTCTGCGTCAAAGGGCCGGGCGTAATGCTCTGCTACTACCACAATCCGGGCGCAACTCATGAGACGCTTAGAGATGGCTGGCTTTTCACGGGCGACATGGCCATGATGGACGAGGAAGGCTTCGTGTGGCTTGTTGACAGGAAGAAGGACGTCGTAATTACGGGCGGTGAGAATATATACCCTGTACAGGTCGAGAACTTCCTAATCACTCACCCGAAGATTCATGATGTCGCGGTCATTGGGCTTCCTGAACCGAGATTGGGCGAGATTGTTGCGGCTGTAATTCAGGTCAAGAAGGGAATGAACTGCACTGAGGAGGAAATCAATCACTTCTGCTTGGGACTTCCGAGATACAAGAGGCCGAGAAAGATAATCTTTGCTGACGTTCCGAGAAATCCGACAGGGAAGATCGAGAAGCCGAAACTCAGGGAGAGATATGCTCAGGGTACGAGCTTCTACAGTGAGGACAGCGCGAAGTAATGTATGAACTGGTTCAGGTTACGGAACAGACGTACTACATTCAGAGTCCGGCGAAAATAGGCCTCGTTAAACTTGACGGCGATAACGTCTGCCTCATTGACAGCGGGAACGACAAGGACGCTGGCCGAAAAGTCAAGAAGATTCTCGACGCTAACGGCTGGCATCTTTCCGCAATCTACAATACTCACTCAAACGCTGACCACATTGGCGGGAACAAGTACCTTCAGTCAAACACGGGCTGCAAGGTATACGCTCCCGGTGTTGAATGCGCTTTCACACGCCATACCGTCCTTGAACCCTCGTTTCTCTATGGCGGCTTCCCAATGAAGGAATTACGGCACAAGTTCCTCATGGCACAGGAAAGCGATGCAGAGTATCTCACCCCTGAAGTCCTCCCCGACGGCTGGAGAATGATAGACCTTCCCGGACACTTCTTCAGCATGGCCGGATTCAGGACGAGTGACGACGTTGTGTTTCTTGCCGACTGCCTTTCGAGCCGTGAGACCCTCGACAAGTACCGCGTAACATTCATCTATGATGTTGGCGCATATCTCGCAACTCTTGAGACTGTGAAGACTATGAATGCCCGCGTATTCATTCCTTCACATGCAGAGCCTGCAGAGGACATATCCTCACTTGCTCAATACAACATCGACACAGTGAATGAAGTTGCGGAAATGACAATGAGAATCTGCCATACCCCCGTGAATTTCGAGAGGATACTTCAAGTTTTGTTCACTGAGTACGGACTGGCCATGAACTTCGAGCAGTATGTTCTCGCGGGAAGCACGGTGCGTTCGTATCTCTCATGGCTCAAGGACAACGGCAGGATCAGCGCGTACTTCGAGGACAATATGCTCCTCTGGTCAACGGAGGCTTGAAATGCACCCTACACTATTCCACATACTCGGCCTTAGAATCGACACATACAGCGTCATATGGTTCATAGCTTTGTCGCTCGCAATAGTATGGGTGATAAAGCGTCTCCCTCTCTACGGGCTTGACGAGTACGAGTCGCGCAGAATCATGGCTGTGTCATTCTTCTTCATGCTGCTGGGCGCAAGGTCATTCGAGTATATTCAGAACTGGAATCAATACATGGCAAATCCATCGCTTTTCCTCGACATAAACCGCGGAGGAGTTCATGAGTTCGGAGCATTATCGGGAGCGTTTCTCTCATCGCTTTTGATGTGTACGTTCTCAAAGAAAGTCTCATTCCTGAAGCTCTGTGATGCTGCTGCACCTCCCGCAATCCTGACGATCGCTATCGGTCGATGGGGCTGTTTCATGAATGGCTGCTGCGTTGGAATACCGACAAGATCATTCTTGGGCGTTCACTTTCCTTTTGACAGGGCTGGAATATTCAGGCACCCGGTTCAGATATATTACTCAATCATAGCGTTCGTGATTGTAGGGATATTGCTTGCTGTCGAAAAGCGTGTTCTCCCCAGACAGAAGGGCGAGCGACATTATTCGGTGGTTGCTCCTCTGGCCATTATTCTATATTCGATGATGAGGCTTTTTGTTGCACCGCTCAGAAATCATGGCACAATGGCACGGTTAATTTCACGCTCTTTGACTTACAGGGGGGTAATGATTGCACTGCCGTTAATGAGCTTGTGGCTTGCTTATAGCCTGAGTAAGCTGAAAACAGTTCATGAAGTACCCACAATTCACCGCTAAAATACAAGGCCGTAAAAATTTATAGGAGGTATCAAGAAATGAGAACAAGAAAAATTCTAGCGTTCACACTCGCATTCATACTCGCGGTATCAGGGAGCGCATTTGCCCTCTCACCGTACAGCGTAAGCCAGTCGAATCCAATCGTCCCAATCGTCAAAAGAGCTTCGGTTGCCGTCGTTAATATTGACGTTGAGAAGACAGCAAGACGTTCGGTTTCACCATTCCCGTTCGATGATGATCCTTTCTTCAAGAGATTCTTCGGGGACAGCTTCAAGGAGTTCACGCGTTCAGTCCCAATGAAGGGAAGAGGCTCCGGCTTCATCGTCAGTAAAGAGGGCCAGATACTCACAAACAATCACGTTGTTGACGGCGTTGACAAAATCACTGTGTCATTACAGCTTGAGGACGGAAGCAAGAAGACTTACTCCGCGAAAATTCTCGGCAATGACCCGACGTATGACCTCGCAGTGATAAAGATTGAGCCTGATGGGAATCTCCCAGTCCTCGAACTTGGAGACTCTGACGCTGTTGAAGTCGGTGAGTTCGTCGTTGCAATAGGAAATCCCTATGGCTTCGAGCATTCTGTAACAGCCGGAGTAATCAGCGCGAAGAACAGGAGCATTCACGCGCAGGACGTTAACTTCGACGATTTCCTCCAGACTGACGCGGCTATAAATCCCGGAAATTCTGGCGGACCTCTCCTCAACATGGCCGGTGAAGTTGTCGGAATCAACACGGCGATTATCCCCTATGCTCAGGGCTTGGGGTTCGCGATTCCAGTCAACAAAGCAAAGGAAATCATGGGCGACCTCGTTTCGTTCGGGCGTGTAAAGCGCGGCTGGCTCGGCGTGAGCGTCAGAGGAATCACCCCTGAAATGGCTAAGGCTTATGGTGTAACTGGAAGCGAAGGCGCAATGATCAACGATGTCTTCAAGGGCGACCCTGCTGACAAGGCCGGAATCAAGCGCGGTGATGTCGTCGTAGAACTCAACGGCAAGAAAGTCAAGGATGCTAACGATTTTGTGTCGAGGGTCAGGACGTTAGCCCCCAACTCGATAGCGAAACTTCAGGTCGTCCGCAAAGGCAAGAAGATGACGTTCAACGTAAAGCTCGCCGAAAGAAACAGCAAGGGCGACGGAAGCGTTGAAGGTTCGGAAAAAAACGAAAGTCCAGCCGCAAAGTCAGGCGGTATTAACGCGCTGAAAGATTTCGGAATTTCGAGGGTCTCGCCGCTCACTGAGTCACTGAAGCGTCAGTACAGAATCAACTCGGACAGCGAAGGGCTTGTGATTACGGAAATCGACAAGGACTCTCAGGCATCGGCTGACGGTGATATTCGCGAGGGTGATCTCATCATTGAGGTGAACGGCCAAGAAGTGAAGTCTGCCTCTGAATTGTCGAAGGCTGTCGGTGATGACAACTCGATTGTCCTCATGATTGAGCGCGAGGGTTCAACGTACTTCATCATGGTGAGCAAGGGTGCACCGGAGAAGTAGAAGTGTGAAAACGCGGGCGGGATTCCTCACGAGGGGTCCCGCTTTTCGTTACCTATTCACGTTTAAGCCTCACGGTGAAACACGTACCCTCACCTTTTTTGCTGACGGCTGAAATTTTCCCGCCGTGAGCCTCAACAGTAGCCTTCACGATTGCGAGTCCAACTCCGCTTCCTCCCGTTACCCTGGTCCTGGACTCGTCAGCTCTCCAGAAACGCTCGAATATATTAGGCAAATCCTCCTGCGAAATTCCAATCCCAGTATCAGAAACTTCAATCACAGCATCATCACCGTCAGCATAGAGCCTCAAACTCACAGACCCTCCAGCGTCAGTGTAACGCAGAGCATTTGAAAGCAAGTTGTCAGTTACGTGCCTGAACTGTTCGCGGTCAATCTCGCAGGTTAAGTTCTCAAGGTCAGCCATCAATGTGATTCCTGACTTTGCGAAAACCGGTGAGAAACTTTCGACGACGTTCCCCAAAAATTCCCGCATGTCGGTGGTCTCAGTGTTGAGACTCAAAGTTTCGCCCTCGATCCTTGAGAGTGCGTCAACTTTCCCGATGAGTTCAGCAAGACGAGTCATCTCGTTCACGCAAAGTGTCAGACGTTCTGGAGCAGGCTCAAGAATCCCGTCAGCAATCGCCTCAATCTGTGTCCTCGTTACAGTGAGGGGAGTCCGTAATTCATGGGCAATGTCAATCATCAGCCTCCGTCGTAATTTTTCCTGACCCGCAAGCGATCTCCCTAAGTCCTCAACGCCCCGCGTCAATGCGTCAAGCTCACGTATCCCTACTGCCTTTGCCTCTTCGTGAACATCATAATCACCGCGTGCGATTTTCTTCGTCCTATCAATGGCCGCTATCACTGGACGGCTCAATTTTCCCGCGACAATGTATCCAGCACCGCAAGCGCAGAGTATCACAACGAAAGCACCCGCAAGTGTATAACTCACAAGGTAGCTGAGGAACGATGTCTCATATCGGCCTGATGGAATCCTTCGCTCAATCTCAAGGCTTCCTTTGTTCATCGCAAGCTTTATAGTTATGTGTTCGGTCTCGGAATCAGGTGTCTGAGGCTCATTCTGTGCGCTGTGAGTCCTTCGCGGCATTTGGAGGGGGCGTAACGTGTAAACTTCGCGCCCATTGAGATCGATGAGTGTGATTATCATTCCTGCCCATTGTGGAGCTGGCCGCAAAATGTCCATGACACGCCGACGTTTCCAGACTCCTCCTTCCTCGTCATAGAGTGCCGATAAAGACTCTCCCAAGTTCTCGAGGTCAGCCTGCCTTCTCTGTATCTGGTAATTTCTGAAAGCCTCAACGCTGAACTTAACACCCAAAATAGGAACAATAATGCCTGACACTACAGCGAGAATCACATATAGCATAAGGAAATGAGACCGCAAGGATCTATTTTTCATCGTCAAACCTGTAGCCAAAGCCGTAGATGGTCTTAATCCAGCCGTTTTCGTGGCTAGGCTCGGCAAGTTTTTTGCGGAGATTCTTGATGTACGTGTCGATAGTCCTGTCGAAGCCGTCGTAATCATCACCTAATGCGCTCCGTATAATCTCGTCCCTTGACCATGTGCGAATGGGTCTTGATGCTAGTGTCGAGAATATCAGAAACTCGCTCTTCGTTACGGGGATAGGTTTTCCGTCTTTGCGAATCTCAACACGTTCGGGGTCAATCTCAATTCTTCCATCTGCGCATACACCTGCGGCTATGTTGTCACGTGTCGCTGAAGGTCTTAGCTGCGCGCGTATTCTCGCCATTAAGACGCGTGGGCTGAAAGGTTTTGCGACGTAATCATTCGCTCCCATGTCAAGGCCGTAGACTACATCAGACTCACCTGTTTTCGCCGTGAGCATGATTATCGGGACGCTTGATTTTTCACGTATCCTACGACAGACTTCCTCGCCTGAAAGCTTGGGGAGCATGAGGTCAAGAATGACGAGTGAAATATCCTCGCGGTCAAAAATTTCGAGGGCTGTCATCCCGTCCCCTGCGGTAATTGTGTCGTAACCATCACGCTTTGCATATGCGCTGACGACTTCGGCGATTGGTGCTTCATCTTCAACAATTAGAATTTTCACGATAAAATTTCTGCTACGTAAAAAGTGTAATTTTGTGTTATCTTCACTTTTTCGATTATTCCTCG